>JASLXP010000204.1 GCA_030740295.1 Planctomycetota bacterium
TCCCATGTCGGCTGGCGCAGACCTGAAACATAGGCCGACAGCCGGGCGCGCAAAGGGCCACCCAGCAGTTCACTCACCGGGGCTCCGTAGTGCCGGCCGCGCAGATCCCAGACTGCGATGTCAGCGGCCGCGATCGCATCCATCATGAATCCGGACGTGTGACCGCGAACGTCCATCAAGTGAAAGAGCCGCTCATATATGGCTTCGTGCGAAAGCGGGTTCTGACCGATCAGTGCTGGCCCCACCAGATTGGCAAGGATGGATGCAGGGGTCTCGGGTACGAGCGGTGCCGAGGCTTCACCCCAACCCGCAAGACCGCATTCGGTTGTTAGCTTGATGATGCACGATTCGGCCAGGCGGCTGTACGCGTGGGGCCATTGCGGCTCGATGTAATAGTCCGTACCTGGCAGGCGGCCTGGAGTATCCTGGTGGCCGCCGATGCCATAGTGATAATCAATCTTGAGTGCGAAAATTTCTACCTGGGCGATCTTCATGCGCAAAGTGTGAAGTGGTTCTGATTAGACGGACGAGCGAATCCCCGCAATACTGCCAATCGCTTTCTTAATCAATTGCCTCCGGCAAAGTCACTGCATCCACATCTCGATCCCGTGCCACGCATCGACGCTCACGTCCACGTTTTCACTAAAGAGAGCGCGGAGTTCCCTCGCACCACCTCCGACTGGTTGCCGCCCGAACGCGAGGAGCCCGTCGAAAAATTAATGGAGCTCATGGAGGTCAGCAACATTGAGCAAGCGGGGCTCATTCAGATCGGCGGCAATGAGATCGAGCAGCACAACTATTTGTTGAGATGTCTAAAAGATTATCCTAATCGGTTTCTTGGCATTGGCCTTATCCCGCCGGACTGCAAAGACACCGCGGAGCACATGAAACGTCTAACGGACGGTACTGGGATTATCGGCTTCAGGCTCTCAAAGATTGGCGGCCCTCGTGATCCATTCGCCCCGATGGATGTCAGGCAGTTTAAAACATGGCCCATCTGGGAATACGCGGCCGAGAACGATCTTGTCATCTGGCTCTATTGCTGCGCACGGGATGCATTCCAGATTCCGTGGATTCTCGAGGAGCTGCCGCACGTGCGCGTGGTTATGAACCACATGGGAGTCACGCCCGGGAAAGGCAAGTTCAGCATTGACGAATACGGACGGCCGAAGGTTGAAATCGCCGGCTACACCATCGAAAAACACACTGCCTGGCGCCTTACACCTTATGAAAACGTCTGCGTGAAGCTTTCTGGCCAGTATGCGTTCAGCCGCGCTGAGTATCCTTACGAGGATATCGCTGCCTGGTCACGAACGTTGCTGTCCAGATTCGGTTCAGATCGGCTCATGTGGGCAACGGATTTCCCGTGGATTCAGGTTGAGCCCGGCTACGATAGGTATGCTGAGATCGTCCGCAAAAATATCCCCGACATCAGCGACAGAGATTACGACGCCATCATGGGCAACACGGCAAAGAAGGTCTTGAGATATCCTGATAGAGAGTAGCCCTGAGTCTTTGGCAGCTCATTCAATATGACCATAAATCCGATTCTTCCTTTTCTGGCTTTACCGTTTCTGTCTCCAGCCCTGGCTGAGGATCAGCAATCGACTGGGATTCGGTACAGCATCGAAGCGACTGCCGGCCTGTCCCTTTCGATTCCGCTTGGTGATGCTAAGGGCCAAAACCTTTTCCGGAGCCCGGGCAGCGAATGGAAGGAACTGCCGGGCGCACAGGTCAAAGATGGCATCCTGACTTTCAAGCTCGAGTCCGACCATCTCAATGAAGGGCGAGTCGACCTTCTGCTGGGAAGACCGGTTTGGCTTGATCTGGAAGACAAGGCACCGCCGGAAATCAGAAAGGTGCTCATCGATGGAAAAGTGGTTCAGCCGCAGTCCATCGATCTGGGTTGGATTGACAAGATGCCGGAGACTTTTGAGGTTGCCTTTGAAGATGCAAAAAACCCAATCGACTTCTCAGTGGCGAGGTGTTTCGTAAATGGACGTGCGGTCAAACCGGACGCGAAATCTGTGGTCTTCAAAAGAGAAGAAGGCAACCCGAAGAGAGCGACAATCCGGTGTTCCGTGCCGGATGTTCTGGGCAAGGAATCTCCCAGCAAGACCACGATCGTTTTTCGCTGCGATGATTACGCACTGGATGAATCGGACGCGTCGGTTTCCCTCAGCTTCCAGATAGCGCGGCCGCCGACGGTATTCGGCAAGCCGGCGGCAAGGTCGGCAGACGGTACAGCCATCTACGTGGATTCGATTTTCAAGGGCTATGAAAACGTCGAGTGTATTCTCGATGGAAAACTTCAAGAGCCGAACACTTCCACCCACGGCGTTACCTGGGCATCGGCAGATTCGGAAGAGGATCACTGGGTCTGTTTCCAGTTCCCGAAGCCGATGCAGGTTTCCGGTGTGAAGATTTCCTGGGCCAACTGGAAAGATACGAGTTGGGCGAGCCGCCGTTTTGAAGTGATGACCTGGACAGGCAAAGAGTGGCGTAAAGCGATCCGCGTGCAAGACAACCAACCGGCGAATACAACAACTCACAAGTTCGAGGCGGTGCAGACCGACAGGCTAATCATCTTCCAGCCATCCGGGGGCGGTCATGAGGGTTACCAGGGGATTTTCTGGATGACTGAGGTGGAGTTTCTGAAATAGCTGTTGCCACAGCAGCCGCCAAAGACGAGCGGGTCGTCATTCAGGTCACCGACCGTCGCCACGCTGCATTGTTGAATCCCCGCCTACCGCACGATATCCGCCCACAGGGCGCTGGTCTCTTGGGCCTCGCCTACCGTCATCAGCGAGCGTAAGACCTCTGGGACGTTGGCCATCCTCGCTTTTGCCAGTTGTGGGATGCCCTCCTTGTCGGACTCCTTCACCTCGATGATTTCCGCATCCGCGTCCTGGATATCAGGGAGTTCGGTCAGGTCGAATTCGCAATGGATCGTCTGGCCTTCCTGGATCGAGATCGGAGTAACCAGATCGAAAACAATACTGTGATCTGGATCGAATTCGGCCTTTCTGAAATAGGAACGGTTGGGCTCGGACCCCTCAGTTGTGAGCACGAATGGCAGGGAGACGACGAGATCCTCAGAACCGTCATTCTCAATATCGCGACTGCCGCGGACGGAGAAGATAGTGATCGGCTCGGGGATGCCTTTCGCCTCGATGGGCGGCAACTCCACGGTGCAGGCCGTTCCTCTTATCTGCTCGAAGGCGCTCTCGCTGATGAAGACCTGCCCGCGCCCGGCCTTGGCTTCGATGCGTGCCGCCAGGTTAACGTCGTCGCCGATGATGGTGTAGTTGACCAGGCTGCTCGCGCCGACCTGGCCGGCCACGAATTCTCCCCGATTCAGCCCGATGCCCATTTCGATGGTCTCGCCCTGGTTTGCTTCCTGCTTGCAGTTGAATTCGTAGAGCGCATTTTGCATCTCCAGCGCGGCCTGGATCGCGTGCCAGGCTTCACGTTCGACATTCTCCGGCGCGCCCCAGACAGCCATGATGGCATCGCCGCTGAACTTGTCGATGGTACCTTCATGCTTGAAAAGAATGCCCACCATCTGCTCAAAATAGGAATTCAGAAGCTTCACCACACCCTCGGCATCCATGCGGTTGGACATGGACGTAAACCCAACGATGTCAGAGAAGAAGGCGATGCCTGAGCGGCGTTCACCTTCAAGGCTGACTGTCCCGTCCATAATTTTTTCGACAAGCGCAGGCGAGAAGAACCGCTCCATTGAGGTCCGTGCTGCCACTTCCCCTTCCTTCTCTTTCACGAGCTGCGTGTTGCGCACCGCGGTGGCGATCGGTGTGGCGATCGCGGTCATGAGTTTCAGGTCATCATCACGAAATTTCTTGCCGGCGCGAGTCGTATCGATGCTGATGATTCCAAGCACTTCATTCTGGCAGATGAGGGGGACACACATCATCGAGCGGATGTTGAATTTCATCACGCTGACCGCGGCCGCAAAATCGTCATCTTCAGCCGCATCCTGAATCAGAAGGGCCTGTTTGTCGGACATCGATTTCCGGACGATGGTTTTGCTAATCTGGAGTTTCTCTGAGGATTCCTGACCGTCACGGCGATGGATTACCTTGGGCACGAGTTTCTTTCGATCTGGATCGACCATGAGCACAAATCCGCGCTCGGCGTTTGGGAACACCGTGAACAATCGCTCCATCACCGATGGCAGTAGATCATCGAGCTCGAGGATGGTGCTTACCTGGTTGCCGATATCGTTGATGATTTCGATTCGTTTGATCATCCCCTCCAGTTCTTCCTGGGACTGAATGGAGCGGATGTCTTTTGCCAAATCCTGATCTTCGACCTCGACCACAGAAAAGATACTGCGTTCGATATCCTCGTTGTCAGCCTTGTCGGTGAGGTTGACTTCACCGGTCAGCGGATAAGCGCCCGAAGGTGGCGTCATTGCTTCGGGGAAGGCACGTGTCCCGGTTGTAGGGGTGACAGTGGCGGTCACTTGTACTGGTGGTGGGGTCTTGCCCGTTTCGTATCCTGACGAAGGATGAGCGGCCTGGTTGTAACCGGTAGGCGGCCCGGCCCGGAAACAGAACTCAAGGCGGCAGATACGTATCAGGTCGCCATCCCGGAGTTGCACTTTGGTAACGGGCTGATTGTTTACGTAGGTGTGATTCGCGCTCTGGAGGTCTTCGACATAGAAGCCGCCATTCTCAGCAAGAATCCTTGCGTGCTGCCGGGAGGCTGCAGGGTCAGTAAGTACGATGCCGCAGGTAGGAATTCGACCAAGCACCACCATTTCAGGCAGAGAGTGGACATGGCCTGGATTAGGCCCTTGTGTCACTTGTAAGAAAGCTGTGGGGGTAGCGCCCATGTCAGCATTACGGCCATTGAGGGGAGGAACCGCCGCCCAATTCTTCCTCAATCAGCGCGACAGCTAAGACCTCTAGCAAATCGAACGGAGGATTATATGCAATGAGATATGCCAATCAAGGAGGGGGCATGCCCTGAATGGCGGAAGGGCTTTCAAAAGGTCTGACCGGAGCGGTGAGCGGGTCAGTGCAAAATCATCTGCTCCGCCGAGCAAACTCGGCGGGGGAAAGAATCGCTGAATAGATAGATACAATCTTCTGATCCCTTAACCTGTTTTCAGTCTGTATTCCCTTAGCGCCTGTTTCGCTTTTCCAGTGTCCTACATTCCACTCCACGTCCACAGCCATTTCTCTTTATGCAGCGGCCTTGCGAGCCCCGAGCAACTACTGGAGAGGGCGCGTGGCTATGGATTTCGCTCCCTGGCGCTGACTGATTTCGCGAATCTTTATGGGGCCATTCCCTTTTATCAGGCCGCTTCGGAAAGGGGCATTACACCCATCCTGGGAACCTCTGTACCGACCCTGCGCGGCACGGCCGTTCTCCTTGCCCGCGATTACGAAGGCTACGAGAATCTCTGCCAGCTCATCACACAGGTCCATCTTGGCGGACCGCCGGGCGCTGATGAAAGCGAGGTCTCACCCCTCGATTCCGTGGCCGGATTCGATCAGAAGGCCAAAGGCACAAAAGAACTGATCCCACTGACCGTACAGTCAATCGCTCGGCACCAGGCAGGACTGTTTGTTCTTACGCCTTCACCGGATCTGTTGTCAGCTCTTGTCGGTGACATTCCCCATGAATCCCTTCGCGCGGAAATCATCCGGCCGGGACGAAGCATCAACGAGGAAAGGAGGCTCCTGGAGACCGCGCATTCTCTCGGCATTCGAGCTGTTGGCACGACCGCGGCCATGCTGCTCGACCCGTCTGACATTCGCCTGCATCGCGTGCTGACCGCCATGCGCAAGAATCAACTGGTAACCAGGGAACCCGATGAAGATCATTCTCTGGCCGAGCATTTCCTCTGCCCGGCGGATGAATTCGAAAGACGATTCAGCGACCTGCCTGGATCAATAAAAGAGACTCGGGCTGTTGGTGAGCAGTGCTCCTTGCACATTCCGCTCGGCAAACCGATCTTTCCCGAGCGTCCACTCTCCGATGGCAGGCCGGCCGAAGCCGAATTGCGCCAGATGACCGAAGACGGCTTGAAGTGGCGATACCAGCCCGCCACCCCGCGGGCAAAGCGCCGTCTCGAGTACGAGCTCGAAGTCATCACAAAGCTCGGGTTCGTGGAGTATTTTCTGGTCGTTGCCGACATCATGCGTTTTGCCCGTTCGCAGCGGTTGCCGAGCGTTGGACGCGGGTCGGGGGCGAGCTCGATTGTGAGCTATGTGCTGGGGATCACCAACGTCGATCCCATTCGTTACAACATTCAATTCGAACGTTTCTTGAATCTGTCGCGGAGCGATTGCCCGGATATCGATATCGATTTCTGCTGGCAGCGTCGTGATGACGTCATTGATTACGTATTCCGAAAATACGGCGCGGCGCACACATCAATGATTTCAACGCACAACACCTTTCGAGCGCGAGGCGCCTTCCGCGAGGTGGCAAAGGCATGCGGTGTCTCTAACGACGATGTGTCCCGGCTGCAGGGCAGAATTTCAATGGATGAAAATGTGCCGGTGGAGCGTGCCGTGAGAGGAGTGCCGTCTACCATGGATATCAGTGACGATCATCTGCAGCGCATCGTTCGGCATGCGCGGCGGGTCGTCGGTTTTCCGCATCATCTCTCGGTGCATTGCGGCGGCATAGTGACCAGTCCGAAGACCATCGACTCTTACACACCGCTCCAGCGCGCGGCCAAGGGCGTGATCATCACCCAATACGAAATGCGCGCGGTGGAAGACGTCGGCCTGGTGAAGATCGATCTGCTCGGCAACCGCGCCCTCTCGACCATCGATGAAACACTCCGTCTCGTTCACGAACATCGCGGCCTGGAGATTCCTTCGGAAGAGATTCCTGAAGACGATCGGCGAACCCTCGACATGGTGAGAAACGGCCGAACTCTATCGGTGAACCAGCTCGAGTCTCCCGCGATGCGCAACTTGCTGATCATGTCAGATTCGAAATGTGTAGAAGACATCATCGCTGCCCTGGCGCTTGTGAGGCCCGGCGCGGCTGGCGCGGGCATGAAGGAAGAATTCGTTCGGCGAAAGCGCGGCCTCTCACCCGTTACCTTTCCGCACGAGTGTGTGAAGGACGTCCTGGAAGACAGCCTCGGCATCATGCTCTACGAAGACGACGCCATGATGGTCGCCAGCCGCATGCTCGACCTTTCCCTTGAGGAAGGGGATCGATTCCGAAAGGCTCTGAACAAGGCACAGGACGAAGAGGCACGGGAGCTGATCCATTCATGGTTCGTGGAACGCAGCGTGAAGCGTGGCATACCGGAGAAGGGCGCGGAGGACATGTGGTCGCAGATTCGAAAGTTCGGCAGCTACTCCTTCTGTAAATCGCATTCATGCGGCTACGGCCAGGTGGCCTATCAGTGCGCGTACCTCAAGCAGCATTTTCCTGTGGAGTTCATGGCAGCGGTGATGAATCATCACGCCGGCATGTACTCCCGAGCGGCACATATCGAGGAGGCCAAACGATTAGGCGTGATGATCCGTCTGCCCTGTGTGAACCGTTCGGAGATCGAGTTCACGGTCAGCGAGGGAGAGTTGCAGATCGGGCTGTCACAGATCAAAGGACTGAGTTTGCGCAGCATGCAGAAGATCGTCCGGGAACGTGCCGCGGGCCGCCCCTTCGAATCCCTGAATGATTTTCTTTCGCGCCTTACGCTCCAGCGTACAGAAATAGAATCGCTCATCCTGTGCGGAGGTTTCGATTTCACCGAGAGGATCCGACCAGAGCTTATGTGGGAGCTGGGGATGACCTACGACGCGGAAAAGCGGCTCCGTGATTCGCGCCAGCTATTCAAGGGGAACTTTCACGCCATCACCGCGCCCGCCCTCAATGATTTCTCGCCCGAACAGCGACTCAATCAGGAGCTCTATCAGATCGAGATGTGCGCGCACGAACACATCCTCGCGGTATTGCGACCACATCTGCCAAATCGCAACCTCGCGCGCAGCGGCGATGTCCGCGGCCGCCCGGGCACTCACCTTCGCCTGCTAGGCATGCTGTCGGCAACGCGCACGGTCGACACAGATGCCGGCAGGATGATGTTCATCACGCTCGAGGACGAAGAGGGGCTCTGGGAATCGACCCTCTTTGCACGTGAGTACCGAGAGTGCGGCGGAGAGGTAGGCTCATGGGGTCCCTACCTGGCTGAAGGCGTGATTGAAGACCAATACGGCGCAAGAACCCTGAGGCTCGAGGCCATCCAACTCCTCGGCAAAGGCGAGACACAGAATATCGAGCAGCGTCCCCAGGATGAATTGGTGGAGAGCTTCTTTTGAGGTGAGATTGAGTTGGAGATCAGCCCCGCAGTCATCACGCCCCTTCCCTCAGACCTCCAGCTCCTTTCCAGTGATCCGCTTCACCGCATCCTGATACATCGCCGAGGTCTTCCGTACGATGTCGTCCGGAAGGGCCGGGGCCGGTGGGGTCTTGTCCCAGTCGAGCGTTTCCAGATAATCGCGAACGAACTGTTTATCGAAAGATGGCTGCGATTTGCCGGGCTCGTAAACATCCTCCGGCCAGAAGCGTGACGAGTCCGGCGTGAGCACTTCATCGATGAGCACCGTGCGGCCGTCATGCTTGCCGAATTCGAATTTGGTGTCCGCCAGGATAATGCCTTTCGTCCTCGCGTAATCGGATGCCCTGGCGTAAATGCCGATGCTTTTCTCGCGGAGCTCTTCGGCATATTCAGAACCGACGATGTCGACCATCGTTTCGAATGGAATGTTTTCGTCGTGGCCATCTGTGGCCTTGGTGGCCGGAGTAAAAATCGGCTCGGGCAGCTTATCGGACTCTACAAGGCCATCCGGCAGCTTGATGCCGCATACCGTGCCCGACTGCTTGTATTCCTTCCAGCCTGAGCCGGCCAGGTAGCCTCTGACAACGCATTCGACGGGCGCCGGATCGGCCTTGATGGCCAGCATGGAACGGCCTTCGAGCTGGTCTTTGCAGTCTTCGTAGTTCTCGATCGCATCTGGTAGCGATTGGTTGATGACGTGGGTGTCCACGTGATCTTTGAAAAAGTCGAACCAGAAGAATGAGAGCGAGGTCAATACCCGCCCTTTGTATGGAATGGGCACCGGGTTAACGACATCGAAAGCGGAGACCCGATCGGAGGCGACCAGCAGCAGCTTGTCACCAAGATCGTAAATGTCGCGCACCTTGCCGCGGTTGAACAGATTGAGGGAGGGGATGTTCGTTTCAAATACAGTGTTTACAGACATTATGAATCACCATTAACAGAGAGTTTTTCGTAAAGTTTCTTTACACCTTTCAGCTTGGGGTTGGCCTCGAAAGCCTGTCGCAGAAAATCAACTGCGGATTCTACATCGCCGAATTTGACGAGGACTTCAGCCATTTTCTTATGGAGCTGTGCCCGGCCGCCGTTCGTCGTCTCCAGTTGCAGCGCTTTGTAATAATTCTCCCGCGCAGAATCGAGGTCGTGCGCTTTCGAGAGACATTTGAGATACGACTCGCCCAGCCTTTCGATGATCACTTCAAAATAGCAGCGTGCACGGGGCTCTTCGCATTCTTCCTCGTAAACGGCCTCGTAAAAGTCGATGGCCTTCGCAAGGTCGCCCACCGATTCATAGGCCTCGCCAAGCAGAAATTTGCAGTCGAGGTAATCGCGGGTGTTGAGCCGGGCCAGCGGGTCGACCAGTTCCGATTTGCTTTTCAAGGCTTCGTAAAGGCGTATGCCTTCCGGATTATTCTTTTGCACGAGTTGGTCGAGAATCGCTTTGCCAATCTTGGTGAGCTCATCCGGCCACGGCCAGTTTGGTGCCCTGTTCCTGCTGCGGGGTCTTACGAACAGCCGATACCGCACGTCGTACTCATCGCGCATCCTCGGATCGGACAGCGTGTTGTATGCCTCCGATACCACGCGGAACTGGCTCTGTGCCCATTCCTGTTTCGCCGGGTGAAGGTCGGGATGATATTTCTTCGCCAGCCGTCGATAAGATCGCCTGATCTCATCCGCCGTCGCGGTCCACTGGATCTCCAGGATGCGGTAGTAATCGACCTGTAGCACGTTCATCTGAGGGAGGAAGGGCAGGAGTCGGAGAGGTGCCGGATTCTATGTGTGGGGCTCTCTTATTCCAATGAGTAATGGAAGAATGGAATGATGGAATGATGAAGTGCATTCTTCCTTTACTCCTTCTAACAATCCCCTCCTCTCATGCTCGCGTCCTCAGCATCGGCCTGTCGAAGCCCACTTTCAAGAAATCGCCGGTGTGCATCGATTTTGTGCCGGGAGGCATGAAGTGAATCGCAAATGCACGGCGCTGGCGATCGGTCGCGTTCGGAGCGCTGTAGTGGAGGGTCTGGCAGTGGTGGAACAGCGCGCCGCCGGCAGGAAGATCGACAACCACTGCGTTCGGGGTATCAGCCTGAGATTCAATATCGAAGAGCGCGCTCGTGGACTCTGACCGGACGTGTTCGAGGGGCCTCAGATGTGATCCGGGTATCATCTGCATGGCGCCGTTGTTTACTTCTACATCGTCCAGGGTCAGCCAGCATGTAACGAGATTTGCGGGAGAACATCTCCAATAGCCGTTGTCCTGATGCCAGAAAACAGGGCCGCCGTGGTTGGCCGGCTTATACAAAGCCTGATCGTGGAAGAGTTGGATATTCGGGCCGAGGAGGGCCTCCATCATGTCCAGAATTTTTTCGTGGTATATGAGCCGGCGAAAATGGATGTTTCGTTCGCACATCTGCATGATCTGAAGCATCTGTTCCGGCGCCTCATTCTTCTCTTTCACATCCTGTGTGTCGTCAATAGTCAGGTTTCGAAAACGCCCGCTCTGACGAGCCTGCTCAAATTCGTGGTCGTATTCGCGGCGATAGAGATCAATCTCTTCGTCCGTTAAGACCTTCCCGATTCTGACGTACCCGTGTTGGCGGAAGTGGTCGATCTGATCCTGGGTGAGCGAGGTCTGAGGCTGTTCGTTCTGTGTGTTGGACATGAATTCTTCTCGATGCTGTCTGGCAGAATTGTCAGTTGTCACGCCCGCATCCCTTCTGTTTCTGACGGCAGCGTAAAGGGGATGAGAAGCAGAATCGTCGGCTGTCCGTAGAGTACGGGAGTCTATTTGGATGGCAATCCTTCAGTCTGAAGCAGGCAGAATGCAATAGGCATCCTGCACGACTGATGCCTGAACTTCCAGCGTTGGACAATGGCAAGCACGAGCTTGATTCGGCAGACATCCGATGCACGAATCAGATTCTGCGGGCAAAAGATTTGCCAACGCGGGGCCGTTCTGATATCTGCGCAGGACCAGCATGGCAGGTAGCGCCTTTCAGATTCTCTTACTTGATGGAAATACCCATGGCAGAATTTAAGGCGATTCAGATAGGTTGCGGCGGGAGGGCTCAGGCTCATGCGCAGGCACTGGCGCAGGTCGGGCGTTTTGAATTCTCAGCGACTTGCGACCTCATTGAGGAGAAAGCGAAACAGACTGCAGACGCGAACGGCGTCCCGCGCACCAGCACTGATTTCCGGGAGCTGATGGAATCAGAGCAGCCGGATGTAGTCGCGTTCATCGCGCCGCCTGCCATCCGCAGCGAAGTGATCTTGCCCATTCTCGAGTACAAGCCAAAGGCGCTGGTTATCGAAAAGCCGATGACCATTGCCCTGGAGGAGGCCGAGTGCCTGGTTGCGGCCGCGGATGAGGCGGGCACCTGTTTCGTGGTGTGCCACCAGTGCCGCTACGGCGAAGACATGGTCAGGCTCCACCAACTCATTCAGGACGGCCGGCTGGGCAAAATCGAAAAGATACTCGTCAACTGCAAGCTCAACCTGATGGGACAGGGCACTCACATCCTCGACCTGATTGAGATGATGCTGCCCGGCAGCGAGGCGCACTGGATCATGGCGCAAATCGACGGCGCCGGGGAGCTTTACAGGCAGGGCGGCCACCACCATCCAACTTGTGACCATGCCACTATCCAAATCGGCTACGGGGACGGCGTGATGGCCCTCGCATCCATCGGGATCCGGTCTCCTGACGTTCCGGAGACACTCAACAGCATCGCGCTCGAGTTCCAGGTCGCGGCCATCGGTTCGGACGGCTATGCCGAAGCCATCATCGGGCACGGTTGGAACGCTTTCTTCGCCGATGGGGCCAGCGACTGCGGCCGCGGACCCAGCTTTGACAAGAACGCGTACATGACGCAAGCGCTCTACGAAGAGGTCGCCGACGTGCTGGAGGGCAAGAAAGAAAAACACCAGGCATCCGCCCATGGCGCCCTGCACGCGCATCGCATCATTACCGCCGCATATGAATCTTCGCTCCAGGGCCGCGCCATCTCTCTCCCTCACTGTCCCCGGCCCGGAACGCTGGCCAGAGTTCGCCACGCAGTGGCTGCACGGCGGCCCGTGGTCGCATCCACGCTCATGTACGGGCACTATTCCCGAGAGGATACTTTGCGTGAATTAGCTTCCGCGGGCTTCGAGCAGATCGACCTCTGGATGCTGCCCGGAATGGCAAGCCATTTCGACCCGGAAACGGAGGACATGGATTCGCTCAGAACCGAGCTTCAGCGGCACGGACTCTCAGTACCGATGGTCTCTATATACGGCAGCCAACCTGTCGAAGCCAAACTGCGCGCGGCACACGAGCTCGGCGCAACCGTCGCCGTGATGGGAGGAATGAACGTCAAGGAGTCGCCAGACCAGGTGCAAGCCTTGAAGCCCCTGCTCGACCTGGCGAGAGAGCTGAGGCTCACGCTTGCCTTCGAGAACCACATCAATACTATGGAATCCATCGAAGACATGCAGGCGTTGCTGGATTCGCTCGACCACCCGGCCGCTTCCATTTGCCTGGCACCCACTCACCTGGAGTTTTGCGGGCAGCATCCGGAAGATGCTTTGGCGTCCTTGAAGGATCGGATCTCGGCCGTTTACCTTTGGGACATGGATGTCTATACGCCAAGTGACAACGCCTCGAAACACTGGCAGGACGGAGACGCCCAGACGCCGGGGGCAAGTGACCTGGACTTCCGCTCTGTCCTGACCGCCGCAGCTCGCTACGCACCTGAGGCGGTCTGGTCGTTCACCTGGCACGGTACAGAGGACTGGGCTATCGAACGAATCACGTCCGGGCTTGTCCGTGCGGCCCGGCACATCGACCGCTGCCGCCCGCTTCAACCTGATTCTGTATTCTGGAGGTAAAAACGATGAGCTTTCGTGTTGGCTGTTTCGCTCTGATCACACCTTTCTCAAATTTTAAGTCACAGCTCGAAATCATCCATGACATGGGGGTGAAGTATGCGGATGTTACCGATGGGAACGACGGCGCTTCCATGGCCGTCGAGTACGGGTTCGGCGCGTCCGTGAGCCTTGACTCCAACCCGTTCGACATCAAGCGGGCCTTCGAAGAGACCGGCATCACGCCCACTTCCTACTGCGCGCACGCCAACCTGCTCGACCCACCGGCCCCGTGGCGTTTCAGCACGCCTCAGATCCTCAAGGCCATCCGGAACGCCGCGGCCATCGGAATCAAACACGTCATCACCACCGAAGGCGATCCCAAGACTGATTTTGCCGAGAGCATGACCTGGGATGAAAAGCTATTCGCCATCAGGGAACGCCTTTACGAGCCGCTCCGGCTGGCGGCAGACATGGGCGTCGAGATTCTGCTTGAACCGCACGGTGAACTGACCGATTCGATCCGCGGTCTCGACGCCATCCTCGACGCCTGCGGCGCGCCGGACAATCTGGGCATCAACATGGACACCGGCAACTCCTGGCTGGGCGGCGCCGACCCGGTCGAAATGACAAAGCACTTCATCTCCCGCATCCGGCACGTCCACTGGAAAGACCTCCCGGCCGAGATGGAGGAAGATCGCGGCAAGCTCTACGGCTGCGGCATGGCCACCATCCCCCTCGGGGAAGGCGTCATCGATGTGGCCGGCGTCGTAAAGGTGCTCCAGGATGCGGGCTTCGAAGGCGACACCACCCTCGAAGTCGCAGGAGTCGAAACCATGCAGGCATCTATCGAGTATCTCAGAAGCCTCGAACCGAACATTGGGTGAACGGGCGTATTCTCAATCATCTGTTGTGGCTATCTGTTCAGCGGAGAATACTTCCAAAAGCGTCAGCCAGTACCATCGAGGGCGACGATGAGTGGGCGTAGCGGAGCGTAGCGAAGTCAGACCATCCTGACCGGCCGCTGACCACTAATCACGGCATCACCTGCCTGCCAAAATCCTGTTCGAATTCTTCGTTGCTGCCGTAGGCCCACCCGAAGACCGATTCCCAAATCTCCGCCTTCTCCATGCAGAGGTAGAAGAAGACCTTCCCGTGCCATGGGCGGAGCGATTCATAGACGGCTTGGAACAGGCGGGTCTTGATCTCATCCGAATAAGTAAGCTTCCCGTGCGGGTCGAATGACTGTTCCATCTGCAGAATCTTGGTGGGACGGCCAAGCTCACGAATCTTCCGGACCACCGGCTTGATCATGGTCAGCGACCCAAACGAGATGAAGGCAACTTCCTCGAATGAGAAGCTGTCACCAACAGTACGCGCTGTTTCAGGATAGTCCGAGTCCCAGCCCTGGTAATGGATGATCGGATGGAAGTGAAAGGCGACTCGGATGCCGCGATCGGCCACGCGGCGAGCAGCATCGATCCTGCGTTCAAGTCTCGGAGTCAGGTGCTCCTCACTGGCGATGACCGAAGGTGTATTCAGCGACCAACTGCACACGATGTTCGGAGGCACGTCACGCTCCAGGAAGTAGCGCACGTTGTCCGATTTCGTCTTGAACTCCATCAGAACGTTGGGATGGTCTTCCGCAAACTGGCAGAGCGCATCGAGGATGCCGTTGCGATTGCCCCATGCGAGCGAGTCAGACGACTGCCCGGATCCAAAGTGATAGAAACGATCAGGCTCGATGGGTATCGCACTGATTTTCTCTGCGAAATCCTCGTCGAAGACAATGTCCTTCCCGTAGAAAGTCTGGATCGAGCAGTAGCTGCATCCGTACACGCAGTGCTCGACCGCATCAATCGTGAGAAGGTTGCAGCAGACCGTTTTCGGCGATGCCACGGGGCACATTCCATAAATCTTCTTGTCAGACTTTTCGGTTCGGATGGCCGCAGCCTGCCGGGGGGCCTGAACTGCCCGGCAGTCGTTCTGGTAAACGGGCAGTGTCCTTCGCCACCTCTTCATGCGTTCAGTGAGCTTTCCGAGCAGATGTTTCTTCAGTTCGCGCCCATGCAGCTCGGCCATCGAGAGCTGGCCATCCCACCAGCTTTTCAGATCGCCTTCGCCCTGCATGGCCAGATCGCGGCAGCATTCGACCACCTGCCGGAATTCCTCGAAGGTCAGGCGATGGTCGAATGATATGCTGCGGATGGTCTCCTGTTGCTCCGGTTCGAGCTTGTTGTAGAGCGACCAGTCCTCGAAGGACTCGAATTTCGCAGCGTAGTCGAACTGAGCGCGGCTTTTCATTTCCTGGACTTTCATACTGGTCTGACCTCACGGGAGGGCAAACATAGATAAGGAGCAAGAGCTTTTTGAGATCTGCTTCAGAACTTCACGCGGTGTGCGTGTACTTTTCTTGCTTCTATATTAATCGGCGTGCGAAATGTTTACCGGGCGAAAACAGTCACGCAGGACAGTTCGTAGGATAACTGAATTCAAATAACGGGCATTATGGAGTGAGACCATGACAGTAAACTCTCAACGGTCAGTACATGCATCTATCCTGTGCTGCGCCGTCTGCATCGCCACCACGGATACGGCATCTGCCGCCGGAAATGACGCGCGGTCGATACTCTCGGCATCCGGCATCAAGGGCGGCCTGGTGGTGCACGTGGGCTGCGGAAACGGCCAACTCACCGCTGCGCTGCGCGCGACGGACAAGTTCCTCGTGCACGGCCTCGAGCCCAATGCCGCCAGCGTGGCCGCGGCGCGGGCCCACGTCGAATCGGTCGGCCTCGCGGGCAAGGTGTCAATCGCACAGTGGAGCGTAGGCCGGCTGCCCTACGCGGATAACATCGTCAACCTGCTTGTTCTCGAAGGCACACCCGCGGTCGCGCCGCGGGAGGCGCTGCGCGTCCTGTGTCCCGGCGGGGCGATAATGGAGAAGCAAGGTGAGGAGTGGGCTATGACTTCCAAGCCGCGGCCGGCCAACATCGACGAATGGACCCACTTCCTGCACGACGGGGGTGGCAATGCGGTAGCCCAGGACGAACGCGTAGGCCCCCCGCGACACATCCAGTGGCTCGCCGACCCCCTGTGGATCCGC
>JASLXP010000205.1 GCA_030740295.1 Planctomycetota bacterium
ATCCATAATGGATTCCACAGCCCTCCAGGTCACAAAAACAGGGCCTGCAAATATCTTCCAGCCCGCATGGGAGCATTGTTTGGTCAGGCTGAGCAAGTCATGATCGGCATATTGGTTAACAGCTTTCGTCTCAAATCCAAAAGCTAGACATTCACGAAGAGAGTTGGGTTCGGTTTTCTGTCCAAACCACACGCGGTTGTTAACCACTCGGCCTGAAAAACAGAGAGTCAGAGAGTTCCTCGCCAACTTCGCGCCACAGGGCGCACTCACGCCCCCACCCCAGTACTCTCGCCTCACAACGCCACTTCGCCGTCCGCCTCTTTAACTCTTGACACACAACACCATAAGAAAAAGCCAGAGGGCTCTCGCTCTCTGGCTTTCTGTTAACTGGTGGGTGCGGTGGTTTCCGCTACCAATCTATTTGGCTCCCCGACTTGGGCTCGAACCAAGGACCTAGTGGTTAACAGCCACTCGCTCTACCTATTGAGCTATCGGGGAAGAGTCTCATGCCTTGTTGGCAAATTTGAGGCGGCAGTATATTTGCCTTCAGGGAAAGTTCAAGAGCATTATATGTTCGCCGTCGGTCGCCGGGCAAGGGGGTTTTCTGTCTAAAGTGGAGATGCCGGCCGTGGGCTTAGATCGGCTCTGCAAGGCTCTGCCTGATGTGAAGTAGTGCCTGTTCGACCTGGATGAGCGAGTCATATCTTTCAAGCGGATCCACCGCCATGGTCTTCAGGACTATGCGGTCAAAATCCTTACTGAGCGTGGGAGTCAATTCCGATGGTGGGGTGACAGGATTTTCGAAGTGCCGCACTACCGGGCTGTTCAAGTTTCCGATACTCACTCGGTAGGGCTTGATGCCCGTGAGCAATTCATACATGGTGACACCGAATGCAAAGATGTCGGTCAGAACGTTATATTTTTTCTGAAATATCTCGGGCGCCATGTAACTCGGTGTGCCTGTAACGCCAGCCCTGGTGAGAGTGCGGTCAAGGGTGGAGAGGGCAATCCCAAAGTCGATCATGCGGAGGGTCTGGTCCTCGGCAAACATGAAGTTTTTGGGGCAGATATCACGGTGGATTACGCCCATGTTATGGAGGTAGATCAGGGGCTGAATGATGGCGAGGGCACATTCGACGCGTCTCTCCTGAAGACGCTGTGGATCGTTGTAAACACAGTGTAGAAGGCTGGTGCCGCTGAGGTACTCCAGGATGAGATAAAACTGGGTTCCCTCTCTGCCGGCGTAATGGCAGTCCACAACGCCAGGATGGTCGAACTGAAGGCTCCAGTCGCCTTCCCATTTCATGCCGATCCTCAGGAGCTTGTTAATGGTTTCGGCGGCGTTTTCTTTGAAGAGCTTGAGGCAATACTCTTCGCCATCGGGATCGGAGACTCGATAGAGGACGGATCTGCTGCCTTCTGAGATGACGCCTTGCTTTTTGTATGCTTCGAGGCCAGGGAACTTCTTGTCCCGCGCCAAGGCGCCTTTTTTCTTCAGTAGTCCAAACATTGGGTTGGGAACGGCCTTGCGTTCCGGTTTTCTCGGGGTGTTAGGATGAATCGTACTGAAGTTGATATGACTGTTGGACAGGCATATCTGGTGACGCCGGCATGCTCTAGAGCAGCTTGATCTGACCCGCCGAGATGTCCCAGGCAACTATAGCAAGCGACTCTGGCATGTCAAAGATGCGTCCCTCAGGTAGGCTCGGCCGTTGCTCGGGATGCATCAGGTGGCTGTTTCGCTTAGTGAGGCTTCTGAATCGTTTACAGGATTCTGTCCAGTTGGCACGGCTTCACCATCACTTTCATCGTCTTCGGATGGGGCTTCCTGTTCTGTTTCTTCCTGGTCACTTTCTGGAGGTTCTGCTTCCACCGATTCGGGGGAATCGGGGGCGCCGTTTCCTTCGACGTATTCGACTCTGGGCGGGCCCGGTGAGTATTCGAGGATTTCGCCGAGCTTTGCGCGCAGGTCCTGGCGATGGACGATCATGTCGATAAGGCCGTGATCGAGGAGGAATTCTGAGCGCTGGAAGCCTTCGGGCAGGTCTTGCCGGATGGTTTCTTTGATGACGCGCGGGCCGGTGAAACCAATGAGTGCTTTGGGTTCGGCGATAATAACGTCACCGACGCCTGCGTAACTGGCGAGGACGCCGGCGGTGGTGGGGTTAGTGAGTACGGAGACGAAGATCAGTCCTTCATCCCGGAGCTTGGCGAGTGCGCAGCAGGTTTTTGCCATCTGCATGAGGGAGAGGGCGCCTTCCTGCATTCTGGCACCGCCGGATGCGGAGATGATGATGAGAGGGTGTCTATGTTCGAGTGCGTGTTCTGTGACTCGGGCGATCTTTTCGCCGACGACGGAACCCATGGATCCGCCCATGAAGGTGAAGTCCATAAGTGCGAGGCAGAATCCTTTGCCTTCGATACGGCCGGTGCCGACGATGACGGCATCTTTGAGGCCGGTTTTTTCCTGGGACTTGACGAGCCGGTCTGCGTAGGCTTCACGGTCGGTGAAGTTGAGCGGATCAGTGGAGGTGAGGTCTTCGAAAAGCGGCTCGAAGGAGTCGGGGTCAAGGAGGCTTTCGAGCCGCTTGTGGCTCGGGAGGTAGAAGTGGTAATCGCACTCGGGGCAGACTTCGTTGGCCTCTTCTTTGTGCTTCTTATAGATCATTTTCTGACATCCCTGGCATGTCAGAAAGAGGCCATCGGGTACTTCTTTTTTTGCTCTGAATGAAAGTTTTTTTCGCCAGTCTCTCCAACTCATATTGAATCTGCAGGGGGGTAAGAATTGAGAGGGATGAGGAAGCTTACGATTTGTCTGGTAGGGCTTCAATGCCGGGCAATTCGTGGCCTCCGAGATATTCGAGCGAGGCGCCTCCACCTGTTGAGATGTGGCTGAATTCGCTGATTCCGAATTCACCTGCGGCGGCGGCGGTGTCTCCTCCTCCGAGGATGGTAATTCCGCCGTCCATGGTCAACCCGGCAAGTGTAACAGCTACGGCGCAGGTTCCGTAGGAAAAATCGCGTTTCTCGAAGACGCCCATAGGCCCGTTCCAGAGCACGCATTTTGCCTTGCTCAGGGCTTCGCAGAATCTGGCAATGGTCTTCGGGCCGATGTCGACGCCTTCCCAGTCATCTGGGATGTCTATGCCGGAATTGTAGCGCCGCTCGTAGTTATCAAAGTCGCCTTTGATAATGAGGTAGTCTTCGGGCAGCAGGAGCTCAATGCCCATGTCCGTGGCGTTGCGGATGAGGCTTCCTGAGAGTTCACGGGAGGTTTCATCGTAAAGTGAACGCCCAATGGAATGCTCTCTGGCTGCTTGAAATGTGTAGGACATACCTCCCCCGATGATGAGCCCGTCGACCTTGTCGAGCATGTTTCGTATGACGGCTATCTTGTCGCGCACTTTTGCGCCGCCCAACGCAGCGTAGAAAGGCCGAGGAGGGTCTTCAAGGGCCATGCTGAAGTACTGAATCTCTTTGCTGACCAGCATCCCTGCAGCGCAGGTATCGATGCGGGATGTGATCTGGCTTGAGACTGAGGCGTGTTCCCGATGGGCGGCGCCGAATGCGTCGTTGACGTAGCAGTCGGCCAGTCTGGCCAGGGCGGCTGCGAACTCCGGGGCGTTGCCTTCTTCGCCACTGTGGAAGCGAAGATTCTCAAGCAGGGCAATGTCGCCCGCGTTCATGGCGTTCACTTTGGACTCCACTGCTTCGCCGACTGCTTCCTGCAGTGAGTGTACGGGCCGTCCCAGGAGTTCGGCGAGCCGATCTCCGGCAGGCTTGAGCCGGGCGGATTCAACAACTTCGCCTTTAGGGCGTCCCATGTGTGACATGAGGATGACCTTGGCGTCGCGCTCCAGAAGGTTCTTGATCGTCGGGAGTGTGGCCCGGATGCGCGTGTCGTCGCTGATGGTGCCGTCGTCGTCGAGGGGAACGTTGAAATCGACGCGCACGAGAACGCGCTTGCCACGGACGTCGATATCATCGATGGAAATCTTCATTTTCTTTTGCTGGTAGAGAGTAGACGCCCGTCAGGCGATGCTGCACGCATGGGCCATGAGGTCTACCACTCTGTTTGAGTAACCCCATTCGTTGTCATACCAGGAGACGACCTTGACCATGTTGTGATCCATGACTGAGGTGGACTGCGCGTCGACGATGCTCGAATGGGTATTGCCGATGATGTCGGAGGAGACCAGCGGGTCTTCGCTGTATTCGAGGATGCCCTTGAGTTCGCCTTCAGCGGCTTCCTTGAGTGCGGCATTGACTTCTTCTGCTGTGGTCGAGGCATCGACGTCGACCACGAGGTCGACGATGGAGCCGTCCGGCACAGGCACTCTCATGGCCATACCGTCGAGTTTGCCTGCGAGGTCGGTGATGACTTTACCGATGGCGCGGGCGGCGCCCGTTGAGGTCGGGATGATGTTCTCCGCGGCAGCGCGGGCGCGGCGAAGGTCAGAGTGGACCTGATCGGCAACCTGCTGGTCGTTGGTGTAGGCGTGGACGGTTGTCATCAAGCCGCGGCGTATGCCGAATTTCTCGTGGAGGACTTTCGCAATCGGGCCGAGACAGTTCGTGGTGCAGGATGCGTTGGAAATGACCTTGTGCTCCGGCAGCAGGCTGTCCTGGTTGACGCCCATGACGATGGTGGCATCGATTTCATCCTTGGCGGGGACGGTGAGAAGCACGCGCTTTGCTCCTGCGTCGAGGTGGCTGCCATAGCCCTGATTACCGCGTTCGGGGTTGTAGCGGAGCGGGAACACGCCAGTCGATTCGACGGCAAAATCCACGTTCATCTCTCCCCAGGGCAGGTCGGACGGGCTGCGTTCAGCCAGAACGGGAATCTTGGTACCGTTGACAACCAGTGCGTTCCCATCGGATTCGACGGTCCCATTGAAACGTCCGTGGACGCTGTCGTATTTGGTGAGGATGGCGAGAGTTTCTGCATCGGTGAGGTCGTTGATGGCGACGACTTCGAAATCCGGATTCTGAGCAATTACTCTGAATACGAGTCTGCCGATACGACCAAAACCATTGATTGCGACTCTGATAGCCATGATGCTTTTCTCCTGTGCGATTCTTGAAACTGAAATGGCCGCCCCATCTACTTCTGATCCTTTTCCTTGAGCTTTTCCTTGAGGATGATGAGTTTGATGGGCGTGCCTACCTGTGGAACTAGTTTTTCATTCGAGTGATAGAAGGTGTCATCCGCGCCGGTTTCCAGAGGATGATCGAAGATGGCAAAGGGGTCATGAAAGGTGGCGATAATGTTTCTTTCGAGCTGAGCCATGAAGACAGGCTTACCTGTGTCCGGGTCTTTCAAAAACCTCGACCCCACAAAAATCCAGGGCGTTCGTGCCATGGATTTTTTGGCCTGAATGTTCCAGACCAGGTCTTCCACACGATGCCGGACTACTCTTTTGTCATCGTTGTATTCGAGATAAAGGTAGACTTTGTCACCGCTTGGTGTTCGTCTTTCGCCCTGAAAGCCGACCCCCTTGCCCGGCCGCAAACCCAACGTCTGCAGCGCGAGAAACAACTCATGAGGTTTGCAGTCCATGACCAGCAAACTTTCATGTTCTTTCCCGCCTTTGGCACA
>JASLXP010000206.1 GCA_030740295.1 Planctomycetota bacterium
CGACCTCGCCTCGCAGCAGCGCGGCCATGGCTTCGATGAGGTTCTGGTTTTCGACAAAGTTTCTGAAAATGTCCTCGTAGTGCGCAGGACGTTGGATGCCGATTGGCATGTAGGAACCGTCCTCCCATTTGAAAGAATCCGGAGGGAGGATTTGAAAAGCCCCGTCGCCCCAGTCATGGAAGCCGTGGGCCACTTCAAGTGCACGCGTGCCGAGCGCCTCGCAGAGATCGGCTGGGACAAGATCATGGACAAGGGTGTAGCCTTCTTCCCAATACTGGGCGATATGGTTCTGAGTGGTCATGATTCGATGACTTTAGTAGAGGATTGGAAAGGCATATAAAGTCAGACCAGGATTTAACGCGATTCAAAAGGACTCAGAATTCAAGATTCAGAGATTCACCCCCCGCTCGATTCGGATGTGCCTTGAATCCTGACTCCTCCTGAATCCTGAATCGTCTTGAATCCTGAATTCGCGTGACGCTTGGCCTCTATAAGAAACATCCTGCACAAATGCCACACAAACAGTTCGACCGCGCTCTACTCAACATCAAACCGCTCGGTGAGCGCGTCCACGACCTTGATCTTTCCATCATGAAACGTCCGGGCGATTCTGTCGTGCCGTTGAACAAGCCTCAGATTGGTGAGCTTGCCGATGCCATCATGAAGGCACGTGAAGAAGACGCTGCGGTCATTCTGATGATGGGAGCACATATGATCCGTGCCGGCAATGGGCCTCTGATCGCCGATCTCATGCGGCGCGGCATCATTACTCATGTGGCCATGAACGGGGCCGGCGCGATCCATGATTATGAACTGACACTCATCGGCCAGACCTGCGAAAGCGTGGCCCGCTACATCAGCGAAGGGCAATTCGGGCTCTGGCGGGAGACTGCCAGGCTCAATGACTATGCGAGGGTAGCTGCTGAATCAGGCCACGGATTCGGGGAAACGCTGGGGCGGCTCTTCGAAGAACAGCAACTGCCAAACCTTGCGGTGAGCGTGCTTGCCGCCGGGCACCGCTTCAACGTGCCGGTCACCGTTCACGTGGCGATCGGCCAGGACATCATCCACGAGCACCCTGAATGCGATGGCGCAGCTACAGGCGCGGCCAGTTACTCGGACTTCCTGATCTTCACCGAATCGGTGAGTAGCCTGGAAGGGGGCGTCTTCATGAATTTCGGCACGGCGGTGATGGGTCCGGAAGTCTATCTCAAGGCCCTTGCCATGGTTCGGAATGTGGCTCACCAGAGCGGCGAACGCATTAGTGATTTTACGACCGCAGTATTCGACCTTGTTCCCCTCGAAGACGAAGATGTCACTCGCGAAGCTCCGCGCGGAACTCCCGGCTACTTCTTTCGGCCGTGGAAGACAATCCTGGTCCGAACGGTCGCCGATGGCGGCAAGAGCATTTATGTAGAGGGCGATCATGCGCGCACGTTTCCGACTCTGTTTCATCACCTGAGCAGTCAGAACCCGGTATAGTGAAGGTGTCGGCCCAGTTGTGCATGCTGGCAGCCAACACTTCACCATCCGCTTCTTCCCATGACCCGCAGAAGGCTTCAAGAAATCATCGAGGGTATGGCGCAAGCACGCATCGGCGTCATCGGTGATTTCTTTCTGGACAAGTATCAGGAGATCGATCCGGATCTGGAAGAGGTCTCTGTCGAGACGGGCCGGGCCGCGCACCAGGTCGTACGCAAATGGTCTGCGCCGGGGGCGGCAGGAACAGTCGTGAACAATTTGTTCGGACTTGAAGCAGGGAGGATCTATGTCTGCGGTGTGACCGGAGATGACGGAGACGCGTATGAATTACGTCGAGGCCTCAGTGAAACAGATACCAGCGCGCTTCTTCCTTCATCCGAACTGTTCACTCCCGTCTATGCCAAGACTATGCTGAAAGGCAAGAAAGGGCTGGCCGCAGAGCTCGACCGCTTCGACACGAAGAACCTCCAGCCAATGCCGGAAGGTGTGCAGGACGATCTCATCAGATCGATAGACCGTGTCTGGCCAATACTCGATGCGATCATTATTGCAGACCAGGTGGAGACTGAAGACTGTGGCGTCGTAACGTCGAGAGTCAGGGAGCACATCATTTCACGGGCCGAGGCTGAGCCTGCCAAAATCATCTGGGCTGACAGCCGGAGGAGGATTGGCCTTTTCAAGAATATCTCGATCAAGCCAAACGAAGCCGAATGCGTCCGTGCAGTTCAACAGGTGGAGGGCGTAACGAATCCTGATGAGTTCTTTGACGACGAGGAGGTCAGACGTTGCGCAACTGCATTACAGAAGCGGCTGGGCAGCACTGTGTGCGTAACAAGGAGCAGACGCGGAGCACAGATCTTTGATGGTGAAGATCTGATCGCCGTACCTGGTGTTCAAGTTTCCGAGCCAACAGATCCAACGGGCGCGGGAGACAGCGTCATGGCAGGCACCGTATTGGCTCAGGCATCCGGAGCAACGATTCCGGAGGCCGTGCTCATCGGCATGCTCGTCGGTTCGATCACCGTGGAGGTGCTGGGCGCAACGGGCTCGGCAAAGCCCGAGCAGTTGGAGGAGAGACTATCCTTGTGGCGGGAACAGAATCTGTCAGCGGATTAGTCTCCCGCGGAGACGGCCGCCCTGGCCGCGCAAAAAGCTGGAGCAACGGCCGGCAGGCATCATTTCAATTCAGCCTGGAATGACTGCTCACCTTTGGCGACCTTAATCACAACAGGCTTTCCCCTCCCAGCCAACGTGATTCTGATCGTGCGGGCGGGACCGATACTTGTTCCGGTGATGCTGTCCTTCACTGTCACCTGCACAGATCCCTTTTCAGAACACTCAAGATTGATGCCGCCATCGCTGAGCAGGCTCCCGCCGATTAGAACATATTCTCGTGTTCCGTCTGGCTTCCTGTTCATGAAGAACGCGGTGGCCGACGCTTTCACATTGTCGTGGTTAAATTGCGAGCTGCTTTGGAGACCCTCCTTACCCGTCCAATCGGGCGCGGACATCCAGGCAGATTGCTCAAACCCGTCTGGGCGGGTCAGTCGGATGCCGTCCCCCCACGCTTTTATTTCTGCTGGTTGCTCTTTTCCGTGAATAGTCGGATGGAGTGCCACAAGAAAATCACCGGCCTCCTTGCGATGCAATTGCAGCAGTTTCTGATGCTCACCCCTCCCATCCGGATGCCACTGGTAGGCCGCC
>JASLXP010000207.1 GCA_030740295.1 Planctomycetota bacterium
TATTCGGCCTGTACTCTCTTGCTTTTATCACCCACTTGAAAGACCTGGCCGATGACTTCGGGCAGCGGCACAAGATGTTTGAAAGGCGAGCCATTCTCACGCTGCGATCCCACGGGCCGATCAGCCAATGTGTGGACGCGATTGAAAACGCCGACGGTGACCTTCTTACCGCAGGTCGGGCATCTTCCATCGCTGGCCGCGGTCTCTTCGGGCGTCATACGCTCTTCGCATTTGCGATGGCCGTCGAGGTGGTATTTTCCTTCCTCGGGGAAGAATTCAATGGTGCCTTTCCAGACGTCCGGATCGCCCGTCTCCCACGCCTTCCTGATGCCATAGTACGAAAGCTCAGTCTCGAACATATTGGCTTCCCGCATGAGCTTGGGCGGCGAATGTGCATCGGAGTTTGAGATGAGGGTGTAGCGGTCGAGTTGTGACAAGAGCCAGTTCATCGGCGGGTCTGAACTGAGGCCGGTCTCGACCGCGAAGATGTGAGGGGTAAGTTCCTCATAGCACTCTTCCAGCGTCTCGAACCCACTGGCCGCGCCGAGAACAGCGAAGTGAGGCGTCCAGATATGCGCCGGAACCAGAAACGCGTCCGGATGCGTCTCCAGCACGATTTCCAGCAGATCACGGCAGTCAAGCCCGAGGATCGGACGGCCGTCAGACTTGATGTTTCCAATCTTGGCAAGCTCCGCAGAAAAACTCGCTGCAGCCGCGAGGCTGGGCATGAAAACGACATTGTGAACCTTTCGGGTCTTGTCGTTCTTTTTATAGATGCTGCTGATCTCAACCGTCAGCATGAACCGAACGTCGCCGCGACACGTGGAAGGGAGTGTCTCTTCAAGCGGCCGGGAGTATTCGTCTCGAAGTTTGTAGAGCCCGGGTTCCGCTTCCTCCAATTGCTCTTCAAGAACCGCGAACCACTCTGGATGCGTGAAGTCTGCAGTGCCGACCACAGTGACGCCCTTCAACTGCGCCCAATAATTCAGATTCTCCAGATCGAGATTCTTGCTCGTGGCTCTCGAATAACGGCTGTGCAGATGAACGTCGGCGATGAACAAGGGCGGAGGAGAGGGGTGATGGTGTGATGGAGTGGTGGAGTAATGGAGTGATGGAAGGATGGAGTGTTGGAGTGGTGGGCCCGGTGTTGCTGTGACGGCGGGCGCGGGCCTTAAAGCGTACGAAAGTGAAAGCGGTGACAGGTCACCGCACTCCAAAGGCTACCGGCCCAACATTCCAGCATTCCACTCTTCCAGTATTCCATTCTTCCTGTTTTCCATTCTTCCAACATTCCGCTACCCCAAGACGCGATGACTCCGTGTTCCCAATTCCTTAATTCCTTAATTCCTTTTAACAGGCTTCTCCGAGAAAGGCGGTTTGGGCTTGCCGGTCGGTATAGCTGGTTTGGTGAGCGATTTTATTTCTACGTGAGTTTTACCGTCTACGGTGTCGTTAGTGGCGAGGACCATGACGTCGCCTTCTCTGCGCTGGAGAGAGAGGGAGACTTTTGGCCAGCTCTTCTTGCCAACCGTTACGAAGTGCTTCGAAAAGGCGATGAAGCGTTCCGGCTCTTCGTTCAGAGTCTTGATGCCAGCGCGGGTGAGACGCATGAACATCTTGCCCCCTTCCATCACGGTGACCTTATTGATGGGGATGGGGCTTTTGGCTTTTACGAAAGTGTTGTGGAGAGACATTGCCAGAGTGCTGGCCAGCTTCTG
Organism: Planctomycetota bacterium; assembly: GCA_030740295.1. The sequence goes on from JASLXP010000207.1 coordinate 1,719, forward strand.
GCTCTGCTCGCCATCCGCGGCCCAGGCAACGAGACCCGATTGTCCGGAACGGACCACACGTGTTTCGTTCGCACTTGACATTGCTCTCTTCTTCCCGGCCTCGGCATCGGCGGGCGCGGCCACGAGTGCAATCGCAAGCAATGGGGAAATATGTCCCATGCAGTCTCCTTTTATGATTTGGCGTTACTTCAAGTGCTCGCCGGGAATTCTAGTGCCGTCGTACGACTTTGTCGGGTCGGCGTTCTTCACTGCTTCCGGGATTTCACCTTCCCACCATGTCGGCACAGAGGGGAAAGGAAACACCGCGTGCCACTGGAGGAGGAGGGTCCGGCGGCGCGGTGTCTGGTTTGGCCAGGCCGCGTGCAGGACGCGCCCATCCGCAATCACGAGATCGCCGGCCTTGACGGGCAGGTCGACCGCATCCGGATGGTCCATGAAGATCTCGTGATCGAGGTCCTCAATCGATTGGACCTCTTCACCATGTGCGGCCGGCAGAATGTCGTGCAGATCGATGCGATTGCGGTGTGTGCCCGGGATGGCGCGGAGGCAGCCGTTCTCACGGGTCGTATCGGCCAGGTAATATGAATTGAAGATCTGGGTAGGCCACGGCGTGGCGGCCCGCGGATTGTTCCAGTCCATGAAATCCTGATGCCAGTAAAGCGGCGGCCCGTAGCCTGGCTTGGACAGAATGATCATGCCGCCGTGGTGGGTATAGCCTTCGAGGCCCATCATTTCGCACACTTCCCGTTGGGCCGGAAGCTCGAGCTGGCGTTCGGCCATGATGTCGGGGAAAGATCGGTCAGTTTCTTCACGGGGCTGCATTGCTTCCCAGTGTTTCGGGGTAGACACATGAATGTCGCTGCCCTGATACCGATACTTACGATCGACCGTTACACGTGAAAAGATTTCGTCCGACCATTCTCTCAGTTCCTGCAAGAACTCCGGCGACATGACACCTGGGATGACCGTGAAGCCGTCCCTGACGAGTTCGTCGCGTTTTTGAATTGCTTCTTCCTGGGTGATGAGGCTCATGTTGATGGTTCGTCTGCGAAAGAGACGTCATCTTAAATGGAATTTGAGATTAAGACGAAGAGAAGAAGGGAGAGACAAGACCCTTCTCACTTTGCCTTGGTCTACGATCCTTCAGGCGAAGAATGACAGGATGGACTTTTTACAAAAGAATCTGGCAGCCTGCGGCAACAGTATTTATTTTTATCGGGCTCACAGGCTGTCAGCAGCCTGTGGCCGCAGGATGTATGAGCATCCGCGGTCGTAGCCGCAGGCAGCTTGCCGCCTTAGCAGCAAGCTGCTGGAAGGCAGATTCTACAAGCAGTAATCCCTAACTCGTACTTCCAGACGTGGCAAGCATTGCCCTAACTATTGACGGAAAAACTGTGGCGTCCGAGCCAGGGCAGACGCTCCTCGATGCCTGCGCCGGGGCCGGCAAGCGCATTCCGGTTCTGTGTCATAAAGCCGGTTTGAATCCAGTCGGCGAATGCCGGCTCTGTATGGTCGAAGTTGAAGGTGACCGAGCTCTTGTCGCTTCATGCGTTCGTGAGTGTGAAGAGGGTATGGTCGTCACTACCCAATCTGATTGCATTGAACAGTCACGGCGCACTTTGACCGAATTACTGATGGCCGATCATCCGTCACCATGCGCTCGACATGCGCAGACAAGGGATTGCGAGCTGGAACTTCTGGCGGAGGAACTTGGCGTCGATGGCAGCCGTTTCGCCACTCCTGAGAAGCCTGAATGTCACGACGATTCTTCGCCGGTAATCGCAGTGGCTCATTCGGCCTGCATTCTGTGCGACCGCTGCATCCGTGCCTGTGATGACGTGCAATCTAACGAGGTGATCGGACGAAGGGGAAAGGGGAGTGATGCCAGTATTTCTTTCGACGATGATCGGCCGATGGGTTCATCCACCTGTGTTTCCTGCGGTGAGTGTGCGGCCGCATGTCCGACAGGCGCTTTGTTCGATAAGCCGCTTTCAATAATTGAAGAATTCAGCGACACGGAGAAGGTGGATTCCATCTGTCCATATTGCGGAGTTGGCTGCGGCATTCGGTTTCACGTGAAGGAGAGCACGATTGTTCGTGTTGAGGGCCGAGATGACGGGCCTGCAAATTTGGGTCGACTCTGCGTGAAGGGCCGTTATGGATTCGATTACGCGCATCATGAAGAACGGCTGACTGTGCCTCTGATTCGCCGTTCGGATATGCCGAAACAAGTCGACGGCTATGAGAATCCTCGTGTCCAGTTTCGTGAGGCAACGTGGGACGAAGCCCTCGACCTTGCAGCAAAGGAGTTCCGAACGATCCGCGAAGAATCCGGCCCCCATGCGCTGGCGGGCTTCGGCAGTGCGAAGTGCTCGAACGAAGAGGCGTATCTCTTTCAAAAGCTCATTCGCGCGGCCTTTGGCACAAATAACGTGGACCATTGCACCAGGCTCTGTCACGCGTCGTCGGTCGCGGCTTTGATGCAGTCCATAGGCAGCGGCGCAGTATCGAATGTCATCCAGGATGTGGCGATGACCGATTGTGCGATCGTGATTGGATCGAACACGACCGAAACCCATCCGGTGGCCGCAACATTCATTAAGAACGCGCGCAAGGCGGGAATGAAGCTGATCGTTCTGGATGTGCGCAAGATCGACCTGGTGGCGCAGGCCGATTACTTCCTCCAGTTCAAGTCGGGCACAGATGTGGCGCTCTTGAACGGGATGATGCACGTGATTCTGAGAGAGGGGCTGATCGATGAAACATTCATCTCAGTGCGCACAGAAAACTTCGAAGCGTTGAAGAAGGCGCTCGCTCCCTACACGCCGGCTATGGCTGAGAAGATTACAGGTGTGCCGGCGAAGCTCATCGAACAGGCAGCCCTCACTTATGGCCGGGCGGACGGGGCCATGATTTTCTGGGGGATGGGAGTGTCGCAGCACGCGACCGGCACGGACAACGCCCGATCTCTGATCAATCTCTGTCTGATGACCGGCAACATCGGACGGCCAGGTACCGGCTTGCATCCGCTGCGTGGGCAGAACAACGTTCAGGGCGCATCCGATGCCGGTCTGATCCCGGGCGCTTATCCGGGCTACCAGGACGTGAACTGCCCGGAGGCAAGAGCAAAGTTCGAAGAGGCCTGGGGCGCGGAACTTGATCCCCAGGCCGGCCTGACCGTTGTCGAGATCCTGAGCGAAGTGCTCGAAGGCAACATCCGAGCACTCTACATTCTCGGCGAGAATCCGTTCCTTAGTGATCCAAACATCAACAAAGCGAAGAAGGCGCTGACGAAGATGGAGTTCCTTTGCGTACAGGACATCTTCATGTCCGAGACCGCCGAATACGCGGATGTGATTCTGCCGGCCTCAGCGTTCGCTGAAAAGCTGGGAACGTTCACCAATACTGACCGGCAAGTACAACTGGGGCGGCCTGCGATTTCGCCGCCGGGAGAGGCCAGACAAGATTGGAAAATCATCTGCGAGCTTTCGAATCGAATCGGATATCGGATGGACTTTGATTCGGTAGAAGAGGTGTTCAATGAATTCACTGGCCTGACACCAAGCTATGCCGGAATCACATATGAACGATTAGAGCGCGCCCCGATTATCTGGCCGTGTCCTGATGTCGAACATCCGGGAACTTCAGTGCTCTTCACCGAGGGCTTTCCCACTGCGAACAGGTTGGGTCGATTTGCACCTGCGGAATTCCTGCCTTCCAAGGAACTCCCCGATGAAGATTACCCCTTCGTGCTTACTACCGGGCGCAATCTGAATCACTGGCACACGGGCACAATGTCTCGACGTGCGAAAGCTCTCCACGCGATCTGTCCCGAACCTTACGTGGAAATTCGTGAGGAGGATCTGGCTGCACTGGGCGGCGCGGATGGTGAGTTCCTCAAGGTGGTGAGCCGCAGGGGAGAGGTGGAAACGAAGGCGAGAATCTCTGATCGCCCACAACTTGGCAGCGTCTTTATTCCATTCCATTACAGGGAGGCCGCGGCAAACCTGCTTACGATCGATGAGCTCGATCCGGACGGGAAGATCCCTGAATTCAAGTGTTGCGCTGTGCGCGTGGAAAAAGTTTGAAACAGTGGCCGCCGCAACCAGAATCGCAGATTGCCTGGGAACAGATGAATCGAGTTACCTGAGCCATGAAAGTGATTTCAACAATGGGTGTCCGCACAACTGTGACCTTTGTCTTCACCTGGCTGTGCGTTTGTCAGACAAACGTTACTGCGGAAGCGAGAGAAAACGGCCTTCTGGCGTGGTACCGTTTTGAAACAGGCAAGGGCGTGATGGTCAAGGACTCAGGAGAAGACAGCCGCCACGGAACGGCCGTTAATGAGCCGAACTGGGTTCCGAGCCCGTGGGGAACGGCGCTCCAGATCCTGGGCGAGAGCTATGTCCAGATGCCAGCCAACGCAGGGCTGAATCCTGGCAAAGCCGTCACGATAGAAGCGATGGTCCGGTGGGAAGGCGATCCGGAAGAACATCAAAAGCGAACGGACCCGTTTGGCGCAGCCGTTGGCAACCGGCTCGGCGCGACCGGGTACATGCTGGGCGTGGGCAGCCGGGAGAAAAAACAAACCGCATGGTTCGTCGTCAATGGCCTGCGGCGGCCCGTGGGCAGAATTCTCGTGTCAGACGCTCGCGTGTCTGCCGGCGAATGGGCTTTCCTGGCAGGGGCTTTCGATGGCCGGACCCTTCGAGTCTGGGTGAACGAGACGATGGAATCGATGACGGTGCCGGAAATGGATGTCCGTCCCAACCCGAAGGGCCTGACGCTCGGCGCAGAGTTTCCAGGCAGCAGCTACTATCGCTTCCGCGGTGCAATCGATGAATTGCGTGTCTGGGATCGTGCCCTGACCGCGAAGGAAATCGTTGCCAGGTATCGCGAGTTGCGTAAAGCCGCTACGGCTGTTGCCAAGAGGCCCCCAGTTCCCGCAAAGCCGCAGAAACTGAAGCGAACACTGGTGGTGGCTCAGGACGGGAGCGGCGACTTCAACGGCAAAACAGAAGAGCCGATCATTTCCGCAGTCTCCGCGGCCAGGCACGGCGGCACCGTCGTCATCCGGCCGGGCATCTACAGCATCCGCCGCGTCATCGATCTGAGCGGCACGAGAGACCTGACTCTTCGCGGTGAGGATGGAACCGTGCTGAAACTGAACCGGATTCCGCTCACGAAGCTGTCCGAATCCGCGGCCAGAGGCAGTCGAAAGCTCTCCGTCGAAGACGCTTCATCCTTTCTTCCGCGCACTCGGATCCGCATCAAAGCGCCAGGCCGTACTGTTGAGCATCGAGGAAAGAAGAGTGTTATCCCAACCTTCGACGCGACCGTGTCCGGCGTGAATGAGAATACGCTGGAGCTCTCTTCTCCATTGAGCTACCCAGCCCCCAAGGGCACCTTCATTGCCGCAGGAGAAAACCTCATCGCCATCAACTCGGGCACAAATATCTCCCTCGAAAACCTGACGCTCGATGGCAACATGCAGGCGGACGATCCGAAGTTCGTCGACCACACCATGCGATGCCTCGGTCTTGCCCATGGGCCATACGGCTACAAGGCTGGTCTGACCGGCAAGCCGATTCGGGGCCTGGCCCTGCGAAACTGCGAATTCCGTAACGCCCGTGGCCGCTGCATCGCATGGTACGCCGTGGTGGAAAGCAGCATCATCAACTGCACCGCGTCTGACTCGCCGGACGCGGGCATAGATATCGACCACTTCTGCTACGACCTGACGATCACCGGCAATCGGATTCTGCGCTGTGGGAAAGGCATCGAGATCAACGACGCTTCCCGGTGCAGAATCGAAAAGAACCGCATCGAGAAGTGCCACCAGGGCATCGTCATCTGGCGTTGGTGCCACCAGGACGACGTAAACGTGGACAATCGAATCCGCAAGAACGTCATTCTTGATTCCGGCGCGTATGGTCTTGGCATCCTCGCCGAAAACTTTCGCAACGAAGTAACCGGCAACAGATTCACCCGGGGCAAAGGCCACGGCATCCTCATCCAGGGCAACGAGAATAAAGTGGCCAACAACCAGGTGGAAGGCTTCGGAACCCACGGCATCTTTGTCACAGGAAAAGACAACGAGATCATCGGCAACAAGTGCCGAAGTAACAGCTCAGCCACGCCCGGCAGAGGCGATGGCATCCACGTCACGGGAACAGGCAACCGAGTGGAGCGGAACGTGAGCGGCGACCCTGGCAAGCCAGTGCAGCGCTACGGGATTTTCGTTGATGGTGAGAAGAACACCGTTGGCGAGAACGACTGCCGAGGCAATAAGAAATAGCGCGCCCCAACAGCGGATGCAGCGGACAGATTACAGGAAGTGTACTTGTCCCGAGCTGTTTCTGAGTTACGTCACTTTATGACGTTTAAGTAGGTGGGTAGGTAGGCCGAGACGAGGGCAATTTTACGGATTTGAATGACGGTTTTCAGGGGCGAAGCCCCGGGCCGTTTGCCTAGCCCAGCCCAACGGGCTGGGTTTTCGGGCAGATCATCCTTAGGGGCAACGCCCCGGTCATTTGCCCCAATGAATGGCC
>JASLXP010000208.1 GCA_030740295.1 Planctomycetota bacterium
GACCGCCTATTGCGCCGCAACGCCAAGCTGTGCATCCAGGTCTACCGCAGCGTTATCGGGGCCATGGGGCAGCGACTGGCCGAGAGCCGGACCGAGCGGCACCGGGTCTCGCAGCGCCGGAATGAGCTGGAGCAGAAGCTCGGCGAGATAGCAGACAGCAAGGACCGGAAAAGCTGGGGAAGTCCCATTCCGTATACGTTCGGCCCTTTGAACGCCGAAGTTGATGCGCTCCGCCTGGAGCTCACGCCCAGGAAAGGCTCCGGAAATTACGTCGCAGAGATTGAAGTCTGGGCCACGACTGATCGCCTGCCGGCAAATTATCCCGTTTCAAAAGAGCCCGTGCGAGACCTCACACTGGCAGACCTGGACAATGATGGCACAGAAGAGGCCATCGTGTGTGCAGATGACACTGTTCACGTCTTCCGGCTCGATGGTTCGGTTCTTTGGAAGTGGGATGGCGGAGACCTGCTGGACGTTCTTGCCTCCGCGGATCTTGACGGGGACGGAAAGCCTGAGGTCCTGACCGGTGGCAAAGGCCGGAAGGTCCACTGCATCGATGCATCAGGCAAGGAGCGATGGTCTTTCGATGTTCCTCGCTACAAGCGTCCCGGCAACGTCAAGGTCCTCTTCACGACCGATCTCGAAAGCGATGGGAAGAAGGAGGTCATCGCCGGCTGCGACAACTGGCGTTTCTACTGTCTGAACGCCGACGGCACCGAGCGTTGGTTTTACGAAAGCGTGCACCGCTCGACTTCCGGCATGGCAGCGGATCTTGACGGCGATGGCAAACAGGAAGTTGCACTTGGCACCGAATACTACTGGTGGCACCTGGCGAACTGGAAAGGAGAACGCGTTTGGTCCTACAGCACGAGAACCGGCCCCCGAGCCAACTGCCTGGCCTCAGCAGATCTGGACGGAGACGAAAAACAGGAAGTTATCTTTGGTGGAGCTGACGGTAACCTGCATGTGCTGTCCGGCGAGCCAGACTCACGAAGCCGGGGGAAGCTGCTCTGGCAGACGAATCTTGGCGACGAAGTTCGGGGCATGCAATGCCTCGATATTGATGGTGACGGCCGCCAGGAGATCCTCGCAGCTTCCGACAGTTTTTACGTTTTCTGCGTCAACGGAGACGGCAGCATTCGATGGCGAAAGGAAGTCGGTGACGCGGCTCTGTGTCTGGATGTCCTGGCCGATGAAGGGAAGTCAAGAGTTGCGGTCGGATGCGCGAACGGAAGCATCGTGGTTGTGGATAAAAAAGGAGAGATTACCGGGCAATTCCAGGCTTCCGGTGCAGTAAGGAAAGTCAGATTCACGAAGAAGGGAGACCAACATCTGATCGTGGCTGTCACTGCAGCTGGGGAACTGGGGGTCTTCGGCCTGGCCAGTATTGCGGGGCCTTAGGGAGAGAAGGGGGCGCACCATTTGCCATTTGGCAGGTGCGCTTTGGGAATGCTTCGCTGGCCATCAGGGGGATTGCGAGTACACCCGTCCTTCCGCCCTGACCGAGAGACTGATCACCTGCACCACGATATCGGGCTAACCCTACACTCCCGTGGGAGCAGCATGCACGCAGTTCAACTTCCCGTCACGGTAATCGCTCGCTTTGAGCATCCAGGCCGAAGGCAGTCGGAAATGCGGTTTGAGATAGCTGGAACGAACCAACTCCTTTCCTTGTCTTGGTCTCTTGTCCAACCCGATTCCTCAGGCTATGTTTGGTTCTCCTTGGTAACGTGGAGCCATGGGTGGAGACTGCTTGAGAGTTTAGTCCAGTAGAAATGAGGTGGGCAGGAAACATGGAAGGCGAATTCAGACTGACCGATATGCGCTCCGACCATTCGGTTGATACCTCTCTGTTCCTGCCTTTCACAGTAGCTCGCCTACTCAGATCCGGGGCGGAGACCCATGCAGCCCTTACAATCAAGTTCTTCGATATCCTGGGACCAGGATTGGTGACAGATAAGCTGAACATTCACTGGGACTCCGGGCAGATTCACCGCACGGCCTTTCCTGTTTCGGAACGGACCATCACAGAGTGGGGAGCTTGTGGAATCGCTTGTGTCCTGTTATCGGCCTATACTGATTTGAGACTGACTGCTGTAGGGCTGGATGGAGACCGTTTTGATTATTGGGTCAGTGACGGTGAAAACGATTTTGGACTGGAAGTGAGCGGAACAACCGTGGAAGATTTGGAGACTCGTCATCGTTTCAAAGTTAGGCAACTGCTCGGTAACCCTCATGGCGTTGATGGGTATGTTGTCGTCGTGGATTTCTCAGCTCGAGAGGCCGTTTTCTCCTTTAATCGGTTCGAGGCAGACTAATGAAGACTAAAGAATCACCAAGAGGCATTAGTCGACAAGGGCTTGATTCTGCTTTTGAGGCCGACGAGAGGCGCAAATCGAATCTTCTTCTGACGGCACGAAGTCTCCGAGAGGAAGGCAAGTCAGAGGAGTCCGCGAACACTTTTGCCGAAGTCGCGGAGATCGAAGAGCGATTGAGCAGTCTGTGCGAGGAAGCAGGATTGCCCGAAAAAGCAATTGTGCATCGCTTCAGTGCGGCCGGATGCTGGGCGCAGGCCGGAGATTTCTACCATGCCATTGCCATGTGCGATTCCCTGCTGTCTGGTTTGCAGGGGAGTCATCGGATGTACAGCCACATCGAAGGATTCGTTCAGGCATTGAGAATCCGCCGCTCACAATGGTACGCCAGCCTGGAAGTGGAAGAGAGCGTAAGGGGTGTGTAGATAGATCCCTGTTTGATGAGAGCACGGCAAGTTTGGATGTTGGGGGACAGATCCGTTTTGCCAAAAGGGATTCGACCCGATATCTCGAACACCTATCGTAAATTTTCGGTGGACCCGAGATGGGAGGCAGGTCGGCAATGTCCCGGCAACCTTCCTCGTCGTCTTTCTCATCGTCACAATCCATCACTCAGAAACTTGATTCTCGATGCTGGCGAGAAGATTAAGACGATGAAAAAGACGATGAGGAAGGCTCCGCCATCACCAGTTCACCGAATACTTACCCTCTATCTACTCAACTGTTTCTGCCAGGTATTTCTCCCAGTCCTCAAGCTCCTTGCCAACACCTGAGCGGAATGTGCATTCCAGAGTATAGGCCAGGAAGGTTTTGTAGGCTGGGATATTTTCCCGGGCTTCGAAGACGGCGCGCGAAAGTGGCTTGTCAGCCTGGCAGACCAATGCATAGAGCCACGCACCCCGGTTGGCCTTGGTGATTCCCCTGAAGCTCTTGTTCAGGGCCGACACCAGAGCGGGATGCCGTCTGCGCCGTGCGATGGCCAGCATCAGGTCCTCTCCGCCCGGCAATCCCTGCTCGATGTAAGCGGCAAACAGGTCATCTCGATCCGCAACCAGGTCCGCCCACGCGTTTCCAGCGTCACGCGGCGCGCCCGGTCGTCTGAATGCCTTCACCACGTGCGCGAGGGTGCGCGCCACGTCGAGGTCGGCTACTAACTGCATACCCTCTGCCCGGACCCTCAGATCCCGATCGGCAAGCGCCAGCTCCGCCATTCGCAGACCGCCGGACTCCATCTCCTCCAATAATTCACCGGTTACCGCGGCCCCCGTCGGATCATTGCCGAGCAGAGCGCGAACCGCGCGCACGGCGTGCTTCCTGACAAAAGTATCGCGATGCTTGACCGCGGCAAACGCGGTAGATAATGCCCCGGTATGCCCCATTCGCCCAAGCGCCAGGACCTGTTCTCCGAGAGCATGTGCGTCTGTTTCAGATTTCCTGGCACGAATCAGCGGCGCGGCGGCCATCTCGTACTTGAGCCGGCCCAGCGCCTCCGCGGCGCCAGCACGTACTTCCCAGCGCTCATGCTGCAGAAAAGGCACCACCCGGCGTCCCATCTTCCAGCCCGGACGCAGGCCGGCAAACCAGCACGCGGCAGCCAGGTCAAGTGGATCGCTTGACTCGAACAG
>JASLXP010000209.1 GCA_030740295.1 Planctomycetota bacterium
GGACAGTAGTGACAACAGGTCACTACTGTCCGGTTCAGAGTTCTCGGCGTTGATGTAAAGCACTTGTAAACATTGCTTTGTGGCCGGTTATGACTGTTTCCGATTTCAGGTTGACACACTCTTTAAGGCATGCTCGTTCCATCTCACACGGGAAGGTGCAGGCCGATGAATGTTGGACGCACCGTCTTCTCGCAACTGATGGACTTCCTACCGACGCACGCGCTCAACCGCTGTGTCCATCGCTACCGCGGCAACTACCGAGTCCGGCAATTCTCCTGTCGAGATCAGTTCCTGTGTATGGCTTTCGCTCAATTGACCTACCGAGAGAGTCTGCGCGACATCGAGACCTGTCTGCGGTCGATGAGTCACAAGCTCTATCACGCGAGCTATAACCAAATTCTGTGGATGACGCCATGAAAAAGGCGGCGTACCTTGGGTGTGTCCAACCACGCCCAGCCCTTTACGCAAAGGAGTACGCCACCATGCAAGACGCTACCACCGAATCGCTAACATTTCCATCTGTCAGCGCCGCGATCCACGATCCGCTGACGGGCGTGCTTCGGCGGGGCGCCCATCAACTGCTGATCCAGGCGGTCGAAGCCGAGGTTGCCACGTGGATCGATCAGCGAGCGCATCTGCTCGATGAGCACGGCCATCGCCAAGTGGTGCGCAACGGCCACGCCGATCCGCGGACCGTCGTGACCGGCGTCGGGCCGCTGCAGATGCAGATGCCGCGGGTGCACGACCGTCGGCCCGCTTCCGGGGGACGTGAGCGGTTCACCTCGAAGATTCTGCCGCCGTACCTGCGTAAGGCCAAGGCGATCGATGAACTGATCCCCTGGTTGTATCTCAAGGGTGTGAGCACCGGTGATTTCACCGAAGCGTTGCAAGCCCTGTTGGGCCCGGATTGTCCGGGGCTGTCGGCCGCGACGGTGACGCGGCTGGTCGCCACCTGGCAAGACGAGCACCGCCAATGGTCGCGGCGCAATCTGTCGCAGGAACGCTACGTTTACATCTGGGCCGACGGGATTCACTTCAACATCCGCTTAGAGGAAGATCGCCAGTGCATCCTGGTTTTGATGGGCGCCACGGCCGACGGACGCAAGGAGCTGATCGCGGTGCAGGACGGCTACCGCGAAAGCGAACAGTCGTGGACGAGCCTGTTGTTGGACCTCAAGCAACGCGGGCTGACCCTCGATCCGAAGCTGGCGACGGCCGACGGGGCGTTGGGCTTCTGGAGTGCCGCCCGCAAGCTGCTTCCGGGGACACGTGAGCAACGCTGTTGGGTGCACAAGACGGCCAACGTGCTGGACAAACTGCCCAAACGATTGCGCAGCGAAGCGAAGGACAAACTGCATCAGATATGGATGGCCCCCGGAAGGGCCGAAGCCGACGAAGCGTTTGACCTGTTCATTGCGACGTATGAAGCGAAGTATCCCGGCGCGGTTACGTGCCTGCAAAAAGATCGCGACGTGCTGCTGACGTTCTACGACTTTCCGGCTGAACACTGGATTCACCTGCGCACGACCAACCCGATCGAGAGCACGTTCGCGACAGTGCGTCTGCGTCACAAGAAGACCAAAGGCAATGGCAGTCGCCGGGCATGTCTGGCGATGGTGTTCAAGCTGTGCGAGTCAGCGCAAAAGCGTTGGCGACGGCTCAACGGTCACGAACTGATTCAAGACGTCATCGCCGGCGTGACGTTCACCGACGGCGAAAAACAAAAGGCCGCCTGATCATGACTGATCCACAGGATTTGACCATATCTCCCTGCTGGATATGCACGCATTATTTCAGCCAAACAATAATTACAGCTGACAACATTAAACTTCTGATCAAGATTATGATATCTCATAACACTATTTTCTGATGGCCTATACAAATCAAAAAAAGTGCATTTTTTGTGTCCAGGCTCTCCCCAAGGAACAAAACTATCCCCATCAGGATTGCAATTTCTCCAACCAAGTAGCCTGAAACCTTCAACGGCGACGGCGTCGATGATCTTGTCATCGGCGCCCTCGTGGCCGACCCCAACGGCAACAGCGGAGCCGGCGAAAGCTACGTCGTCTTCGGCAACAGTACCCCCGGGGGCGCCCCCGGCGCCTTCTCCGCCGCCCTGAACCTGTCCACCCTCAACGGAACCAATGGCTTCGTCCTCAATGGGATCGATGCCAGCGACAATTCCGGCT
>JASLXP010000210.1 GCA_030740295.1 Planctomycetota bacterium
TCGGTCTCAATTCTTATCGGTAGCCTCTTCAAATGGATCGGACGTGCGCGATGAGACGGCCTTGCGGATATATGTGTCCACGTCATTATGGATTGGGTGTCCGGGTGTCTTAACAGTCGGCACATGACCAGCCTTCGCCACCACAAGCTTGTGGGGTGAGTCCTTCTGCTCCTCAATTGCTTTGCGCAGGTTGTCCCACATCCATTCCACGTTACCCAGGCCCGCCGCTTTTGCTTCGGCGATGATCGGTGCCTTACCGCCAAAGAAAGGATCTTGAGTTCCCGCCACAATCAACATGGGGACGGATTTATAGCCTGCCTTCACTGCGGCTTCGGGAGGGAAGGGATACTCCGGGTCGATCATCACGCCAATCTCCTGCCTGGTGGCCTCGTTCTGCCTCAGGTTCTGCTGGCGCTGAGCCGCTCCCAGCATGTTGAACTCATCGTCCATGCAACTCACTACCACCCCCCAGGCGCAGGCAGCAAAGCCAATCCACGCGGGGGTGGGGCTGCTTCTGGGCCTCTTCAGCCGCCTCAACCTCTTCGCCTTGCTGCCAGGGAATCGCTTTTTCAGGCCGGATTTCCTGGAGGCTGAGGAGCCGGGGAAGGTGGGGGTGCAGGGGGCGGAAGGGGTTCAGTTCCATCGGAAATCCACTGGCGAAGCCTCCAAGCCGAAGAGAAAAGGTCTCCTTATTGCCTGTCCAGTTCTTCAGGGGGACGCTCCAAAAGATCGTTGTCCGCCTGAGAAAGGCTCATGAAGCCTGGGCCGAGAATCGGGTCAGCGCGGTGAGCCTTTCGGAGGACTATTTCTTCTTGCGCTTCTTTTGCCTGGTCTTTGCGCCCTGCTCATCTCCAGCTTGTCGGTCCTTCGCTCCGAAGCTCGTCTTTGCGTCGAAGCGCTCGTCCTCGGTGGCGATTTCACGTCGCATGCTCGCCAAGGCCTTTCCGAGTGCTTCGAAGGCATCTCGCGCTTCTTGGCCAGCCTGGGTGGGGTCGATGGGGTTCTTGTGCAGGGGATCTGCGAGGAAATCGAAGAAGCGTTCACCCTCGTAGAGCTTGTAGCGCGTATCGCGAACGAAGTGCGACGCTTGCCCTCGCTTCTTGCCGTAGTAACACAGGTAGGCCCAGTCGCGCGGTTTGTGGTCGGCATCACCACGCAGGCGGCCGGCGAAACTGTGGCCGTCGATGGTGATGTCTTCGGGCAAAGAGGTTCCTGCCAGCTCGGCGAGACTGGGCAGGAAGTCCGAGAAGTCGATGGGGTCGTCGAAGACCTTGCCGCGGACACCGCCTGCCGGCCAGTAAGCGACCAGCGGCACGCGCGAACCGGTTTCGTTGGCGTTGCTCGCCTTGCCGCCAGGCCAGGGTTGGCCATCGACAGCACCATTCTTGATGCCTCTGCCGGTTCCGTTGTCTCCGGTGAAGAGGAGCAGGGTGTTTTCGGCGATACCCAGGTCGACGAGGTGGTCGCGGATGCGACCGACGATCTTGTCGGTGTAGGAGACCATGTTCGCGAAATATTCCTCGTTGGATTTCTGGCCCTCACCGGAATCGGGTGTGGCGACGAAGGGACTGTGGGTCAGGATCATCGGGTAATAGCAGAAGAAGGGCTCTTTCTTGTGCCTGCTGATGAAGTCGAGCATGAAGTTGGAGACAACATCAGGGCCGTATTCACCCTTCTTGCCGGGCAGGACCTCGCCGTTTTGGATGAGTTCACCGACATTGCCGAACCGTGGCCCCTTGTTCTCCAGCCACCACAGGCAGTACTCGTCGAAACCGAAGTGATCAATGAGCTTTCGGTCGCGACCGAGTTGCCACTTGCCGACGATGCAGGTCGCGTAGCCGGCCTTGCGCAGGACGTGGCCGAAGGTCTTCTCGCGCGGGTCGAGAAGGCCGAATGTCTTGTAGTTCCGGAAGTTGTAACGACCGGTCATGATCTTCGCCCTCGAGGGCGTACACAGGGGTTGGGCGACGCAGTTGGTGAAGCGCAGGCCCTGTGCGGCGAGTTCGTCGAGGACAGGTGTGCGATAGGGGGCACCGCCGTTGGCGCTGAGGCACTCGTAGCCGAGATCATCGGCCATCATCAAGACGATGTTGGGTCGGGACTGCGCGCTTACCGTTATCGCGCAGGCGGTCAGAAGCACCGCGGCCATGGGCGCTTTCATGGATCGGTTCATGCGTGTCCTTGTGGGTTCATCATCGCTTTCACAATTCTCTCACCTGTTCCCTGCTAGTAAATCGCTTTTTCAGGCCGGGTTCGCAGGGAGGCCCAGGGCCCGGGGAAAGTGGGGGTGCAAGCGCTAAGCGCGACTTCTTGATGGAATCAGCATTTACTATGGATACGGAAGAGAAAATCAAAGGACATCCTGAACGAAAAGATGCAGCGGGCATTCTTGCGGTCGATCCTATCACTATTAAGAAGCATAAAAAGGGAGACGAAATCACACCTCAACCGGAAGAAGTGATTGATTGGGTGATCCCCTCGCGGGATGGCTCCAGGAAAGGAGGATTCACAATAGATGTGATAGAAAAGCGACGCGTTGAGGCTAATAAGAGCGAACAGGGCAGTGGAGGCAACGGCTAGCGCCGCGTCTCACTTTCAATGTTCGCAAAGAAAGGAATAATCACATGTTTCAGAACACACGTATCCTTGTTATCACGCTGCTGAGCACCCTGTCAGTACTGCCGTCCCAGGCCGCGGAGCCCGCTCCTTTTCCAATTTGGAAGCCGGGCGCAATGTTGGCGAAGGCTGAAAAACTGCCTGAGATCAGTAACGTCGATTTCCATTTCATAAAAAAGTGGGATAAGAATTCTGACGGCTACACGTTCCTCCACGGTGTCGGACTCGCACACCACAAGGGAAAGCTCTACGCATCCTTCGGGCACAACAAGGGCGCCGAGAACACGGTTAGTGAAGAGGCTCACTATCGGGTCAGCGAGGACGGGGGCCGGACATGGGGCACGCTCAAAGTGATAGATGCTGGAGATGAACCGGATCTCGCCGTTAGCCACGGAGTATTTCATGTCCACGAAGGCGCTCTTTGGGCATTTCAAGGTGCTTATTACGGAAAGATGAAGCGCATTCACACAAGGGCTTACCGCCTAAACGAGAAGACAGGCAAGTGGGAGAAACACGGAGTCGTCGTCAAGGACGGATTCTGGCCGATGAACCAACCCGTGGAAATGGCTGACGGGAACTGGATTATGCCAGGCATTTCCGCGGGTCCCTACTCGAACAGTGGCATCTTCCCCGCTGCGGTGGCAATCAGCCATGGCAGCGACCTCACGAAGTGGGATTTCGTGAAGATCCCTGTGGCCAAGGGGATCAAGCGCATGTGGGGGGAGTCGGCGATATTTGTGGCTGGAAAGACAATCTTCAACATCGCCCGTTACGGCGCCGATGCAGTGGCACTCGTTGCGAAGAGTGAGGATTATGGTCGCAACTGGTCGCCGTCATCAGCAAGCAATCTGCCGATGACAACCTCGAAGCCCGCCGCCGGAATCCTCAGCACGGGCCAGCGTTACCTTGTCTGCACCACAGCGAAGGGCAACGGCACCAAGCGGACACCGCTGACGATCGCGCTCTCGAAACCGAATGAAAACCAATTTAGCAAGATCTTCGTCATTCGTCGTTCGCGGCATGATGGCAAGCCCGGCGAATCGGCCGATAGAGTGAGCCTCTCATACCCGTACGCGATGGAGTACGATGGTAACCTTTATGTAGGCTATTCGAACGATGGTGGTCGGCACGGCAACCTCAACAGTGCTGAACTTGCGGTAATTCCAATCAAGTCATTGACGGTAGCAGAATAGACTCAAAGCGAAACCAATGAGGAGAAGGCAGATGAAGATGATGAAAGCAGTCGGGAGCCTGGGAACGAAATTAAAATCCTTCGGAACAGTGGC
>JASLXP010000211.1 GCA_030740295.1 Planctomycetota bacterium
ACCTCTCATGATGATTCCCTGGCAGAATACAAAGATCAGAAACGTCGGGATAGCCCCGATCACCAGCGAAGCATAAAAAACCCCCTGGTGGGCCTGGCTCTGCAACTGGAATATCCAGACCATAAGCGTCCACATGTTCTGATCAGGAATGATTATCAATGCCATCATGAACTGGCTGTAGGCTCCTGTAAAGGCCCCCAAGGCGACCACCGCCAGGATTGGCTTGGACAAATTCATAGTGAACGACCAGAATTTCGTCCATTCACTGGCCCCGTCCAGGTCGGCGGCTTCATATAGCTCACGAGGTAAACTATCGAAAAAGCCTTTTAGTAGAAAGATGAGATAACCATTGACCATGCCCGGCAGCACCAGGGCTGCAAAAGTATTCAACAGGCTGATATATGGCTTACCTGTCACCGTCGGCACTAGCCACCACCCGACCACTATCGCCACCCCCAGCGACAGCACCAGCCGCACATTCTCACCCAAACTCTTGAAGAACTTGCTCAGCAGCCAGATAGCCACGCCAAACCCGACGGCCCCGCCGAGAATCGACCACAGTGGAAAACGCTTTAGCAGCAAAAAGGCCGGAATCATGGTTACCGCAGCCGGGAAGGCCATGGTGGCCATGCATATCAGCAGTATCTTGTACTGACTCGGGGGCTTGTATCGACTCAAGGCGTAAGCTGCCAGCGGATTCCCTAACAGGGCCAGACCGACGGCCAGGGAGCAGTAGATGATGGTATTACGAATTCCCCTTCCGTGAAGCAGGATATAATCGAAGACTTGTTTATAGTTTCTGGTGGTTAATTCCCAGCGGTAATGACTCTTATTGGCCATGCAATCGTGCCAGTCGGCCGCAGCAAGTGGCATCTTCAATGGTCGAACTTCTTCAACGCTTACGCCGCGTTGGCTGGCCACATACTTTTCGAAGGCTTGCCGAGAACCATAGATCTCAATCCCCTCGGCCGCGCAGAACTGCCTGTTTTTGATGAACTCACCCCAGTCCACTTGTTTCAACCGATTCACCGGCAGCGTCCTGGGCAGCGTAATCTCATCGAACGAACTGTAGTTTGTCCCGAGTTTCTGATTGTATGCAGCTATGTCGCCAGCATATTTATTTTTGCTTGCCATAAATTTGCGATACGATGCGGTCAATTCGGGTGAGAGGCGAATGTACTGAAAACCAATCAGCTCTCTGACGAACTCTTCCCAGTCTGCTCGCTGCAGTTCGTCTTCAGGGACGCGTTCTGTCAGCAGTACCTCATCATAGCTGGTGTAATTTGTCCCATGCTTCTCATTATATTGCTTGATATCGTTGGTATATTTGGGAAACAGGTATAGCTTCCAGAACTCGCCGTCTAGATTGGGAATAATTCTATCGTGGAGGGGTTGCTGGTCAGCAAACTCCAGGAACACGCCCATTAGTCCCTCCCTCGCCCGAGGGCACCGGAACAATCCCTGCAACGGGGACTCAACATCCGACCAGGACATGAGCGGCATACCCATTTCCGTGTTGAAATCCACTAGCACGCCCTCGAATCGTTCGGACATTAGTTCGCGGAACTCTCTGCCGTTTTCCGGCAGCATCTTTCCGCCCTGGGCATGACCGAGTTGCCACCAAGGGCATTTCTCACGCCAAGCCAGAAAACTCTCCAGAAGTTCCGCATCGCACTGTGCGGGTTTTTCAATTTTGTCGTAAATAGACACCGCCCGATGCCAGGCCTTCTCAATGTCGGGTAGGCTAACATTATATTTGGACTCGGCATATTTCTGAAATAGGGCCAGGTCGTTGAACCAGTACCTCGGCCAAGGCGTGATCTTCATGAGATCTGTTTGGCTCTTCACTGAACCCGACAGCATAAGCAACAGCGGATAGATCATACTTATCGCCCCGATGCTCAGGATCAGGAATATCGTCCCGTACACCAGGCGAACCCTGAGGCTGCGGCT
>JASLXP010000212.1 GCA_030740295.1 Planctomycetota bacterium
AAAGGAATCCGTGGAAGAGCTGGCGGAGGAAATACGGAAGGCCGGTGGAAAGGCATTTACAGTCACGGGTGACTTGTTTACCGATGGCGGGCCTTCCGAGATCTGCAGGCAGGCGCAGGTGGAGTCAGGCGTCATTGATATTCTGGTCAACAACGCCGGAGATTGGACTGAAGGGCCTCTCCTGGATGCGACCACCGAAGAATGGGACCGACTCCTTCAGACCGATCTGCGCGGTTCGTTTCTGACGATCCGCAGTGCGGCGCCCGGGATGATCTCCAGGGGGTGGGGGCGCATCATCAACATCAGCAGCATCGCCAGCCTGAATTATATCCAGGGAGAGGGAGTCTACGGCGTGGCGAAAGCGGGCATCAATATGCTGACGAAGTCCTTCGCCGCAGAGCTGGGCAACCAGGGCGTGACGGTCAATGCGGTCGCGCCGGGCTGGACGGTATCCGCCAACGTGCCCTTTCCTCCCGCTCCCGATGACTATCCCCAATGCGCTGCGATCCCCGATCGTCGGCCTGGCCACGCTACCGAAGTGGCAGCCGCGGTTGCCTTCCTGGCCTCTGAGGAAGCCACTCACATCAACGGCCAGATCCTGTGTGTGGACGGGGGCATCTCGAGCGTCACGCCGGCAGCAAGATGATGCATCATCTCGGCCCACGCATTCTGACGCTCCTGTGCTGCGGCGGGCCGCCGGTGGTGTCAGAAGATGTGGCCACCTGGCGCAAAGACGAAAACCACCTGCTGCTCGAAACCGAGGCGGCAAAACTGACGGACTGTCCTGTCCGGTTCGACCAGGCTTCCGGCGGCAAATCTGTCGTCCTCGGGCGGGAGTCGTCACGCATCGAAGTGAAATTCAAGAGCGAGGTCCAGCGAGACGCAGTGCTTTGGGTCCGATGCTACTTTGATTACGAGTGCTGCGAGATCGGTGATGCCAACAGTTTCTTCTGGCGGACGCTGTTCAGCGACACGTTCCTCAGTCTCTATTGCGACCTTCGCGGCCGGTGCTTCTGCATCCCTCCAAGGGGCTCTCGATTTTCTGTCCGCCGCTTCCGCCTGACACGCCCGCGGGCAGGTTGCACGACCTCGTTCCCCCTTATTGGACGACTCAGCTATAAATCGATATCCAGTCTTCTTCGCGCCACGTGCGCGCAGTCGTTGAATTTGAAGGAATAACCCATGTCCACTGAAGCAATCCTCTCCAGAGTTACCGGAGCCATCGATGGGCTGATATTGGCTGCCGAGCCCTTTCACGGGCTGTTCCCTTCTATTCTCGATCGTGGCAGCCTGACCATGCTCGCCGAGATGCCGCCGCTAATCGAAGGACAGCGGGTCACGGACCGAGCCTTTCGCGGGTCCAATCTCATCCACGATGAGGTCACACTGTTCACCATGTACGCCCTTGCGAAAGATGGCTACACTGCTGCTGCCGACAGGTACATCGACCGTTTCGCCAACCACTGCACGGGCACCGTCTCCGGCCTCTTCCCATGGGGCGAGCACGCGTATTGGAATCTCGACGAAGACGCTCCCGGCTGCGGCTACAAGCTGAAAGATCCCACCTCCACCATGGGTCTGACCCATGACCACCTTCGCGCCATCCCGCTCTGGAATTGGGAGAAACTGCATGCTGCAAATCCACAATGCGCAGCACGTTTCGGCGAGGGCCTCGACCAGCACTGGCGGCCAGGGCCGCCCCGCCGCTACATCCGCCACGCTTTCATCAACGACATGGTCCCGTGGGAGCCGAATCCCAAAGGCAGCCGATCATCTTGCGACTTCCCACGGCACGGCGGCTTCTACATCTTTGACTGGGCTTTCGCTTACAGCGTTACGGCGCGGACCGACTTTCTGGACCGAATCCGAGAGATGCTCGACTACTGGTGGCCAATGCGCCGCGACGACGGGCTGTTGATGCTGCAGAGCCAGGTGCGGCCGGAGATTACCCGCCACTATGGACTGATAGCGCCTGGCCAGACACTGTCACTGGCGTCGAGCTTGCTCGAAGCCGCAAACCTCCTCGAAGAAACTGAGGGTGGATTGGCGGAGACCATGCGCGAGCGCGCCTGCGTTTACGTTGATGGCTTCCTGGCGGCGCCTCACGATGTGGAGAGAGGTGTGTTCATTGATACCTTCAAAGAAACGGAACCACCGGGCAACCACGCGATGGCTGTGTGGGGCAGCAAATACGGAAAGTGGCCGTCGGCGTACGTCGCCCTGGTATGCACCTGCATCTTCAGACTCACCGCAGACAGACGCCTGCTTTCCTGGGCCGAGGCCGTGGGCCGGGAATATCTCAGGCATCCCTTTCCAGTGGACGAGCAAGTGCCGGCAATGGATGCCGGAATGGGACTCGGCCTGTTGGCTGACCTCTACGATGTCACTGGTGATCGCACATGGCTCGACGGCGGCTTAATACGTGCGGAGGAGCTGACCGACATCTATTTCGACGACAAGCCTCTGCCCCAGGGTGCCGCCGGCATCGACTGGTACGATTCCCAGATGGGCCCCGGCTTTCTGCTCCACGGGCTGGCCCGAGTTGTTTTGCTGGACCAGTCGCGCGAAAACTGCCCGCTCGGTCCGGATTACAGTGGCCGATAGTCAGCTCAGGGGTTTCAGCGACGGCTCAACGCAATCAAAGAATCTCAGCTCAACGTGCATGTCCTGAACTTGCGGGGCGTGGTCATGAGAGGGTTACGAAAATCTGCGGAGGAAGTCTCAACATGATGCGTGTCAACTTGCCGCTATTCCTGTCCATCCTGATTATCGAGGGACCTGCCTTCGTTCATGGCGAGACGGGCAAGGTGCGTCCGTCAGTTCTCATGATCTCTCACGAACATCCGGGCTACCGGCCGTCGCTGGACTACATGAAACAACTGCACCGGTCCGGCTTTGAGCTGGGACGTACTACCCCGAAGGAGACCACCGCGGAACTGCTGGCGAAGTTCAACGTGGTCGTCCTGTTTAGCGTGCCAATCTTCGAGCCTAAAGGGATCGTCACAGACGAAATGAGACGTTTTACAAAGGCCGTCGCCAGTTATGCCAGACGAGGGGGAGGCGTTCTGTTCTCGGTCCAGTTCGGCCCTAATCGTGAGCAGGGCTACGGGGTCGGACAGGTGCTGATGGCGGAGACCTTTGGTGCGAAGCTGCTCTGGGAAGTCGTCCGCGATCCGGTGACGGAGATCGGTTTCGACCCGACGGGGTATCACATTCCGTTCGCCTACTCACGCGAGCTTGATCCGGCTCATCCGATTACCAGAGGCCTGGACGGCATCTGGTATCCGACCGGCGGCTTTTCGAAGAATGTGGCAACTCAGCCGTGGGAGGTGTCGGAAGACTGGACTGTGCTCGCCAGGGGCGGCCCGTCATCTCGATCCACCCCGGTAGAGGTAAGGGTCCCATTCATCGATAAAAGAGCACGAAAGAAGGGCTACCAGGCTTACGTTCCGATCATTGTTGCCCGTGAACTCGGCAAGGGCCGGGTGGTCCTTTGCGGGATCAACGCCCTGTTCCATCTGATGGGGGGACACCAGGCAGGCCTGAAGCGCATCGTCTCCGACCGAGGCTTTGGCGGGCGAACTTCCGACGTAGACAAGATTGTATTGCGAAGCATTCAATGGCTCAGCGAACCGTCTTTTGCCAGCAGCGAATTTGGCGGTGCAAAGACCGGCGAGGGTTTGCTGGATGACCCGATGGTGATAAGGGACGAGCCAAAGCTCGTCTGGAAAGGAAAAAGCTTCGGAGCGCCTCCGAAACAGTATCGTGGCCTGATGGGCGCGCGGACCTCCCGCAGCCAGACCGGTCACGGCAGCGTCTCCGAATATGTTCAAGCCGCGAAGAAGGCCGGGCTCGATTTCATTACCTTCCTCGAAACCTGGAACGACCTGTCTGACGAAGAATGGAAATCACTCATTGCTGAATGCAAGTCGGAAACGAAAGAAGGATTTATCGCCTATGCCGGGATCACTTTTCGGGACAATTACGGAGGCTACTGGTTCGCTTTCGCTGAAGATTTTTCGCTGCCGGGACCGGAGTTCACCGCCCTGGTGGACGGGGAGAAACGCTTCTGGGGACACATGGGCAAAGTCGGCGCGGTTGGCGGCCCGATGCACAGTTGGCGGCGTGTAAGCAAGTTCAAGGTGCGAGTCGGTTCGTATCGGCACAAAGACAGCCCCTGGCCCTATCACAGCTATCGGGGCTACGACTCGATGGCCGTGGTCACTTCCGAACGCGGCGCTCTGAAGGAAGACATCCTCGATGGTTACCTTCATCTGCAGAACAGGGGCGAAGGCCTCTACCCGGTCGCCATCACGCTCCTCGATTCGCCCGAAGGAATCGAGGCAGCCCTCTCACGCGGTGCATACTGGAACTCGATGACCGATGAAGCTGTCAGAAAGAATCGAACTCCTTTCGACCTCTACCTTCTGGCTTCCGATCTTCGCTATCTCTCGAATGGCCCGCGCATCAAAGACTTTCGTTTCCTATGGCATCGAGATTACGTAGCGATTGACTGGTGGCGGACGGACTGGTACCGCCGGCCGATGCGCATCGAAGTCTCAAGCGAATCCGGCTTAAGCGAAGTGCTTCTCATGAATGGCCGCGAGATCTATCGCCGGTGGCTGCCGGGCGGGGCCAAGAGCTTCGTCGAGGAGCTGATCCTCTCCTGCGACGCGCAGCACGATTTCGTTCTCGTTGTCAAAGACAACGCCGGGCGACGCGCTGTTTCCAGCGAGCTCATCACACGCAATCACATGGGCAACGAAACCATGTGCGCCGACCGCATGAACCAGCTCGGTGGTAGTTTTCTGAAAAGGAGGGACGGTCGGAAATTCGTTTTTCAACCGGTGGCGACGCCATGGAAAGGTAACAACGACGTACGCCTGTTCGGAGACACGTGGTCCGGCATCGACCCCATCACGGGCGGCGGCGTCCGCGGCATCGACGGCGCCCGGGGCACCACATCCAATGCTTACCTGTCCACTGTCATATGGAGCAAGGCGGCCGGCGCGCTGATCGAAGGTCAACGGTTTCACCGCATCACAGATCGCGTCGTTGGCTCACCGGATATGACACGCGGCTTCGGGCTGACCGACGGACTGATGGTAGTCGACCGTCCCCGCAACGTCTGGCACGACCTCGTCCCGGTGAAACCGGCAGGCCATTACCAGGAATGGGGCCAGCGGACCTACTACACCGTTCGGCCTGAGCTCCTCGCCGTCGAAATGCTGGAGAGAAGACTTTCTGTCTTCAAGGATATCGATCTGCGGAAGCCGCCGGCTAATTGGAGAATCGGCATCCTGAAGGCCACCGGAGCGCCGAAGTTTGCCATCCGATCGCAAGGCCGCATTGTCTTTGAAGGGAAGATAAATGATTACGGACTTCGCTCTTCAGTCGCTGTGCACGGAATTCTTGGACCGGGGGATTATGTCGCCTACTACAACGCGGCGGTCAACAACATCGCCTACATGGTTCTCGATGGAGAACTGAAGTTCGAGGCCGATCTGCGCAACGGCTGGGTGAAGCTGAGGGTTCCGTTGGACCCGGGCCAAACGCTCATTCCAGCCGGAACTACTGCCCGGCATACGCTGCTTTCACTGGTGGCCCCAAACCTGTCGGACAACTGGCCGGCCGATTCGTTTCAATTCGCAGAGCTGTTTCGAGACCGTATGGGTCTCGACGGCGATGTCCCTTACAAGTTTATTCCTGAAAGCGGCGACGTCATGAGTACCCGTTACGTGGCCGTCGTGCAGGCAGACAAGGGAGCTTTCGTCGCGCGAACCGAAGACATCCACCTGCCGGCATCGCTGCCTCTCGAGGTCCGCGGGCTCAACACCAATTGGTCGTCCGGCTTTGCCGACCTCAGGAAGAAGCGCTACCGCCCTGTCTCGATTCATGAAAACAAGAGCTTTGTCACCTTGGCCCCGCTGGATCCTCGTCAGCATTTTTTCGTCGGTCATCCGGCCGTAGCGGACGATCCGGAGGTATGCCTCAGTTGCGTTCAGTTGGACGCAAGGAACTGGGCCCTCGAAATCCACAACCCGACGGACGAACCGCGCGAAGTTACCGTGAGGCCATCTGCCGGACTGACCTTCTTGCGGTTCGAGCCCAGGACGGCGACACTCCCTCCCGGCACGTCCGTCCATATGAAGATCGTGTCCTCGCAATCAAGCGCCCCTTAGACCATTGCAGAATATCCCGGCCAAAACCGTCTACATCGATCCGGCTGTGCTCGAGCTGGAAAACTGCCAGGCCAGGTGGGAGCGCATGAAGCCATTCATCCGCTGCGACGACATCCGATCACTGGACGAAGAAGCGAAGGCTGACATCTCCAAGATTCGGCAGCGCCGTCATGGCAAAGACGATTTTGGTGACGACGCGGTTCTGGTTTTCACGACCCTGAACGAGGATCGCTGGAAGTGGTACCACAACTGGAGAGATGCCGGCAATATCTACAGCCGGGAGAAAGTTCACTGCCAGAGCGCCGCCGAGCTGAACCTGATTATGGGCTGTCCTTTCCGGTGCTCATACTGCGGCTTTGGGCGGCTGGTGACGATTCCCCTTGATGTCGAGGCCTTTGCCTCCCGGCTGGACGAGACACTGTCGGCGCATCCCAATCAGACGTTGTGGAAATTCAGCAATATGACCGACCTTCCCCCATTCGAGCCGGAGTACGGGGCCGTGCCCATGATGGTCGAGAGATTCGCACGCGAACCGTCATCCTGGCTGCTTCTTTTCACCAAGAGCGATGCGGTCGACTTTCTGCTGCCTCTGGATCACGGAGGGCACACCATCATCGCGTGGTCCATGTCATCAGAGATCGTGAGCCGGACGATTGAGAAGAGGACGGCCGAACTGTCTGAACGCCTGTCGGCTATGAGAAAGACTCAGGACGCCGGCTACACGGTCCGAGCCCGGCTCAGTCCCATTGTGCCCATTGTCGACTGGCGAAATGAATACCGAGATTTCTTCGAGAGGCTGTTCGAAACTGTCCAGCCGGATGTGGTGACTCTCCATGCTCTGGGATGGTTTGATTTCGAGGATCTGGACCAGGTCATTCCACGTGAAATGATCGACTCTCATGCCTACGAGCGGGCCCGCGAATCAGCACAAGAGATGCAGGGACATCGAAACGGTCCGCTGCCTCACGACGTGCGGGCCGAACTGTATGACTTCTGCATCAGCGAGGTCGAACGTCTGAGCCCGGAAACGCCTGTCGGTCTGTGCCTCGAAACAACGGAGATGTGGGAACAATTCGGGCCGCGCATCGGAATGGCGCCAAAGAATTACGTCTGCAACTGCGGGCCCACCTGTGCACCAGGCAATCCACTCATCCACATTAAGGCGAGCTGAGGAAATCGAGAGAAACCTGAGAGGGTTCACTTGGCACCGCAAGTACGAAGAAGTACCACACCAGACACGAACATCAGATTTGTAATCCGACATACCATTTTGCCCGCGTCCATGCGGCCAGTTGGTCGCGCGGGGGTGGATTCATCAACCGAAGGAGACTGAACAATGGCACGAGTATTTGGTCGGACGGATCGGCAGAACCTGAGTGAAGTTCTGAAGAGCAAGAGCCTGGGCTGGCGCCAGGGAGGCTTCGTCACAAAGCTGGACGAAGCATTCGCAAAATACACCGGCGCGAAGTACGGCATCTGCCGCAATTCAGCCATGACCGCGCTCGCGCAGGCGGTAGCCGTCTCAGGTGCGGGCTGTGGCGACGAAGTGATATGCGATCCGCTGGTGCACTTTGGAGGCGTGGCAGCGCTGAGCTTCAACTGCGTGCCCAAATTCGTCGACGTG
>JASLXP010000213.1 GCA_030740295.1 Planctomycetota bacterium
GCAAAAGGCACAACGGGCGTCCCGAAGGCCGAATTAGAGGGCGAGGCGCAACTGGCAGGTCGAGGAGGAAGTGGCGGGTCCGGACGAGGCCATTCGTCCAACCGTGCAGAAGAAACAACAGTGGCCGGCGGGCCGACTGCAAAATATGTTGGAGGAAATAGTTCAGAATCTGAACTTGACCGTCAGGCTGGAGCCGCCACAATGGCTCGAACTTCTGGTGGTGGAGACCAGTCGAAAACAACTAGAAATGCCCCAAGGGAATTGGCCGAAAAAAGCCGGCTTGCAAATTCGAGTGTCCTCGGCCCCACTCGGAATCACGCTAAGCCTGGTCTTTATCCGGCCATTTCTTCTTCTGGCGGAAAACGCGGCGGCTCACCAGACATCGAGACCACAGCCATGGCGAATCCGGGCATTCCGGGTGAGGGCCAACAGGTCACCGGAGACCCGGGCGAGGGCGAGGCTTCCGGTGGGTTAAACATTGGCGCTACCGGCACCGGCTCCGGCTTTCATCAGGCAGCTCCGGGTACCGGAAAAGCAAAGCTCGGCAAAGAGACCGGAACTGTTGAAGGAACAGCGCGGGTCGGGGTAGGCGAAAGCCGCGGCAACGCGGCCGGGCTTCCCGGCATGGTCGGAACGGGTGGCAGCGGTCGCGGCACCGGCGGCCTTGGCACTGGTTCCGGCGCTGGCGAAGAAATTTCAGGAGGGGGGCCTGCTGTCATGGTCGCAAAAACTGAGGGAGGCGGGGGAGGGCTCGCGCCGTCAAAAGTGGCTTTCGGAGGACGCGGCGCCGGGCGGGCTCGCGGGGCATCGAGAGGCAAGAGCACTGCATCGAGGCATGCGACGGTGCAGGCCCCGTTTTCTCGGCTGCCCTTTACACCAAATACGACTTCAGAGTCAACGCCACAGATACTCAATCAGGATCAGACCACCAATCAGCCGGCATTCAATCCAGTGCCCGGCCGCCAGATGACGGAATTCACCACCTTCCTTGCCAGCTTTGGCGAATTCCACGGACGCACCAAATTCAGAAAGCGACAGGTCGGGGCCATGAGCTTCCTGAAGGATGAAGTCGAACGGCGGCTCAGTTTCATCCTGAGCAGCAAGGTCGAGACGATACCGTTTTCGAATCGCACCAAACTGATGCGTGCTCCCTGGCTTTTCATGACCGGTGAATTCCGTTTCGAGTTTTCTCAGGCCGAGGCTACCAATCTGCGTGACTATCTCGAAGGAGGCGGATGGCTGTGGATCGATGACTGCTCCGAAGAAACGGACAACACTTTTGACCGCAGCGTCCATGAACAAATCCGACTCGTGCTGCCGGACGCGGAGTATGGCGAGCTTCCGATGAAGCACCCGGTCTTTTCATCCTGCTATCCTCTGCTTGAAGGCTACGAAGGCTACGCCATTCCGCCGGGCGACAAATTCCGCGAGACGCGCCTGCATGCATACTTCATCGAAGGGCGCCCGGCGATCATTTACACCCGCAACGATTACGGATGCGGCCTTGAAATCGATCCCGAAAAGGGCACGGCCGGCCAGCGTTCGCAGACTGACCTGAGCCCGGAACAGATGCGTGAAGGCGCGCTCCGGATGAGTATGAACATGGTTTTCTATTTCCTTGGCGAGCGCGGGGTGCAGGTGGAGCGGACACGAGTGGTGGAAGAGGCAGAGGAAGAGATGAGTCGCCGAAAGGCCCACGAAGAGAAATGGCGCCGTCTGTTTGTGGGCGGCAAACTCAATGACATTGAGGATTTTGAAACGGACACCGCTGAAGAATGGATTCCCAGTCAATGGGCGGACACTGATGTCCCCGAGATCGGCCTCATTGGTGCGGACGGCCGAAGCAAACTCGATGTGAAATTTGAAAAGAATCACGACAAATCCGCATTTGAACGTGACTTCGGCGATGCCGAGAAACTCGACCTTTCCGCGGCCCACGCCATCATGCTCGACGTCAATAATCAGAGCACGGCCATCGTCCGCCTGGCGATTGCTCTTAGTACCGACGGGCAGGAATATATTTATCACGAGTCGCCGCAGGTGGTGCTCAAACCCGGCATGAACCGCAGTGTCCTCTTTCGCCTGGGCAAGAACTTCAAAACCGCGCCCAAGTGGGAATACAACCAGCCTCTGCAAGGCGCGAACGACGTGCGTAAAATGACGTTCCTGATATACGCCATCAAGCCCGGCCGGCTCATCTTCGACAACCTCCGTATCAGCACGGTAAAAAAGGCAGACTTGGTCAGATTCCTGCAGGCAGGCCTGAAGATTCAACAGAAACGTGCAGACAATGTAAATGATCGTGAATAGAAACGAACTGTTGCGGAGATTGCCGTAGGCTAGTGGTGTTGAGTAACGGCTCTAGCCGGGTTCTGAGAAACCTGACACAACCCGGCTAAATAAAGCCGTTACTCCAACACCGGCCACGAATACGATCCCCCTGAAACATCACAACTATAAACCATAAGAACCATGACCCTCTCCCTCCTCTCTCTCTTCTTCTCCACAACGCTCTTGGCTGACGAAGCGACGGATACGTTCAATCTCGCCAACGGGATCTTTATTGTTGAAGACTACGAGACCGCTCTCGGGTACTACGACGAAGTCCTCAACAAATTCCCGAAGTTCAAGCACGCGGAAGAGGCCCGATTCCGTAAGGCCGAGTGCCTCTATCGCTTAAAAAAACTTGAAGCTGCGTCCAAGGACTTCGAAGCAGTTCTGGCCAAGAATGCCGATTTCAAAGAAGCGCAGACCGCACGGTATCGGCTCGGCGAGATCTATCTGAACCACCTGGAAAAGTATGACAAAGCCGCAGCCTTCTACGGCGAATTGGCCCTCAAGGATCCAAAGCACAAACTCGCTGACAGCTCCATCTACTTTCAGGGCGAAGCATTCTTCAAACTCAAGGCCTACCAGAAGTCGACAGCGTCCTACACCAGTCTGCTGGAAAAGTACGGCGAAAGTGAATACGTCGCAGCGGCCACTTACTCGCTCGGATGGTCGCGTTTTCTGAGCGAAGACTTTGAAGGAGCGGTCAAGCACTTCGGCACGATCGTGACCAAGTTTCCCAAGGAAGAAACCGTGGCGGAGTGCCACTACAAAATGGCCGAGGCCCTCTTCAATCTGAAGAAATTTCAGGAAGCGCACGACGCGTACGCACAGGTAGTCGAGAAATACAAATCCGAGTACACCGACGATTCGTATCTTGGCCGCGCGCGCTCCCTCTTCGAGCTCGACAAGAAGGAGGCGGCGGCCGCGCTCTTCCTCGAAACGGCAGGCAAATTTCCCAAGACAGAGATCGCTGCCGTGGCCCTTTTCAATGGAGGCAGCAGCCTGTTCGGCCTCGAAAAGTACGAAGCTGCCCTTGCTGCTTTCGTCAAGATGCTCAAAGACGAGAGCAGCGAAAAGCTCAACAGCCAGGCCCAGTATTGGAAAGGACGCTGCCTGCTCAAGCTTGGCCGCGCTGCCGAGGCGGAGGCCGAATTCGCCACGGTGCTCAAAGAAGAGGGCTCTGACCGGGCGACCGCGCTTTACAGTCTTGGTGATGCGCAGTTCGCCGCAAAAGATTTTGGTCTTGCAGAAGAGAGCTACGGCAAGGTGGCGACGCAGTTCCCGGAACACGAGCTTGCGGACGATGCCTTTTACTCACGCTGCCTCTGTCTCGAAAAACTCGGCCGGCTGGATGACGGGCTGAAGAGGACTGCCGAGTTCCTGACCAGGTTTGAGAAAAGCCCGCACACCTCGCCCGTTCGATTCCTACAGGGCGAATTCCACTATCGTAAAGGTGAATACGCGGCGGCCATTCCCGATTACAGAGCAGTTGCCGAAACGAAAGGCGACCTGCAGGACGACGCTCTTTACAAACTCGGCTGGGCGCAGCGCCTCGCGGAAAAACCGGACGAGGCTACCGCGACGTTTAAGAAACTATCCACCGAAATGAAAGATTCGAAGTTCGCGCCCGAAGCACTCTACCTGATGGGCAAGATTGCGGACGAAAAAGATCAACAAGAGGCAGCGCTCAAGTATTTCGACCAGACAGTCGCCCAGTATCCGGATTCCGAGTTCGCCGCTCGCGCCATGTTTGAAGCCGGGCTGGTTCATTACTCGCGCAATCAGTTTGAGAAGGCCGTTGCCCGGCTGGAGAAATTCCTCGCAACTCACAAAGAGGGCGAGCTCATCCCGCACGGCATCCTGCATCTTTCCGAGAGCTACTTTGAATCCGGCAAGATTGACGAATCACTAAAGGGCTACCTGCGCCTGCTCAAAGAGCATCCGAAGAGCAGTGTGGCGCCTGCGGCCCGTTACGGATACGGCTGGTGCCTGCGATCGCTCGGCAAGCTCGACGAAGCGGCAAAGGAATTTGCCCGTACGACCAGTGACTTCCCCAAAGACAATCTCGCGCCGGAAGGGCTCTACTGGGCCGGGCTCTGCCTCGAAGAATCGAAGAAGTTTGAGGACTCGCTCAAGAAATTTCTGGAACTGACCGCCAGCTATTCCGACAGCTCATTCGTTGAAGAAAGCCAGTATCGCATCGCGGCCTGCCACCTGGGCCTCAAAAATTACGACCAGGCCCTCGAGCTCTTCGGCAAGTTCACCAAGCAATACAAAGACTCAGAATGGCTCGACCGCGTCTGGTATGACATCGGCTGGTGTCACCGTGAAAAGAAAGAACTGGACAAGATGAAGCTCGCCTTCGAAAAGGTCGCCAGCGGCTTTCCCGATTCCGAGATGCTGGCCGAGAGCTTCTTCGGTCTTGGTGAGCTGGAATACGACACGGAAAAATACAAGCCTGCGCGGGAGCTCTATCTCAAGGCCATCAAGACCGGCAAAGAGGAAGTCCTTGACCGAGCGCTCTACAAACTTGCCTGGACACACACACATCTGAAAGAGCCCATCAAGGCAATCGCGGCCTATCGCCGCATCATTGATGAAACAAAGGAATCCGAGTTTTACGGCGAGTCCTTCTACCGCCTGGGCCGCCTGTTTCAGGAGGCCGGCTCGCACGACCAGGCCGTGGACGCCTTCGAGAAGTGCCTCAAGAACACTGACAAGGCCGAATTCAAAGAGGCCTCGACCTTTCAACTCGCCGAGGCCAATCGTGAGCTCAAAGAGTGGGGCAGCGCGCTCAAGCTCTACAACGCGGTCATCAAGGAGTTCCCGAAAACCAAGGCCATCAACGAAGCCCTCTACGGCGCCGGCATCTGTTCCATGGAACTGGGCGCTATCAAGGATGCGGAAGACAACTTCAACAAGGTCATCGAGCAGACTGAAACCGTCACCTCAGCCCGATCCGAGCTGGGCCTGGGCGAGATCCTCATGCGTGCCGGCAAGTTCAAAGAAGCGGCCAAGCGTTTCCTCAAAGTGAACTTCATCTACGGCTACCCGGAATGGAAACCCCTCGCCCTCAGCAAGGCGGCCGAGTGCTGGGAAAAGGCCGAAGAGCCCAACAGAGCAAAGACCTTCTACAAGCTCCTGATCAAGTCCTTCCCGGATTCTCCGCAGGCCGCGGAAGCGAAGGAAAAAATCGGGGGGTAACGGGTGCATCTCGAAATCGCCGTGGCGATCATACAGCGGGAAAACCAAGTCTTAATTGCGCGACGGACCAAAGATCAACACCTTGGCGGACAGTGGGAGTTTCCCGGCGGCAAAATCGAAAAAGATGAAACCATTGATGAGACGCTGATTCGCGAGTGCCGCGAAGAGCTCGGCATTGAAGTCGACCCCACCTCGCTATTCCACGAGCAGCAATTCGATTATCCGGGACGCTGCGTTCACCTTCACTTTTATCTGTGCCGTCATCGGCTAGGCCTCCCGAAAGCGATCGAATCGGATGAGATCCGCTGGGTCGAGAAGAGCAAGCTGAATGAATACGAGTTTCCAGAAGCGAACCGGCAGGCGCTGGAAATGCTGATGGAGAG
Source organism: Planctomycetota bacterium (assembly GCA_030740295.1). The sequence continues at coordinate 5,919 of JASLXP010000213.1, forward strand.
CTGAGCCGGTTGATTGGGGCTCTGCGATCTCACTCGACCGATTCTGATTGCCGTTCCGTCCCTCCTTCGAGAATCTAAACTTTCCTGGTCAGGCTTTCAAATTCCCTTGTAAGATTGGTAATCCGGAAATTCGCGTGGGTCGAGAATGCCCATCCCATCACGCCGAAAATGAAGGCCATCAGAGTGAGAATATCCATGTGCATTCTCCTGAAACAAGGTGTCTTTAAAATAAAAAAGCCCCTGCAGGATGCAGAGGCTTTTTCAGTTCGAATACTGAATCTCAACCGGCGGCGGCGGCCATATCGGTGTTGGTTTTGATGAAGCCTGCCCACTCTTCTGGCAAGTCCTCTTCCGGGAATATGGCGGTCACCGGGCATTCATCTACACAGACGCCGCAGTCAATACATTCGTCCGGGTCAATGTAGAGCATATCCGGGAAATCGCCCTTCTTGTCTCCATCAAGCTCATGGATGCAATCTACCGGACAAACAGCGACGCAGGCCGTGTCTTTCACCCCAACGCAGGGCTGGGCAATGTAATGGGACATCGTTCCCTCCTGTAAAATGAATAGTGTCCAATCTTGTTGCTTAAAATGGCGCCTTTCAAAAAAACGCGGGCGGACTATAGCAACTGCCCTGGAGGGTGTCAACTCTCTCCAGATAAGATGCTTGGCATGACATCTCTGTCGAAAAATCTCCGCAAAAAGCGCTGTTTCACACCGAATAGACTTTGCCGAAGGCCTTACATAAACTGCCTGAAATACACCACCAACATTGATCTGGAAGCCTCAAAATGAGCTATCTGATTACCGGCGCGTGCGGATGCATCGGCTCGTGGATCGTTAAACAACTGCTGGATGAGGGACAGCCGATTACGGTCTTTGATCTTCAGAAGACCACCCACCGCCTCGAACTCATCATGCCGACAGAACAGATCGAAAGCGTCGATTTCGTGAAGGGCGATATTACGGATCTCAATGCTGTCAAAAATGCCATGTCTGAGAAAGGAGTGGACCGGATCATTCATCTGGCCGCGCTACAGGTACCGGCCTGCAAAGCCAATCCGATTCTTGGCCGCAAAGTCAACATTGATGGCACACGAAATATCTTCCAGGCTGCTTCGGATCTGAAAGAAAAAATCAAGACGGTCGCGTTCGCAAGCTCGGTCGCCGTGTACGGACCGGAATCGGATTACGTGGATGCCTACGGCGAAGATCCTGTCCTGCCAAATGACGCGCCGCAGACCCCTCGCACTGTGTATGGCGAAACAAAGAAACAGAGCGAGCTGGAGGCCATCGAATTCTCTGAAAACGATGGAATCCCGCGCCTTGGAATCCGGCCGTGGGCAGTCTACGGTCCGGGACGGGATTTCGGTCTGACTTCCGACCCCACGAAAGCGATGAAGGCCGCAGCCATCGGCCGCGATTACGAAATCGGCTTCGGGCATCTGATCGACATGCAATACGTGGCCGATATCGCTAACGCTTTCATTCAACTTTCCCAACAAGACGACTTCGT
>JASLXP010000214.1 GCA_030740295.1 Planctomycetota bacterium
TGTCCGCTGAGCAGCATGCCGCGCATGGGAGTGCAGACCGGCGTGGAAGCGACGCAGTATTCAAACCGGACGCTTTCTTCGGCCAGCCGGTCGAGGTTCGGCGTCTGGATCTGTTCGTTGCCGTAGCACCCGAGCATGTCGAACGACTGCTGGTCGGTGAAGACAAACAGCAGGTTCGGCTTTCTCACGTTTTCGGGCCATGCGCTGCGGGTGTCCAGGCCGGCCATGGCCGTGGCTGCCGCGGTCGTTTTGATAAAGTCACGACGTGTGTGGCTCATTTTCCTGTTCCTTGCCCTTTCTTTGCGGGTGGTTTTGAGGAGGGGAATGGAGCAGCCGTCTTGCTCACTTCCGATTCCCATTGCTCGAGCAGGTCGCTTAGCGCTTTCATCCTCTCGGGGGCGGATGCCGCGAGATTATTTTCCTCGGCGATGTCTTTCTTCAGGTTGTAGAGCGCAGCGGCATACTTGTCTGAAAACTTTCCGCCTCCCAGAAACTTATATGTCCGCAGGTATTTCCAGTCACCTTTGCGGACCGCCGACTGACGGATGGAATTCTGTTTCCCCCACACTATCACCATGCGACGACGGAAGAAGATCGCGCGCTCTGCGTCGAGCTGATCTTTGCCGGTGAGGGCGGGCAACAGGTTCACCCCGTCGAACGGCGTTTCCGGCCGCGGTTTGGCGCCTCCCGCTGCCGCGACGGTAGCGGTAAGATCCATCGCGGTTACAGGTGCGGTAAACGTCTTGCCCGCAGGCAGCACGCCGGGCCAGCGCAGGATCAGCGGCACGCGGATGCCGCCCTCCTGCAACATCTGCTTCGCGCCGCTGAGCGGCAGATTCCGTGCGACTTTCTGAGCGCCGCCGTTGTCGCTGGTCATGATGACGAGCGTGTTGTTGGCGAGTTTCTGATCGTCCAGTGCCTTGAGCACCCGCCCGATTTCCAGGTCAAGACGCTCGATCATCTTGATCAGGGTCTTGCGTTCTTTCTTGCCGGGAGGGTCGAGCGGAATGTTCGGATCCTGAAAGGGACTGTGCGGAGCCTGGAACGGCAGGTAGATAAAGAACGGCTTTTCGTTCTCAGCCTTGATAAAGCGAATCGCTTCGTCGGCAAAGATCGTGTCTGACCAGACGCCTTTGCGGTCGAAGGGTTCGCCGTCCTTGTAGAGGTCGTGCTCGCCGGTTCGCACAAGCTTGTGCGTGTAGAAATCGTGATTGAGGTGGAGGCCAACCCAGGTGTCGAAGCCGAAGTCATTCGCACGACGCCGATTCAGGTTGGAGACGTTCCACTTACCGAAACAGGCGGTTCGATACCCGGCATCCTTCATCATCTGTCCGATAGTTGGATGTTTTTGCGGATCCAGTTCAGGGGCGCCTCCTCCAAAGTAGTCTTCGTACGTCGGGCCAAACCGCGCGGGATAGCGGCCAGTCAGGAGCGCGGCGCGGGAGGGCGAGCAGACGGGAAACGCAGCGTAGCCATCGGTGCAGCGCACCCCCTCTTTGGCCAACTGGTCCATGTTCGGCGTCTTGACATCAGGAGCGCCGTAGCATCCCACGTCGCCGTAACCGAGGTCATCAGCCAGGATGAGAATGACATTGGGCTTGTCAGCCGCCTGTGCCAGGACACCGCTGGTAAAAAGTACAATGCAAGTAGAGATCACAAATCGGTGCATAGGGACTCCTTTATAGCTGCAAGAACCTCTTCACAGTTCTCCTAAGGCTGGCTTCGACCGCAACTGGTACGTTCTTTTCACAAGAGGAATGGCAAACGAATGGAGGCAAACGAATAAAGATGTTCTCCTAATTCGTTTGCCCTGATCTTCTATCTCCAAGCCACGCAGAGAAGTTTAAGCAGAAAGACTCAAAGGCTGGCTTCGTCCTAATCGTAGGCCGGGATGGTAACCCGGCTCTTCTGACGGGTTGCCAACCCGTCCTACTGTGCGTCCGACACAATACTCCGCGCCTCGCGTCGGCCGTTGCCGTCATCAAGAGGAGAGGAAGCAGGCTGAGGATGTTTTTCATGTCTGTCCTGTTGTTTTCCATGGCGAGGTTCATCGGTTTTTGGGCTTTCGGGTACGCTCTGGAGCCACCGGCATGAATTTGCCGGCCTGACGTTCGTTGGGAACGTACCACTCCTCGAGTAGTGCGCTGAGCTCCTTCACTACCTGCGGATTCTTTTCGGCAAGATTCATCTTTTCACTGGGATCGTCTTTCAGATTGAAGAGCTGAGGTGCACCGTCCTGCGCTGGATATTTCATCTTCCCGGGTGACCCGTCATAGGTCAGCAGAAGCTTGTCGTGGCCGCGAATGACCCACCGGTGAAGGAGCGCTCCCTGTGGGTTTTCGATGTCGGCAATATCGTGGGCAAAGGATTCACCGAACAGCTTATTCCGCTCGATGGCCTTTCCACTCTTGAGGTGGGGCAGAAGGTTGAGGCCCGGAAAGTCGTGGGGCCCTTTGGCGTCAGCGGCTGCCAGGATCGTGGGGACGATATCAATGGACGAACAAAGCTCGGGCCGGTCGGCAACCGGAATCACGCCCGGCCAGCGGAACATGATCGGCGTCCGCGTGCCGCCTTCGTAGGGACTGCGTTTGGATCGCGGCCCGTAGCTGCCCTTTTCGGTTTGTATCCAGCCATTGTCGGTGACGTAGATGACCAGGGTGTTCTTCGCTATGCCTGAGTCGTCGATGTGCTTCATCAACGCGCCGCACGTTTCATCGAACCACTCACACATCGCGTAGTATTTGGCGATCCGGTCCGCTACGCCCTTGGCCAGGTATTTGTCATGAAGCCGCTTGGGCGGATTGTGAGGCGTGTGAGGAAGGAAAGGCGCATACCAGACAAAGAAAGGCTTCTCATCCTTCACGGAGCGATCGATGAATTCGAAAACCGGCTCCATCCCATCTCGCCCAATCTTGAGGCCCGCATCGCCATGTCGTCCGCCTCTGTTCGGAAACCCCTTGGTCATTCCGTCCGTGAAACCGCCGCGCTGATACGAACCTTCCCACCACTTGCCGCTCTGGTGACTGACGTAGCTCTTCTCTCCCAGCCATTGCGGAAGAGCGCCGGTCTGGTCGATGTGGGAGATCAGGACTTCGCGGATGTCCTTGCCTGCTTTTTTCGCGTGGGCCTGGTTGGCTGGAGTGCGGGCCGGGTTGTTGCCGGTGGTTTTGTTCTGGTGCGAATAGAGACCGGTCGCCAGCGTCATCAACGCGGGTCGGCATAACGCGGTCGGCACATAGCCGCGGCGAAACAATGCGCTTTCCGATGCCAGCTTGTCGAGGTGGGGCGTTTCGATAGTTGGATGCCCCATGAATCTGTAATCGGTGTAGCTCTGGTCATCGGAAATAATCAGAACGATGTTGGGAGTGTTCTGCGCCACTACGTGGGAACCCCAAAGAATGACGCTGCACAGACTGATAATGATTCGCTTTTTCATAGAAAGATGAATGGATTACAGAAGGGGTAAGGTCCTCACTTCGCACGCACACGGCGCACACGAGATCGCTCGGATTTGGCTTTGAACTCAGGGGCTGCCTCTTTCGGTAACCACCGGGCGAGCTGGTCCCGGGTTGCCTTGTGGTTCGGGTCGTTGGCGAGGTTATGGAACTCGTCCGGATCGTTCCGATGATCGTACAGTTCTTCCGCCCCGTCGTTGTAGACAATCAATCGCCAATCCCGACTGCGGATGGAGTGATTACCGAAATAGGAAGAAGTGATCGCGGGTCGTTCCCTGGGGGACGCTGGATTGCTGAGCTGGGGGACGAGAGAAAGTCCTTCGAGGTGAGAATTCGCCGGCAGCTTGCAGAGCTCGACCAGCGTCGGATAGATGTCGATCAGGCTGGCAGGCTCCGGGCACGATTCCCCGGGCTTGATACCCGGTCCGGCAAACAGGAGCGGAACCCGCGTGGATTCTTCCCACAGTGTGCGCTTGGCCCAGTGCTGTTTTTCGCCAAGATGAAACCCGTGATCGCTCCACAAGACGATCAGGGTGTTCTCGGCATGGGGACTGGATTTCAATGCATCCAAAACGATGCCCACGCAATGGTCGACAAAACTGACGGATGCCAGGTAGGCCTGAGTCAGGCTTCGCTGCTTACCGTGCTTGACCACCTGGGCATGGGTCGGAGCAGCCGCATAGTTGTTGATGCCCAGAAAGTTCTTCGGCAGATCGTCGAGGTCAGATTTTGGGTTCTTGGGCAGTGTCAGTGTTTTGGGTTCATAGAGTTCAAACCACTTCGGCGGAACAAAGAGCGGAACGTGCGGGCGAAAGAAGCCGACCGTCATGAAGAACGGTTTGTCAAAATCCTCCTTGAGCGCTTCGGCCGCGCTTTCTGCCAGTTGGAAGTCGGCCATCTCGGCGTCCTTTTCCGGATAGGCCCCCCAATCCCAGGCGCCGCTCCAGTTGGCGGGACGGTTCATCGGTTTTCGGGGCCTGGGGCTTCTCTTGCGGCCAAGGGGCCGGTCAATCGCACCGGCTAACCTTCCCCTGAAACCGTGGTGCAGCACCTTTCCCCCTGCCAGGGTGACATAGCCGTTGTCTTTGAAGTAACGCTGAATCGTGGGAACGTCCTTGAGAGCCGGCAGTTGTTCATACCTCGGCCCGAGCTCGTAACTGCCATGAGTCGTTGCCGCGACTCCCGACATCACGCTGACACGCGACGCTGAACAGACCGGAACGGCACAATGGGCGTTGGCGAAGATTCGGCCCCGCTTTGCCAGCGCATCCATGTGAGGCGTGACCGCTTGAGGATGGCCGCCAAGGAAGCCAGTCCAGTCGTTGAGATCATCGATGCAGATCATCAGGACGTTGGGCGGAGAAGCG
>JASLXP010000215.1 GCA_030740295.1 Planctomycetota bacterium
CCAGTTCGCTGCCGGGAGCTCGAATACATCACCGGGCAACATCCTGCCGGAATTGCTCCATCGTCACGGCCTGCTGACAAAGGTGGACAGCAAGCTGCCGAAGATTACCAGGGAGGGTCTGTCTTCGATCGTTCAGCATTCACCGGTGGCCCAATGGATTCAAACGGGGGATAAGACCGCCCTGATCGATGCCCTGAAGAGGGACATCGCCGAGATGCAGAACTACGGCGTCATGTACACCTCGGCAGAGGTCTTCACCGACCGCGTGTTCCTCTACGCCATCCAGAACGCATCCATGTGTTACACCGGCGGCTTCGCCGCGCGAAACAAGTTCTGCCACACACATGCCGCCAGTTGGGAAGGCTTCGGGACTGACTACGCGGCTCTGGTACGGACCGCACGGCCAAATGAGTTCCATGCTCTGGTCTACAATTTCAAGGACGAGGAACAGCGAGGCACTCTCCGGCTCTGGACCCTTCAGCACGGTCAATACAAACTCTTCACAGGCACAGACGCGAATGAAGATGATGAAATTGACACACCTCCTGCCGGGCAGACGTTAGAGATTCAAAGGGCGACCTCGATCTCTCTGGCTCTGCCACCCCGGGCCGTCACCGTCGTACGCCTCGAACAGACAGAAAAACTCGACGATGAACGCAGGCGGCCCGACCTGGCGATTTCGATAAGCGATATTCATGTGAAAGGCCAAACGCTCCGACTGGTCATCCACAACATCGGCTCGAAAGACGCAGGGGAGTTCGAAGTGAGCCTTCTGGATGCCAGAGGCAAACCGCAGAGCCTTAAGAAAGCAGCAGGCATCGAGGCGCCCCTGGACTTGAAACCAAGGCGCCTGGAACTCCAGTTCGACCTCCCCGCCCAGACGACTGGCTGGTCGTTAGCCATCGATCCGGCTAATCGCATTCCGGAGATTTTTGAAGGGAACAATCGCGTCGCACTGCCTACTTCAAATCGACCTCGGAAGCCGGCAGCCAGCCGCTGAGTTTCTTGCCGGCTTCGTCCTGCCAGACCACGCCAATCCAGCCGTTGGCTCTTGTGGTGACTTTGAGCTGTTGCCCCTTTGAAACCGCGCCGATCAGTTTGTCGCCTCTTTTGACCTCGAACTTCTCAGCCTTGACCACGGCCGTTCCTTTGGTCTTGATGATGCCTGTGCTCACCAGGCCGAGAAAGCTGTTGACGATGCCGCCCACCTGTTTCGGCTGTGAGCCATCCACCGGCATGAAGAAAATGCGCCTCTGTTTGATCGTCCCGCTGATGACGATGGTTTTGCTGTCGGAAGTCCAGTATGGCTTGCTCGAGGGGTGGCCGTTGGCAATCTCGAGCAGGCGGCTGGAGCCCGAGGCGAGATCGATGAGCATGACCGCCTGTTTCCTTTTGCTGGTTGTTTCGGCTGTCTCACGGAAGCCGCCCGCCCAGGCCAGAGTTTTACCGTCCGGAGAGAGCCCGTAATCGGAGTACGAAATCGTAGCATGCATGGTCTTCACAAGAGAGGGGTTCTTACCTTCAGGCCCCACTTTCCTGATGTGATGTCCGGCCGCGTCTTTATCGTAAACGGCATAGAGGAGCCATTTTCCGGCCCATGCGGCCAGGTTGCCTGGGCCGACTTTTATCGGGTTCTTACCATTGCTGTTGACGAGCCACACCTGCCGCTCTGACTCGTAGGCCAGTTTTCTGCCGTCAGGAGACCACATGGGGGAGCTGGCATTGGCCATCAGCAAGGTGGGTTTAGAGCCACCTTTGACCGCACGATAGTATATTTTTCGATCCCACCCTTTGTCCTTGCTCTTTCTGTGCGTGTAAGCGACGCCATGGCCGCTGGGATGCCAGGCCGCGTCATCAATCTGGCCCGCATCCAACTCCACTAAGTCCCTGACGGGGCCTCCGGCAAACGGTACCACGCTCAGGAAAGTATGGCGATTGAAGTCATCGTCTGTCTCCGTCCGCTGCACGGCCAGGAGGTCGCCATTGGGGGAGGCGGCCTTGAACGTCACGTCTGAAGCAGGCCGGGCAACAGTCCCATCACCCCAGAAAAACGCCAGTCCTTTTTCCTTCTTGTTCGCTGAGAGGATGCCTCTCGGCCAGATGACGGCCTGAATGGCGCCGCCTTTCAACCGCCTCACTTCGCCTTTGAGGTTTACGACGAAGGTGATGTTCCCCTCTTCCTTCGAGTAGGTATCGTACACTGCCCATTCCTCTGCATGGGACAGGGCAGGGAGCAGTAACAAGGTTCCGTGAATGAAGATTGTCAGCAAGACTTTCATAACTTCTCCTTCCACAGGAATAGTTAATACGACCCAGTCAGCATGATAATCGAAATCCTGCGTTGCTGGAGCGGAAAGTCATAGACCCAGGGCCACACGAAGTATGACGCCTCACTTCACGAAATACGGATAGTGAGTCGTCGTCCCCCAGTTCTCGCCGCCGTCCTGGGAACGGATGTGAAGGAAGTTCATGCCTGGCAGGAGCCGCTCGGAGATTTCAAGTGTCTTGAAATTCCCCTCTGGTTCATCGTCTGGAATCGTCTTGGAGTAGTGGTCGAACCGGAAGTCGACATCGTCTTCCTCCTCCTCATCGTCTGGTGTATCCAGGCCCTGTTCCAGATCGCCGGTGACTGTTTCGGCAAGTTCGGAGACTGCGGCAATCTTGTCGTATCGGTCATCGATGACGAAGCTGAAGCCGTTGGCGCCGGTTTCATCGATTGCCTTTATGTCAAACTTTGGCGTGCGGACACCGCTGCGACCAACGATGCCGATGCCGTCAAGGTAGAGGCTCTGAGCATATGCCGTTGTCACTTCGCCGGCCTGGGTGGTGTAGTAGTAATAATCGGTGATAGCGAGGGCCTCGATGGTCGTGCCCTTGCCCTTGCCGATATATTTTCCGTGCAGCTTCTCCAGGTCACACCAGGTCAACTTCCATGTAGCATCTGCGATGACGTCCGGCCCCTCCAGGAATTGAATCCACTCACCTCTGACCTTCGCGGCAACCAGTACCTTCGCGCCCTTAGCGGCCCGATACTCGAAGGAAAGGATCGGATGCTTCTTCACATCGAACGGCTTATCCCAGACGATTGTGCCGTAGGTTCCAGCGGTGCTGGTCTGAGCAATACCAAGACAATAAGCACCCTTCTGTTTGCTGAAGACGCGGCTCAGTGTCGAGTAGGAATTGTAGGCTGTGCAGCCCTCATCATTGAATGCGAAGTCTTTGTACGTGAGCATCGAGTGCGACAGGCCGGCGACTCTCGGCGGCAGCGGCGGAAGAATGTCTTCCTCTGGGGTGAGCTCCCAGGACCAGGCGATTGGCTCGCTCACGTTGCCGGCGAAATCTTTCAGGCCTTCGACTCTCACGTTCATGGTGACAGGTCCCCCATAAGAAACCTGGCGTGCGCCGAGCGCGAGAGCCCAGTCCCATTCGAAGGAGCCGGTGGATTTATCGTGACGCATCAGTTCGGGATCGAATCCGAACTCTTTGCCATTCAGCGTAATTTTCAGGGATGTAAAATCGAGCCCGGAGCCGGCCTCTTCGATGATCATGCGCATCAATCGCCAGGCCACCGGCTTGTCCGGCTTGGGGGATGTCTCGACAACCTTGGGCGGGAGATTATCGACCTGAAAACGGTAGTGCGCGGTGGGGCCGGGATTACCGGAGCCGTCAATGGCGCGGATGTTCAGATAGACGTTACCGTCCGGGGCATCCTTGAACACATGTTCGGCTGTTCTGATGTTGATCGTCTTTGACGGTTCGGCCGGCTTATTCGACCAGGAGTAGCTGTAGCCTGCAATGCCGCTGGTGTCGGAGGATCTCCAGGAAAGCTTGAATCCGTGCGAGCTGCTTACGCTCGGGACGAGCTCCAGGTTGTCGAGATGAATCGTCGACCCAGGCGCATTGCCCTGATAGCCGATGTCCTGCATGTACATCGAACGGACGTTCAGCGCGTCCTGGCTCGTTGCGCTGCTGAGCGATGACAGGGCCTGATAAAGATTGACTTCGGCGTGACGCCAGGTGTTGTCGGCAACAATGCCGGGAATGGTGGCGTCAGCGGACGAAGCGCTGTCGGTGAAGGACAGGATCATTCCATTGATGCTTTCGTCTTCCCCCGGGATGCCGGGCTCGTTTCGAAGAATGAAATTGGAGCGGACGAGCGAGGTGGGAACTTTGTAATCGAAACTCAGAATGGGGAACTGTCCCGCATGAAACTCACCCACGGGCAGGGGCACGGTGAACGGCGAACCGGAGAACATGTTGACAAGCCCAAGGCTGCGATTGCCGCGGGCCGCGTGAGTGTCATCCGTTGCGGCGGCAGCCTCTTCGGAGAAGTGCTCGAAGCTGCTTTCCGGCCATTCAAAATCGAAACGGGCCGGCTGGTTGGTGAGCGTGACGCGGGTCGGCGGCGTCTTGTCGGCCTTCGTGGAATATGTGTACTTCCAATCGATGGGGAGCGCCTTGTCTTCGACTCTGAAATCCAGTTTGCAGTGTATTGTCTGGCCGTTCTTAAAGTTCTCAGTCAGGCCGTTGAGGACGATGTGAAGCTCGTTCGCCTTTCGCGTGACGGCCTGGTCTGCGCTGACCTGAACGCCGTTGATCATCAGATGCGACCCGAGGCTGTGATTGCTGTTTTCGCCGAGCACCAGGCGGATCGTCTCGCCACCCCACTGCGCTCCGTTGGCTGGTTGCATGGATTCGACTTTTGGCTCGACGGCTTCCTTGAGGAAGGGCAGGTTTACTGTCGCTATGAGCGTGCCCTCTTTATTGAAAGCTTTGGCGCTTGCGAGCCACGCCCCTGGTGTAAGGTCCGGAATGCTTGCGGTTGGCTCCGTTGTTCTGATGGACTTAATCGGTTTGCTGCCATCTTTTGCTACCTCGACTACATAGTGCGCGCCTTCAATCGGCTGCCATGCAAGTAAGAACGGCGAAGTGCTGCGGCTTCGGATTTTGAAGTTGTCCAGATGAAACGTCGTGCCGGCAGCGTTGCCGCCGAAGCCGACGTTGAGATAGCCCTCGTGGAAATTGCCGAATGCGAGCTGATCGAGCGTCAGTGTTTCCGCACTGGGATACATGCGAGCGAGGTACTCGCCGAGGTCGATTGAGAAACGATGCCACTGGCCGTCGGCGATGATGGTCTCGGTCTTGCCGATTCTCTTGATGAGCTCGCCGCTGGTGGGGTCGCCGTTGAGATGTATGAACGACCACTTGCGGTGCTTGGGATCGTCCTTGATGGAGAAATAGAGATTTACTCGGGCCTCGGCGGGCAACTGATAATCGAAGGAAAGCTCATCGACTTTCAGGAGATTAATTTCGGTAATCGGCGCCCGAGCGCCAAAGTCACCACCGGAAAGCGCATTGGTCAGACGCAGGCACTTGCCTGCAGCGGCCGAGTTCGTGGTCTTGGCATTCCGCGACAGGTTCTCTACAGAAATATGCGCGCTCTCGTCGCCGTTGGGCGCAATCCAGCCTTCAATGCCGTTTTCAAAATTGTAGAGGCATCCGCCATGTGAAGTGGTGGTGAGATTAAGTTGTGTGGTCGCATTGATAGAGGGAGTAGGGCGGATGTCTTCCTTCTTTGGATTAATGATGTCCTGGCCGGGGATGGAGTTCTCGTAAGAGATTTTCACACGGGCTACCATCATACTGTTGTTGTATGTCCAGATGCCGAGACGGTCTCCGTCGAGAGGGAGCTTGTCCTTGAATTGCAGAGCAAGATGGTTATCAAAGTAATACTTAATCTCGTCACCGATTTTGCGGACCTTGATGTAATACCAGGCTCCGTGGATAGCGCGCCCGCCGGGATCCCATCCCACGCGTACGAGCCGTGAGCCGCCGCGGGCGATACGTGTGCGAGGCAGGAGCTGGCGGCCGGTCTGTGCCATGGATTCGCGTCCGCGCAGGATGCGGGTCCAGGTCTCGCTCCAGAGCGGATCCCAGGCGCCGAGGACGAAGCTGTAACCGGTCGAGGCTTCTTCGCCCCGCGCGCAGATAGTGGCGTTGAGATCGCCGACTCGAGGATAATAGAGCTTTGTCTCGGCCTTCATCTTGCCCTGACGCATACGCATGCCCGCGTAGAATTCCAGGGTGACGTCGCCGGGGAAACGATCCTTGTGCCACAGGATGGCGGCGCTCTTACTGCGGCCGTTCAGGTGAGACCAGCGCGGGTCGCAGGCGAAGCGGTTGGTTACTTCCCACAGCCCGATTTTGCTCCAGTCAGACGGCGCGGTTTTGAAGAGGTAGTCACGCACGTGGTCACGATTGACGCCAACGAAAGCGAGATCGTTCTTGAACATCGTGACCAGTTTGACGCGGCGTCCTTTGAGCGGATTGGGATCACGACGTGAGATGATGGATTTGTCGCCGTACGCGAGCCGGACATAGTGGCCATCGCGCATGACCCTGAGCTGGGTCACGGTTTCTTCCGGGCTCTGGATCTGTGCTTCATCAAGGACCTCCCCGTTCTTCAGAAGCTGGACGTTGAAACGCGGGTCAAATCTGGTGGGCCTGGCGACGGCTTCCTGTGCAGTGGGGCTGTCGGTGCTGATCGTTTTTTCGACCAGGTCGTCTTCGTCTTCGCTGGGCAGGAGGCCATCCGGATTAACGACGATTTTTTCGCCCCTTCCGGGTTCAGGAATTGGCTCTTCTTTCTTCTTGTTTACGGCCTCAATCTTTACCGCGTAGCCGGTCTCCTCAGTGGGCGCTTCTGTGCCGAAGGCAAGGACGACGCCATCCGAAACCGGCACGTTGATCTTGAAGCGGCCAAAAAAGTCTCCCTTGTGCATGTACGTCCGGCGCTTCGGGACTTCGCTCACGCGCACCTGCTTTTCGACTTCTTCCTTAACGAGAATTGGATAGTCCATCTCTTCTCGCGGAGCGGTCTCTGAATACACCGGCGGGGGCGCTTTCTCGATGGTTTCAGGCACCCAGGCCCATTTGGGCGAGGCCCAGCCCTGCATGTAAGGGTCGTTGGCAAAGATGGCGTTCTCTTCAAGTTTCTCCCAGTTGCGAGGGATGACGCGGCCGAGGGATATATCGCGGAACGCGGCATTTCCCCTGGCCAGAACGCCGATGCCGCCGAGCTGGCTTTTGCCGGCAACATGCAGCACCAGGCTGTCATTCAGATAAAGGCCGGCCTCGCCGTTCTGGGCGATCTGGAGCGCCCATTCATTCCAGGCGCCTTCTTCTGTCGAGAGCGGCGTTGCTGCCAGCACGGATTCCCTGCCGTTCCGCACGTGCAGCGCTGAGACCCTGTCTCTGCTGCTTCGAATGGCGTAATGATTCTTCTCGTCTTGAAAGCCCCAGACGAACCCGAGGTTCCCCTTGCCCGACAGTCTGGCCTTTGCCTGCAAGGCTCCCGCGGTGTAGCCGTGGCTCTGTAGCAGGTACACGGATTTTGAATCTAGGGCGCTGGAGAGAGTTACGCCCTTGCCGGGCAGGCCAGGGCGATCCGTTACCGCTTCATCGAGCATCCATTTCCCGGCTACCGGCCCTGCGCATTCGGTGAGGACTTCCTTGCGGTCAAGCTGAAGCTGTTCAGGAGAATTCACCTCGATGTCATCAAAGTATGTGGCGCCATCGCCTGCCGAATAGAGCCCAACCTTCCCGCCCGATGCCTGGTCATTGAATAAGTCGAAGAGCGGCACTCGATCTACAAAAGTCTGGATGCGTTTGCCGACAGTGGCTACCTTAAGCTGGTACCACTGCCCGGTCTTGCCGAGCACACGGCGTTGCGCGAGGAGCTCACGGCCTTTTGGGGTCACCCGAATGATGCGAGCCAGGCCGGGGTGACGCCGGTAAGTGAGGAGTTCCCATTCAAAAAGGAAATAGTCTTTGGGGGCAACTTTATGAAAGACGAGCCCGCAGACACCTCCATCGGATTTGACGGACGCGGAGAATTCGAAATCGTCCCAGAATGGAAACCCGGTCACCGCCACTGCCCGTTTTCCGGCTGCAGCCTTAAACGCGAACGGGTTCGCACTGCGCTGCGCTTCCGGCATCTTCCCGGCCCGGACGCGGGCATCCTTGCTCCGGCGTACCTTGGCCATCACCGAGATGAACGACCAGTCGCCGCCCTCGACGGCCCATCGCCCGAGTTGCTTCTCCTCTTCGGTGCGCATGAAATCGTCCGAAAACCGGATCGGTTCGAGCGGCTGCACTCGCGAGCGAAGCACTTTGATGTTCGTTTCGTTCTGCCCGAAGAGCGCCGCGCCCCCGCGAAGAGCTCTGTCGTAGGCTCGAAGGTACATCCGATGGTTCACGATGACCGATACGGCACCCGGCTGGACGCGAAGGGTGAGCTGGTGTTGTCCGGGCTTCCCGAGATCCGGGAGCTCGGCTTGCGCCAGAGTCTTCTGCTTCCCTTGCATGGATCGGGTGAGCTGTGCCTGTTGCCCTTCCCAAAGCAATCGATAGAGACCGGCTTCCGACTGACACAGGAGAATGTCCACCGACCGCGCGCCTTTGCCAGCTTCGAGCGTCAGGTCCCAGTTGATGCTTTCCGGAGCAGACTTCTGCACTACCAGGTAACGTTGGCTGCCGATTGAGACAGATTCCGGATCGGCCGCAGACGTCACGCTTCCAAGCCACGACGCCACCACGCACAGGCCCCAGAGGGGCAGTCTTTTGGATGCCATTCGAAAGAGTTTTTTATGCGCAAGTAGAGGATGTGCGCATTTAACAGGAAGCCAAGAATCTGGCCAGAATGAGCCCCGGGTTTTACATGTTCTTGAGATGGCTTTGCTGCAGGAGGGCGCGGCTTATTCGTGGCTGGATGTCATCCTGAGTGAATGAATGCCAACAGCGTCCTACCAAGACCTGGAACTGCCTGCCTTGAAAGTAGCTTGCCAGTGTCCTGCATCAATCCACTCCACATGTGAATCGGCGAACAGGACGTTGCCACCAGTTTCAAAATGGTTGTCCCTGATGTCAGGTGACCGAGACAGCCCGGATTCCACGGAATCAGAAAGCAGCCAGGTGATATCCCCCGTAACGTCTGCCATGGATCGAGTCTTCAGAGTTGGCTGGGACAATTCATATCCTGCCTTGTCAAAAATGTGATAGCTGTGGTAATCGTAGCTGTGGCCGATTCCACCGGAACGACCGCCTTCAGCGTTGTCTGCCAGGTCTTCATGCTTATCCACGCGATTCCCAGTCGAGATGCATATGAAGAGTTCGAGGCTATTTGCGCACAGAGGGTATAACGCGCGAAGATCGTCCTCCTCCACATTCGCGGTCGGTGGGAATTTGCCCGACCAGTAGGTGTCGTACATATTGAAAGCCATCCCGAGTTCTCTCAGGTTGTTTTGACAGTGCTGTATTTTGGCCCTCTCTCGCACCAACTGAACTCCCGCGAAGAAGATGGTGGACATAACGCCAATGATGCTGACAGAGACGACAAGTTCAATAAATGTGAAACCAGGTGCCGAAGAAGGGTGCTTGCTGAAGGGGGACATGTGGATTTGAAGATACCCGGCTCATCTTTCCTTTGTGGGAGAAGGGAAGGAGCGACATATGTTGTGCTTCTGGTATCTGCCGGGATTGAACCAGAATGCACAGAGCTTTGTGAGCAAATGGGTATCCAAAGTCAGAGTGGGCACTATGACTTTGGGATAATCCATTATAGTAGGGGGGTTGCCCTGCAATTTTTTAGGAGAACCTCACGATTATCACGCTGATATAGCCATCTGGCGCCAGATACCGATCAGATCTTGAACCGTTCCAATAAAGGATATGGTTCAGAGGCAGTACACTTTCGGGGATGCTGACCTATATTTGGACGCTGGCCAACGCGTCTCTTACGCCCTGTCTGGGCATAGCGATGCAGCACCTGATCTGAAAGTGGCGATGCGGCCAACGTCCAACGGCCCCCGGCTTCGAGGCCTGGCCAAGAGCGGTCCGCGCCACCAATTGCCATCCAAATGTACACCATGTGGTTACTCAGCCCCCGGCCCTGAAGCGGCAGGACCTTGACTCAACTGATGTGAAACCGTAAACAGAATCATGCAACCCGGATCTGGCCTAATCCACTATAGACTGATGAAATTACAGGATTCTCACCGAAGAAGGTTGGTTTAGAGAGGAGCATGATATGGACCGATTGGCTTTGCTCACTCTCCTCTGTGCCCTCATGCCTGGGGTTGAGAGTGTCTTTGGAGAGGAAGCAGCGAGTACCTATTCCCCGTTGGTCATTCGGAAGACAGAACAGACGCCTAAGGTGGACGGCAAGCTGGATGAGTTATGCTGGCGAAAGGCGGACCAACGTGCACTTCGGCACTACGCTGGCCGCGAACTGAAGGTCGGCGGATCCGTGGCCCTCTGCTACGACAGGAAGAACTTGTACGCCGCCCTCTGGCTCAAGGAACCGATGCTGGAGAAGATCAGGTCCGCCGCCGCGCCCGATGGCCTGTGGAACGGAGAGGTGATCGAGTGGTTCATCTGCCCGAGTGAGGACGGGCTCGACTATTTCCAATTGGCCTGGAACCCGGCGGGCCGCGCGGCCGCCTATAGGTGCCGGTCCAAGGGGGCCGGCGGATCGTTTCAGTCGGACAGGACATGGCAGCCTAAGTGGAAGAGGGCGGCTGTGGTTGGCAAGAAGGGCTGGACAACTGAGGCGGTAATCCCCCTGTCCGAGATGGGACTCAAGGCGCCCAAGGACGGTGCTGTGTGGCGGATCAATCTATGCCGTCATCGCGTGGTTGAGAAGGACGGAGACAAGCCCCAATGGAGCGCGCTGTCGCCGACCGGCACGAGTGGGTTCCATTCAATTGACCGGTTCGAGGATGTTTATTTCGGAAAATATGTCGAAATCGCAGCCGCGACTCGACGGGACGGTCCGTTGAAGGCGCTCATCGGTTGCTGGAATTCCCGATTTGGGTACGGGGCGATCTTCGATCCGCATGGTCAGCTCGACCGCGCCCTGGGTAGCGATCATGTGCAGATACGCGTCAAGGCCCCACACAGCAGCGCGATGGCACACTGGCCGAAGCGCGCTCACGAGCTGTCCGCTTACCATGTGATTGTTCTGACCGACGTACCAGCCACCGCATTCAGCGTGAAGCAGCTTCAGCATCTCCGGCGGTATGTGACCGACGGCGGCACGTTGATCCTCATGGGGGCGATGGGCGGCTGGAAGCACAAGCCCGAGGACGGCTGGTATACATCGCCGCTCGGCGATCTGATGCCGCTGCAGCACACGCCGCGGACCGGCCGCGTTGAAATGCGACAGATCCAGCCAGTGGACGTGAGCCACCCGCTGCTGCGTGGTCTGCCACTGGCCGACTCAGGCCTGTGCGCCGGCACGCAGGTTACAAAGCCGACCGATAATGCAAACGTCATCGCTGTTGCCGGCGAAGGCCCGTTCATTGCCGAGAAAAAAGCAGGCAAGGGCCGCGTCATCCAGATTACCGGGCACTATGCTCACAAGGCCACCTGGGTTCCCATCTCAGACTTCAAGCGCGATTTCTTCATGTCGGCGTCCTACCCGGCTTTCTGGGACAACCTGGTTCAATACGCCACTGGTAAACCCGTTGCACATTCGGCAGCGCGCCCAACCCCCAAGACGAAAGAGGACTTCGCCGTCTCCTGCGACGTGATTCGCGACAACTACGGTTACCTGTTTGCCCCCGGGGACACGATCAGTCTCAAACCGAACATCAAGGGACGCGTGGACTACCCGTACGAAGTGGATGTGACTCTCAGGGATGCCGATGGCAAGACGACGCCCGCGGGACGGTACGCGCTCAAAGATGCCGAACACGAATTGCGCATTGAACTTCCCTATCTCGACCGAGGCCGCTACGCCGTGCGCCTGGATGTGAAGAAGAACGGCAAGCTCGTGGATTCGGCAGATGCGCCGATCGCCGTGACGCTGCCGCTCCTGGCGGAGGACGAATTCGGGTTCTCGATCATCTTTCATCACGACTACATGGGTGAGGTGGACATGAGACGAATTGTCCAAGAGCTTAAGTCCGTCGGCTTCACGGGTGTCGCCTGGGTGGGAAGCCATATCTACGGGAGTTACAACGGTAGCTACCGCATGTGGACCCGGTCGCGTAACACCGCCATCATCCAGGAAGCCGGATTGAGGACAGCGCCGGTCTGGTATGCCGGACTGCTTGATATTCACGGGGGACGCAAGAAAGCGGGGACGACCGACCGGACCTCCGGCCGCCGTGTGCCGGAGATGGCCTTTCCAGATAAAGACCACCTGCCTTACGCCCACTTCTGGCAGGCGGCGCTTCACAAACTCTACGGTCGCATGCCCTTGACGGAGAGCTATGCCGCGCACGACGAGATTGGCGGCCTGCATTTCGCCGGCGCCGACGGGGAACGCTTGAAGAAGGCTTTTGAGACGGCAACGGGTGTTCCAGCCGGTTCGCCTGACGGCACGCCAATGGGCGCCTACCAGTTCATGAAATACAAGCTCAAGGCTGTCGCCAACTACGCGTGGCTGAGTCGCTCCGTCAATGATGCTCATTCGCCTCATTTGCACCTGGACTGCATCATCAGCCCGAACTCGCTTGGCGGTCACTCATCGCCCGTCCTGGATGTGGCGGGAACGGCGTCTTCACTCGGCGCCACTTCTCCGGACGTCTACCACTATGGCGAGCAGAAGCTCTACGTGAAGTCGCTGAGCAGCATGGCGATCATCTGGTCCGCCACGGACTTCGGGCGCCTGTCCAGGCCGGGCTTTACAGGTGGCAACCTGAACAATGCATATTACATGGAGTTCCCCGAGCAGGTCTTTGCGGCCATTTCCTGCGGCACCCGGAACTTCCAGGTATTCTCGTACGGCACCACCAGCTTCGAAAAGAACGGGCGTAAGGACTCGCGCTTTGCGGAGATCGCCAGGAGGACCACCGCCGAAGCGGGCCGCATCGGGCGCACCCTCAACCACTGTGATCGTTCCCGCGCGCGTGTGGCCATGCTGTATCCCCACACGGCTCACATGTGGCTTTCCATGGGAAAAGCCTTCAACGACGACTACCTGGAGATGACCGGGAACTCCAGGCAGTACCTCGGTCTCGCCGGCGGTGTGCAGGCCCAGTACGATGTACTGCGTAAGATGTTCGGTCACGTGGACGTACTCTTCGACGAGCAGGTCCAACGCGGCGACCTGGGCAACTACGACTTATGCGTTCTCGGTTACAGCCGGCAGACGGAAGCGAGAACTCTTCGAGAACTGCGCCGCTTCGCCGAGCGCGGCGGCACGATTCTGGTCAGCAGCGACTCAGCTCGACTGGACGAGTACAACCGCCCAACTGACATCCTTACCCGGGTCCTGCCGGCGACAGTGGGCCCTGAACGGATCGTCTCCACCGACTATTCCAGCACGCGCATAACGAATCAGTCTGCGCTCTTCAGCCGCGGTAACGCTCTCGAGCCCAAACCCAAAGCCGCAGTTCTGTTCACTTTTGCGGACAAGGAACCCGCCTGCGTCAGCAACTCCCTGGGCGGTGGAGAGGCTTTCGTCCTTGGCATGCCGATCGGGGCTCTCAGGGCTGAAGTCAACAAGGCCAAGATGAAACTCCTAGCCGACGTTCTCAATCTGCGTGTCCGTCTGATTTCCAAACCGGACGACGGCGAATTCAGCGCTGTCACCTTCCTTTCCAAGCGCGGCGACAACCGGATCTTCATGATAGCCAATCACAACAAGAAAGAGGCCACCACGCGGATAACGGCTTCATCCGACGCCGATGAGGCGGAGCACATCCTTGCCGACATCGTCACCGGCGAGAAAGTGCCTTTCACCGTCATGGACGACGAGCTTTCGTTTAAGGTCACCTGTCCTGACCGCTGGGGCCGCGCCCTGGCGTTGTTGCCCGTAGAGCCGGCTTCCATTCAAGTCAGCGCCTCGGTACCCGCGGACATCGGCAGCAAACTCATGATCGTCGTCCGCATACTGGGCGCTGACGCCCAGCCCCTGCGCAGCACGCTGCCCTTCGACCTGGAGGTCAAAGATCCGTCCGGCGCCGTGCGCGACGACCTTTCCGGTGTTCGGGTGGCCGACCGCGGCGTGTATGTCTTCGCCATGGAATGGCCCGTGAACGCCAGACGGGGCGAGTGGACGGTAAGCGTCAGGGAGAGGATCAGCGGCCACTCCGACGAGGCGAGATGGCAGACACGAAGCCGTCAGTGAAGTGGTGATTCCATCATCAATGATGGCCAGGTTTCTCATGTCCCGGGCCAGCTCCGGGTTGGTGAGTCGAGCCCTGTCCTGCTGCGATTCAAGGTCCAGGAATGTCGCTTCTCGCCTGTTCGCGACCATCCGGGCAGGGGGTTAGCATTGCCTCGGTCCCAGAGGTGCGCATGTGGGCGATCTGTAGGCAGTTTCGATTTCTTTCAGATATGCAGGTCTATCGATCATGCATGAAAATTCGGAGTTAGACTCCGAACTTTCATAGAAGAACGAACCAACGAAACCTGTTGCAACCTTACTTAAGCCCAGGGCGTTTCCACACCCACCTTCTCCGCAATCGTGGTCAACGCGTTCTGATGCTCTGTCCCGACCGGGATGCCGATTCTTCGCCATTCCTGTTCGTATTCGTGCTCCATGTTACCCGGCAGGAGGGCTCGGTCCTGCCCGGCCATGGGCAGGCATTGGTGCGCGGACTCAGTATAGGCATCCATTTCGCGAAGGAAGACGTCCATGGGTAGAAAACTTTCGATATCGATGGCCAATATGAATGAGCCCTGGTTTGAGGCCGGCCATTTGATGGCGTCATTGTGGTAAAGGTCGCTGACGCCGGACAGGATTTTTGCCAGGGCCGCACAGGTGGCGCCGAGGCCGAGAGTCTTAAAGAAGGCGACCGGGTAGGTCTTTTTCAGTTCGTCCTCTGCGGGGAGCATGTTGATGGACATGTCGATCAACAGTGGTGGCTGATCTCTGTGAGGAAAGCCAAAACTCATCGGGCTGCCCCCGCCGACATTAGTGACCTCCCAGATGGCAGGCTCGATCTTGAAATAGTGCGACGAAACAGAAAATCCGGCGCAGCCTTCTTTGATGATCATGTGGGTGTACTTCCCCGCGCTGCCGAAATGATGGTGATTGCGCGTGGTGACCGCGCCGAGCCCGAACTCCTTCGCCTTGGCAATGGCCATTTCCGTTCCCATATGACAGGGCATGTGGCCGAGCCCTCCGTCGCCATCAATGACCACAGTGGTGGGCCGCTCCTGGACTATCTTCAACTCGGGCGTGGGATTCATATTGCCATTGAGGACATGCGTTGCATACGTGCGTGTCTGCCGCGTGCCGTGGCTGAACACGCCGCGCAGGTCGGTATGGACGAGGAGGTCAGTGATGACGGTGGCGTCTTCATCGGACATGCCAACTTTGAGGTAAATCTCTCTGGTGAGTTTCGTGAGGTCTTCGACGGAAACGCGAGTGAATTCTTTGGGAAGGGCTTTCATGGATGCGTAATCAGTAAAGAGTAATGAGAAAGTGTGAACCGCTAATGCCATCAAGACCGATGGCTGAGGATGGGTCTGGCTATCTATTCATTGTGGTGGATGAAGGCAAGTCAGAACCGGCGGGCGGTTATAGACCTCACCTGGGCGCGGGGGGGCCCCGCCCGCCCAAGATACGGGGGCACCCGGGCGGGGAGCGCGGGGCCCCCCCCAACAGACCGGGAGCGGGCCGG
>JASLXP010000216.1 GCA_030740295.1 Planctomycetota bacterium
GCGCGCCCGGCGCATCCGCTCCTCGGCAGCTTTACGCCATTGAATGTGGGGCGATTGATCGCCGCCGGCCCCACAGAGACCGAGTACGGTCGTATCCGGTGAGAACTGCTTGAAGAGCGTTTCGCGAACATAGTGCCAGTAGTCCGCGTTCATGTTCCTGCCCGATTCGACCTCCTGAGCGGGGCAGGCCACGTCGACTGCGATGCCGATGGGGATCTCTGGCTGTTGCTTATCGTGCGTGAATAGAACATGTACGCCGTGATCCTCGAAACCTTCGACATGGCTGAAGTTTGCTTTGTTCGTAGGCCCGTACATCCGTGCCGATCCGTTCATGTAGGAAATCCGCCGGTTGTACGCGACGACCGCATGGCTGAACCCCCAACTGACGCCGCCTCTCCTGCGAGATTTCCATGCCTTGTCGATCGCCTGCGCAAGTTGCTCCTTCAGGAACTCCACGTACTTCGACGGCTTCATGCAGTCGTCCGGAAGCGTATAGCGATCGTCCAGCATGGCCGGGGCCGTGTGTGTGTGTGTGGCCGTGAGAATGACTTTGTTGACGTTGAACTCGACTCCCCGCTTCGTCAGGAATTCACGAAACCGGTCCTGTAAGTCATAGCGGAACATAACGAGATCCGCCGAGACGAGAATCACTTCATCTACTTTCTTCTCACCTTCCCGCGCTTCGATGACGAGCACCGAAGCTGTGCACGCGGTGTCGACCTTGCGCGCAACACGCACACGCACCTGGCCCGTCAAGGCGACGGGCTCGTCAGGCGTAATGCTTGTCTTTGCCGTGCCAGTAAAGAGCTCCGCGGCTGAAAGCGTCGGCAGGCACAAGATGCTCAACAGAAAAGCGATCCTCCACAGCACATAGCAGCTTCGCATGGTCCGTTTTTCCTGGAGTTCATTACCAGTTCGAGAAATCAGTCGCCTACTTCTTGACGACAATATCCCGTCGTTCTTTGAGTCTTCCGTACTTGTTTTCGCCAATCAGCCACACTTGGAGTTTGCCCTGGTCCTTGACCAGATCAGCAGGGATGTCGACTCTCCTGTCCATTCTTTCCCGGTCGCTGACGAAAATGGTGTGGTGGCCGTATTCGTTTGTTTCGCTCTTTATGTACACCATGATGATTCTGGTATTGTCCGAAATGAACTCTATCCCCCACGGTTCACCCAAAACCACCCCATTGACAGGCATTTTGAGACCAAGATCGCAGACGGAGAACTCGCACGCCTGACTCAGAGAGCCGTCAACCATCACGCAATGTGCGGTGTAATCAGCGCAGGTCTTAAATGTGCGCTCAATCACGCCTTTGCCTGGCCGATCGATCTGTTCGACCACGCGGCCTCCCCGTCTGATTACGAGGGCCCTGACGCCCTGCGCATCCCTGTCCATGAGGTTGAATTTCACAGATTGGCTTTTGTGGTACGCGACCCAATCCCCGCGGTCGAGCAGCAATACGCGGTTGATTCGAGGGCTTGCTGAATCCTCTTTGTAGTTCGGAAACAGGAAGGATTCGGCCCTGTTTTCTCCACGCCAGGCATCCAGGTCCGTGATCCGATACAGCTTCCTGCCCCTTGAAGAGATATGCGAATCGAACTTCCCTACGTTGCGATTGGTATTCCTGGTGGTCGGTGGGGAACTCTCCTCGATACGAACGTGCGTCACTTTTCCATCGTCGTCCCTGGTGACCCCCGTCACCATTTCTACGTGGGAGCCGGGCGAAGGCGGGGTGTAGATGATGTCTCCCACCTTGGCGAATTGAGCTGACTGTGGTTCCACCAGGGAGATACCACTTCGATACGGTGGCGTATAGAGGCGGCTGACATACCAGATGCCGCACTGCAGGGCATAGCTGGTGTACGAAGAACAGACCTTTCCGTAGTAGCACGCCGCGTTTGGCACTTTGCCCGACAGATTCTCGGTGTAGAGCACGCTGTCGGGATTTTCTACGGCCGCCAGGAATGTTTTCAGGTAAATATCAAGCCCGATGTATCGGCCTACAGACCGGACGCTCGAATAAGGTACTCCCGTGTACTCGCTTCCTTTCTTAAAGGTGCCGCCACTCCTGTTCGGCATCCCGTCAGTAACCGGTCTCCATTTAATCCGCGACATAATGCGTGCATATTCGACTGCCTTCTCCTGCCAGGTAACCGATACCTCTTTACCTGTTTGCGCCATAGGTGCTTTCTCTTCTGCAGGGAGATTGTGCAAGCAGATGAGACTTGCCAATGAAATGGACAAAGGAAGAAGATGTCGACACCCGGTGTTCATCTGGTTTCCTGAAGCAAGAAGGCAAACGGCAATCGATGGGACATCTTACCAAATACAATCTTCTGACCATCAGCGTGATCTAGCGCGCCTTGTGTTCTTCATTGGACCTTGAGTAATCCCTCAGTCGACCCGGTCAAAGGCTACAGCTACTGGTATCGCGAACGTCGGCAGACCCTTGAAGGTTCGGCGCGGGAAGTAAACCTCTCTCACCTTGCCGCCCTGGACTCGCAGGCCGGGATCGCGGGCCAGGATCACGCGAGTCGACCCGTCAGCAGCCTCAACGCTGTCAATCTCATGACCTTGTTTCGAGCTGTCAGCATGCGTCACGATCATCCACGTCCCGTGCAGGGCGTTCCCCGGCGGCAATTCGGCGTCCACGATGAACGCGTCCGCTGTCGCGCCTTCCAGCTTGCGTTCGACGGCCAGAATGCCGCCGGTGAACCGCGACCTCTCGGCAACGAGTCGCATGTCGCCGCAGGACAACTCCGTGCCGTCGAACAGGCGCGCGGCCGTCACAGAACCTTGTGACTGGCGGACAATGCCAAGTACGCCCTTGAGCGTGACACCGCCGGCCGTGCAGCCGGCTGGCGCCCGAGCATTGTCGGGTTGGCTGACGATCGTATCGACGCCGGCCGCGTGAGTGACTCGGAGCGCGATGGCGCCGACTTCTTGGACCGGCAAGCGCTCCACGCTCGTTATGAAAGGCTTGCCTGAGTAGGGTTCCTCGACCGCGGCGAAAGCGCTGGTCAGCGGCGCGGCCCCGCGGCGCCGGACAAGCAGTTGCGGCATCCAGAAGTCGTACGCCTTTCGCATGTCGCCCTTGGCACCCGTACCCATGCGCCGGACCGACGGTGCACGGCCGAGCAGAACCTCAGCGTCCCCGGCATCCATGTGCAGACGCAGCCCTCGCGCCGGATCTGAACCGTAGGTGATGTCGACCGTGAATCCGCCTGACGCCGCAGCGGTGCTGACGTCACGGATCATGCCGTAGGGATGGTATCGGTCGGTGATGATCGTGGGGTCTCGCCACACTTTCTGCTCGTCCGGGGCGAGCATGGTCTCGCGATGCCCGGCCAAAGGCAGGCTGCACGCTGCTTTTGTGTCTTCGTCCGCGTCGCCGCGGAGCGACCAGTCGTGCACGCTCCCCCCGCTGACCCGAAAGAGGTCGACCACGTACGCGTCCGCGTCCGAAACTGGCACCATGAGCAGCGTCCGACGGTACGCATCCGTTCCCCTGGCCGCGGCGTAGCCGCGCTGGCCGTCTGCGTCCACAAGGCTGAAGCCGCGGCTGTCCGGAAAGAACCGCAGCAAGTCTCCGCTGGACAGCGTTCCTCCCCCATTCTGGTTCTTACGGTCGATGACGACGGTATTGTGCCCGACCGTGCTCGTGGTCCAGGCGCGCATCTGTGTCCATGTGTAGCCGATGTCCGGCAGCATCTCGCGGCCCTTGGCGAACAGGCACATGCTCAGGTTGTCGCGGTGGCTGTGACCAAACGCACCGGAAAAATGGAGCTGCGCCTGCATCTGGTCGCCGCCCGTGCCCCGACCGAGGGACGCGTGGCCGTACGCCGGTGCGATGGTCGAGACGGTCCGCTGGCGCGGCTTGGAGCGTCGCTGATTGGGCCACGTGTCGTGGACGACGGTCGAACAGCCGGTAGGGAAGTCGAGCACGGACGGTGCGCCCATCGCCTTCGTCAGAAAGGGCACGTCGCGCAAGGGGTCGAAGTCGTCGAACCGCGTGCCATCGACGGCATCGACGTAGCCCGGCGGGTCGGAGTGGCCGCGGACCGCGCCAAACGCGCGCTTAAGTCCACCGATGGTCATGTAGTGGTAAGACGGACTCTCGCTCCAGAGCCCGTCTCTAAAGAAGCCTTCATCGACATTGCGCATCATCCAGCGGAACGCCTGGTGAACGTAGGCCGGCTCGCCGATGACTCGCCCAAGCGTGGCCACGCCCGCAATGTCGTACCCGACCACGTTGCTGACGATGTACTTGCTGGATGCGGCGACCCGATAGGTCTCGCGCAGGAAATCGTCCTCCAGCTTCTTTCGCACATCGTACCCGCGCTCCTCGGACAGCTTGTCGAATTCGGGGCTGTCGCAGGTCAGGTCATAGATCGCGATGATCGGCTTGGGGATTTCGCTGTGGAAGTAGCCCCAGCGCCCCGCATCCCAGCCATAGGGAGGCTCCTGCGACTTGCAGAAGCGGATGTTCCGAGTGTGCCGATTGTGCAGCGCCGGATAGTGCGGGTAGGCCTGTGCAAAGCGATCCAGCACGAGCGCGGCGCGGCGTGCGTAAGCCTCGTTCCCGGTCGCCTGATATGCCTTGCCCAACGCGATGCACTGGTCGAGCAGCCACGCGCGCCTGTACTTCCACAGGTGCCCGCTGAAGAAGTGCCGGGCGTTCCTGGCCTCGTTGAAGTAGTAAGGCAGGCGCACTTCTTCGCCGAGCCGGTTCTTGCCCGACAGTAATTGGTCCTCGGGGTACTTTGAGTTCGGCAGGATGACTTCCTTGCAGAATCGACATGTGAGCTGGTCTGGCCTGGTGATGTTCCAAGTCAGCACGCCGTTGCCTTCCACACCGCCGTAGCAGGCCGGGCATTCGCAGAAGCTGATGTATCCATGCGGCGGGACGAATGATAGGACGGCTTCTTTGGTCATGTCCATGATCGGTTTGACCGCGCCTTCGTATTGCGCGGCCTTGGCCTTGTCGATCCCGTAGTCGAGGACCGGGTGCTTGATCCGGATCGCGGTCGGGCCGCCGATTGCGTGCGTGGTCATTGAAAGCTCCATGAATAAACACGCCAAAGGCAGAGCCGCGCCTGCAATAGCGCTCGACCGCTGCCAACTTCTGATGCTCTTCATGCTGATGATCTCCCAAACTATCCCGTCGCCGACTCAAAGCGAAGAGCTTATGAGATCTGCAGGCCGGGGCGAACGGCGAGCCCGGCCTTGATGTCGAAGTCGGCTTACCGTCGATGAGCTCACGTTGTGCTCAGAACCGCACCACCCCTCCATAGTAGCCGCCAGCACATAGCTCAGAGCTGTAGGAGTCAAACTCATTTGCGGGTGTCTTCTCTGCCCATCAAGCGGCAGCCGTCCCGTAACAGGGCTTCCTGCAGTTCACCGAGGTGTTCCTGGTAGACACCGCGAGGCGAAGTCCTGTGCCTGGTGGCGATTGCAGCCGCGGTGCCGGCAGCCTGGCCGGTTGCGCACATCGGGCGCATCACGCGGGTGCCGCTGGTGCCGATCTGAGTGCCGGAGTGGCAGCGACCGGCCACAAAGAGATTGTCAATGTTCTTTGAATAGAGCGTGCGATAGGGGATGCTGGTGCGGCGCCCCTGGTAAACATGGATACAGTCGTTGCCTTTCACCCAGAAGCCTTCAGGGTGATGCAGATCGGGGCCCCAGTCGGTGAAGGCGATCGTGTCCTCATGAACGATCTGCTCGTCATAGTCGCGCTGGGACAGAATGTAATCGCCCATCAATCGTCGGCTCTCGCGAACGCCAGGCACGTAGTTGAGCCAGACGAGCTCGCGGCAGGCGTTTGCGTCGCGGGTCTCAGGGTTGTGGTTCTTGGCGTAGTTCCAGAGCCCCAGCGAGATGCGGAGGAGTTCATCGCGAATGACCTCGGCATCCTCGATGGTGTCGTTGCAGCCTCCAAGTTCCACCCACCATGCGTGCTTGATGGCACCATCCGGATCACCGCCGGGATTGCGGCCCTTGCCGCGTGAAGGCACGTCAAAGTTTTCAGGCCGAATGATTTCACGCGTCCTCTTATGCGAGCCCCGCGGCTCGAAGTCAGTGTCTTTCGCCCACTGGTAAGCCCAGTCCGGGCACACAAACGGTACGGCCTGGTTATGCTCTTTGAAGACGGACTTGTAGAGGCTGTTGCCCATGGTCTTGCGGGTGGCGACAACGGGCGCGAGCGATTCGTTGAACTCGTGCCGTGCCTCCTGGCCTGCACGGAATTCCGCACCGGCGTAGAACCCGATCCACCCGTGCCCGGTGGTGTCTGCAAACAGAGGAGCGGCAAAACGCATGCGCCGGCCGCGGTGGACGTCCATTGCTACGACTGCCCCGATCCGGTTGTCTCCTTTCATTTCCACGCCCGTGCAGCGCGTATTCAGGAAAAGCGAGATGTTGCTCTCAGCCCGGATGACCTTCTCCATGTGTTCAGAGTCTGCAAAGTTCGTCCAACCCTGTTCCGGGAACAGCTCTGCGGTGATCCCGGTCACGTTGGTTCGATCCGGGGGATTGCCGATCCACCCCATGGGCGGAATCTCGATCTCAGAAGAGGCATTGCCACCCACCACGGGACGATCCTGAATCAGGGCAACTTTGATCCCGTTGCGCGCTGCGGCAATCGCTGCGCCCATACCCGCTGGGCCCGCTCCGGCTACGACCAGATCGTAAGAGCCCATGTCTGAGATCTCCGGGCTTACACCGGCATGCTTCAGACGCTGGGCTGCGAGACCTTCCGCATCATCGGCGGGTGTAAAGCCCTGGTGGGCCAGCACGACCGCATCGCATCGGCCCCACCATCCAGTGGTATCGTGGAGACGCAGTTCCGCATCGCCTGCCTCCAGGTCGAAATCGCCACCATGGATCCATTGCCACCGATCGTCGTCCGCTCGCCCAAAGATGACCGGTGATGCCTTGCCGTTGACCAACACCTGGAACTGTCCAGGCGAGTGCGTTGGCAGCCAGTCCCGGCAGCGAATCCAGAGGGTGTAGATGCCGGTTTGGGGAACATCGATGGTTGTTACGGCATCATCTACGGGTTTCCCCAGTCCGGTGGCCAGCAGATAGGGCGAGCCCATGATGTCCACATGCTGGGAATCGTTCGACCAGCCGCCGATGTCGTCGAACTGTTCGGCTTCCTGCCAGATCACGTGGTCTGGAGTCTTCAGAATCGGTTCACGGTTGTCCTGATTCGTTTTCACTGCACTCCTCTCATCAGTGGTACGGGTCGGCGGCATCTCGAAGCCCGTCGCCGAGGAAATTGAAACAGAGGACGGTCATCACGATGAAAACCACTGGCAGGAGCAGCCACGGGTAATTGCTGACCACCTGCATGTTCATGCAGTCCTGCAGGAGAACGCCCCAACTGACGACCGGCGGTCGCAGGCCGAGTCCAAGGAAGCTGAGCGATGTTTCACCGAGGATCATGCCGGGCACGGTCAGTGTCAGCGACACGATCACATGGCTGGTGAATCCGGGGAGCAGGTGGCGAAATATAATGCGGAAATGGCTGGCGCCGAGGAGCCGCGCCGCGACCGCGTAGTCTTCCTCGCGCAGGGAGAGTATCTTGCCCCGCACCACGCGTGCGAGGCCCGTCCAACCCATCAGGCTGAGGACGATGGTGATGCCGAAGTAGACTCGCAAGGGTGACCAGTCGGCCGGCATGATGGCTGCAAAAGCCAGCCATAGCGGTAATTTCGGGAAAGCATTGATGATCTCGATGCCCCGCTGGATCAGGTTATCGACCGTGCCGCCCGCGTAGCCGCTGATCCCTCCGATGGTAAGGCCGAGAACGAAGCTGATGGCAATCCCAATCAGCCCCACCGACAGCGAGATGCGAGCGCCGAACAGGATGCGGCTGAACAGGTCATGCCCGTATTTGTCTCCGCCGAGCAAGAAGAACGTGACCGGGCTGTTCTCCCCCGTCCTGTCAAAGTTTCTGATGCCAAAGAAGTGCCGATCCCAGGTAACGAGTCCGAGCAGTTTGTATCGCTCTCCTCTGACGAAGAAGCCGAGCGCTATCGGGTTTTCGCGATTGATGATGTAGGTGCGGCGGAACGTGACCGGGTCGGTGTGGAGCTCGACCGCCCAGGTATGGAGCCCATGCTTCAAACTCAGACGCGGCAACTGCGGCGGGCTGTACATGTGGTCGAGGCTGTGCCAGGACTTGCTGTACGGCGCGAAGAACTCAGCAAAGAGGGCACACGTATAAAGAACCACCAGCACCCGCAGCGACACGACCGCCAGACGATGCTTTCGGAAGCGCATCCGAATAAGCTGCCACTGGCTGAGCGTTCCCGCATCGATTTCGGATCGAGAATCCTGTTCGGGAGGAGGCGGGTTGATGGCCGCGTTCTGTTCACTCATTCGTCACCTCCGCCGCCGTAACGGATACGCGGATCCAGGCACAGTAGGAGCAAGTCGCTCACCAGCGTGCCGAACACGCCGAGCAGGCTGAGCACCATGAGCATCGAACCGGCGAGGTACATGTCCTGAGTCATCAGGGCTTCGAGCATCAGCGGGCCGACGGTCGGCAGACTGAGCACAATGGCCACGATGGCGCCACCGGAAACGAGCTGTGGGAAGATGTGGCCGATACCGGAAATGAAGGGATTCAGCGCGATGCGGACGGGGTACTTCACGAGCAGTTTCATCGGCCGCATACCTTTCGCACGGGCGGTGACCACGTATGGTTTCTTCAATTCATCCAGAAGGTTCCCCCGCATGACGCGGATCATCCCGCCGGTGCCGCCGACTCCCAGGACGACCACCGGCAGCCAGATGTGCTTCAGAAGGTCTTTGACCTTGGGCCAATCCCATTCCGGCTGCGTGGCGAACTCGGCCGAGAGCAACCCGCCGATGCTGACGCCGAACAGTTCGCTCGCTGCATACATCAGGAGGAGCGCGAGCAGGAACGCGGGCACGCACATCCCGATGAAGCCCGCGAATGTAAAAATGTAATCGCCAATTGAATACTGCCTGACCGCCGAGTAGATGCCGGTGGGCAGCGCGAGAACCCAGGTGAACAGGATCGTGCAGAGAGAGATAAGGAAGGTCAGCAGCAGGCGGTCGCCGACCAGTTGATTGACCGGGCTGCGCGTCTCCATCGAAAGTCCCAGGTGGCCTTGCAACAGGCCCTCGTCTTCCTTCTCGAAACTGAAAAACCACGAGAGCCCCAGCCAGCGCGCGTAACGCTCCGGCAGAGAGCCGTCCAGGTGGAACATGTGGGTGAGCTCATCGATTTCCTGCTGCGCCGCGGTGTCGCCGGTCTGTTCGAGGCGCACGATGAGCGAGGTCAGATAATCGCCGGGCGGCAATTGGATGACGGTAAAAACAATCACCGAGATGATGGCCAGAGTCGGCACCATAATCGCCAGGCGGCGAGATATGAATGGATGGCGCAGGCAGACCATCAGGACGACCAGAAGAATCGTGCCCCAGATCAGAATGCGGATCACCGTACCGACGAATCGACCGTTCGCAGACTCGGAACTGGCCGCATCTTCCTGCGATTGTCCGGTAGCCGGCGCGGTGTCCATGGAAGGGTCGTTCGGGCGGAGCGTGGGGGTGGTGATCTGTTCCTTGATGGCGGCGATGGCGCCGGGCGAGTTGTTGTCTTTCTCCAGGTACCAGACCTCCGGGCAGGCGTTGCCCGGCGATAGGAAGTCCCAGGAATAGACCGCGGTGTCCGGAAAGTTGCGTAGGTTGTTGTTCACCACCACGAGCACCGGAGGCGTGGTGCAGATATTGATCGACCAGACCTGCTCGGCGGCGATGTCCAGCGCCGGCTTAAAGAGCCGCACCTGTTCGTTCAGGTTACCAGTGCTGCATGCGCGGCGATAGTGCATGAGGGCTTCAAAGAGCGGATGGTCTCTGGGCAGAGCTTCGCCGCGGGCTTTCGGGTCGCCATCCAATCCGCCGGTTCGCAGCCACTGGAAATATCCAATCGAAAAGAAACTACCCTGTACCGGAGCAAAGAAGCGTGGCTGGATCAGCGGGTAGTGCTCGCCGTTCGTTATCCAGACGTTGAAATCGTGGAGCAGGCCTTCACGCTCCGTCGACCAGAGCGTGCGGTCCCGCTGCCGTGGGATCGTCCGGATGCCCACCGCCTGCCAGTCATTCACCACAAACTGAACCGGGCGGTCGCTGGTGAGCCCTTTCGTGTAGTCGATGTACCACGTCATGCGCGACCCGTCCGTGAAAGTGCGAAAGCCTTCACGGTCGCGCCGCGTCAGGCCCAGGTCATTGAGCATCCTGTTGGCTCTTTTGGGGTCAAAATCCGTATAAGCCTTGAAAGCCTTCTCGTGAAAGAATGGCGACTCCCTGCCCGGAGCGACCTGTGCCGGCTCCGCCTGGTAGTTGTATTCGGCCTTGATGACGGAATCGCGATTGATGGCCAGTGACAGGGCCTGGCGGAACGTCTTCTCACGCATCAGGTCGCGCTTCTTCTCCCATTCCGGATGGTTGGGGGATGTCCGCCGATTCAGATTGGGCTGAAGAACAAACCAGGAGCGGTCGCCACCATACCAGTGATAAAGCTGGTAATTACCCTTCTCCCGCTGGTCCATCAGGTAGGTGTACTGGTCGTAGCTCAGGTAGCGGGACTGGAACGTGGCCCCGCCGCCGGCCGCCTTAATCGCCACCAGATCCTGGGAGCATTTGTCCGCCATGATCTGGTCGATGTAAGGGAGCTGGTTGCCTCTCTCGTCGACGCAAAAGTAGTAGGGATTGCGCACTGCGGTTTCAGGCGGATTGGCCTTGTGCGCGCGGATGATCCACTGCCACAGGCGCGGGTGCCGCGGATTCTGCCGGTGCGCCATGTGCCAGTAGAACGCCCGCGCACTGGGCATCTGGCTCTGACGGCGCAATGCCGCGAGCGCCTCGGCATCAGCATGGTCGGGATGAAACTGCCGCCGGTAATGGGCCGGCGAACTGATGACCCGCGTGCCCGCGTAAGTGCCCAGGATGGCGGCAAAGACGCCGTTGGGATCGGGGAAGGAAAATGTCAGTCTGTGAGGATCGTCAGGGTACGTGACCACCTTCCCCGGCTTGCCATTGACCTTCATGATTTCCGGCACGGTCCCGCCGACCGACTCGTTGAGCATCTCCTCCTCGAACCAGTATCGGATGTCCTCCGCGGTGAAGGGGTGCCCGTCGGACCACTTCATGCCGCGGCGCAGGTGAAACGTCCACTCACGGTAGTCGGGCGAGTGCTCCCATGCCTTCGCCACGTGAGGGACAATGGGAAATCCCTGCGGAGAGAACCGGACCAGCGTCGTATAGGTCGTGCGATCTCCCGCGCCCAGGTGATTCAGCCGCAGCCAGCTCCCGCCGTACTTACCGATGCCATCCTTCCCCTTCAGTACGCAAGGCTCCGGGCCCACACGCTCGGCGACCGGCGGAAGCTCGCCGTTCTCGACCATCGCCTTGAGAATCTCCGGCTCGCCCTTCGGATACCAGGCAGCGCCCGCGCCTTCGTCATAATCGACCGATACTTGAAAACGTAGCGGCGCCGCAGGATCGAACGAGACATCGCGCAGCTTTCGCGTGGCCTCGAGGACCTCATCAGGATAGGCCATCACCTGAGCATCGTCAGCCGGCCCGGTAAGCCAGCCAAAGAAGATCAGAATCACAATGAGACCAGCAGCCGTGACGCCATAAGCGACAAACTCCCGCAAGACCGAGTCTTTTGCTGCCCGCTGTTTCAAAATACTCACTTCCAGATGGGTGATTCAGATTACAGGGCTGGTAAATCTAAGGTATTGGTCGGGCAGCATTACTCATCCAACACGGTCGGGATTGCTTTCAGCAGCAGGTTTGTTGCGAGCCGGTGGCCGTTCTCGTTGGGGTGCATGCCGTCCATGAGAAGCTTGCGTTTGGCATGCTCAGGCGTGGCGAAGTGTGCCTCGTAACGGGCGTAGATGTCCAGCAGCTTGACGTTCTTCGTTTTGGCGATGTCGCGCACGATCGCCGCATACTCCTTGAGCAGCACGTTGAAGCCGTTGTCGTCATCCGGGTCGTACGGCGCCTTGCCATACAACTTCCTCAATGCCGGTGTCCAGCGCAGAGGATTTGGGGTCATGAGGATGACGCGTGCTCCCTGGCTGCGAAGCTTCTCGATGAAGAATTCAAGGTCCGCTCGATACTGTGCTTTGGACAGCCGTGGCTTTGTCGCGGGAGGCTTCTTCCAGACGTCGACTGCGGAATCGTTGATGCCGAACTGGATGATGGCGAGCGCGGGCTTCTGTTGGAGTACGTCGCGCTCGAATCGCCGGCGCGCCATGGCCGTGGTGTTGCTGCCAACACCCGCGTTGATGACTTTGGTGTAGATGCCTTCGCCCGGCAGCTCACGCTGGAGCAGATCCGCGTAGATAGGCAGCCTGCCGCGGGGCGCGGTGGTCGAGTCCCCGAAAGCGACGATCTTCGTCCACTCCCTCAAGAAGTCTTCCTCCTTCAGGCTCGCACGCAGCTTGCCCTGCATGGTCGTGATCCACAACAGGCCGGGACTGTGCTCGAACAGATGCGGGTAAGAGACGCGGCCACCCTTGTTCCGCGCGATCACCTGTGCCGGCGACCATGTCTTGCCATCGTCCTCCGAGAAACTCAGCGACAGCTCTTCGCGACGCTTGTAACCGTAAGTGGCAATGGCGCTCCACAGCAGCGCAAGCCGGCCGCTGGCCAGGCGTTTCATTTTGCCCGGCGAGCCCGTGCTCTTGATGGTGGACGGCTTCTGATCCGTCCAGGTGAGACCGAAATCCTTGGAGAAGGATTCATAAAAGAAACCGTGGGAACTGCGCATGAGCAGCCACAGCCGTTTGTCGCGCAGTTCGGTCAGAGTGCCTTCAATCGAGCCCGCGTGATCGCCGCGTCCGCCAATATCGATGAAGCGCGTCCGCTGCCAGGTCTTGCCGTCATTCGTTGACACATAGGGCATGGTCGCATGCCGCCCTTTGTCGTAGAGCAACTCCTGACCGGGCACAACGATATTGCCGTTGCTCGCCTGCACGATGTCCTGGATGCAGCCACACCAGCCATCGTGCAGTAGCGTCATATCTGTCCACGTCTTGCCGTCATCGAGACTGCGGATCGCGTACGACGGCAGGCTCATGTTCTTGTTGGGCAGGTTGGTCTTCTTGTCCCACGAATACTTGAGCACGGACGCGTTGGAGAAGATTAGGATGATGGTGCCGCTCAGCGTGCGCAGCAGCGCGCGTTCGGTACGGGTACTGAACTTCTGGTCTGGTCCAAAGATGGGGCGCTTCTTCCAGGTCTTACCATCGTCGTACGTCACGAGCGCGTCCTTGTCGTGCACGGCCATGATGCCGCCGTCTCCAAGCCGGACGAATGGCCCCTGGGGCAGGCCCGGCAGCGGCGTCACCTTGTCAGCCAGCACGATGTTGTCCTTATGCCGCTTCGGCATCTTCGGCGCCTCGTACGGAAGCAGGTTTCCACTGATCGAGAAGCTGAGAATCCGCATCGTGCTGCGTACGGGCGTGAAGCCCGGAGCGCCGAGCTTCTCGTCCTCAACCTTCTGTTCGTAAACGAGCTTGCCGTCAATGAGTACGCGCAGAGCGCCGGCCTCCACGATCATCTCGAAGTCGAACGGTTTGCCATCAGCCATAAAGTCCTTCGGCTCTCCGATAGGCTTGCCGGAGGCGTTGTCGAACCATGGCCCGGTAACGAAAACCTTGCCGTGTCCGCCGGCGAAGCCAAAGTAGTTGCGCGCGCCCAAAGTGAAAGCGGCTGCGCTGTTTCGCAGATGGGTCAACGCCAGCCTGGCTTTGACGTGGAAGTCACCAGGGCCGACCACACATCGACCGACCACGCGTTCGTTGATCGTGTTGCTGCCTTTGCACTCGATGTACCCGTCTCCGGGAGTCCACTTCTTGCCCATGAATTCCGCAGCCTGGACCTTGCCGTTCGTGATGAAGGACATGGAAGTCTGTTCGCCGGAGACGTGGTGGGGGCCAAGCACACTGAGGGCAAGCAGGCTGAGTATCGCGATGCGTTTAGGGTTCATGGAGTCAGAGTATATCTGCGAGCCGCGGAGCGGCGAAGGCAAGCAGGCCATAGACGCTGCTTCCAGTGTTCCAGCATTCCTGGGACGGAATGCAAACTGACGAATAGTCGGAGTGTTTGCAGGCCGCGGGTAGCACAACTCTCCAGAGTCGTGATGAAGAAGAACACAGGTCTGGAGACCTGTGCTACGCGATGCCACGTGGTCGGCAGCCTGCGGGTAGCACAACTCTCCAGAGCTGTGATGAAAAAGAGCACAGGTCTGGAGACCTGTGCTACGTGAGTGCCACATGGGCGGCAGCCTGCGGGTAGCACAACTCTCCAGAGTTGTGAAGAAAAATATCACAGGTCTGGAGACCTGTGCTACGCGGTCAGCACAGGCCTCCACGACCTGAGGCCTGTTGCATCGGTTTCGCGAAGGGAGCAGTGCATGTGAACTCTCATCAGCCTGTTATCCAGTTTCATAAGCCACCGTGTAAGTCTGTACTCGGGGGAGTAGAATGGCCACATGAAACACAAAGCGATCGACGGGGACAGGGCCCGGTTCGGGATCATCGGCGGGGGGAACGCGGATTATGAGCGGGCCGACCTGGTGGCCGTGTGCGACGTGCTGGAGGAGAAGTTGGAGCCCTTCCGCGAGCAGGGCATCCCGGTCTACACGGACCACCTCGAAATGCTCGACAAGGCGCCCATGGACATGGTGATCGTGCGGACCCCGACGCATTTGCACGTACCCATGGCCACGGCCGCGCTCGAGCGGGGAATCCATGTCTATGGCGAGAAGCCCATGGCCGTGACCGCGCAGGAGCTCAAGGCGTTCCTGAAGGTCTGCGAGGCCAGTTCGGGCCACTACCGCTGCGGGTTGGAACTGCGCCACTCGGCGGTGCCTCGGCGAGTCAAGGAGATCTGCGAGCAGCACGTCGGTGAGCCTGTGCACGCCTTCTGGCACATCCGGGATTTCAGCAAGGCCCATCCCAACACTCGGTTCCGTCCGTGGAAGTACCTGAAATCCCACACGGGCGGCCATGCCGTAGAAGAGATGTGCCACTTCATCGACCTGTTGCGGTTCTGGATGGACGATGACGTTGCTCGGCTCTGCACGTGCGCATCCCCGATCATCACCCGCTGGTTCGAGGGCATCCATGACAACATGACCATCAGCCTGTGGTTCCGCCGCGGCAGCGCGGGCAGCGTCTACTGCTCACAGACCGGCTCTCCCGTGATGACCTATGACGCGGGGGTGGTCGGACGCGAGGGCGCCGTCTTCTGGGATATGATCAAGGAATCAAAGCACACCGAACGAGTGGTCGTGGCAGACCACGTCCTGGACGATGATGGCATGGTCGTCGAGCAGACCGTGCAGGTGGTCGAGGACTACAGCTCCCTGGGCGCAACGAAGTGTCACCACGATGTGCCCGGGTACATCCAGCAGTTCATCGATTGCCTGCTTGGTCTGGATGAGCCGGTTCAGGACTACCTGGACGCGGCCGAGACTTTCAAAGCCTGCCTGGCGGCCGAGGCATCGGCCGAGCTGGGCGGCGTGGTGCTTGACCCCGGAGAGTGGTTCGAGAGTGTGTAGGCGGGCGCCCTTTGCAGGGGTTGTGAGCGGAAGGTGGGCCTAGTAGGTCTTCAATCTTAATTTTGTGCATCGGAATCCGGGAAGATTACTTTGGAGTGCCGCGACTTGTCGCAGCTTTCACTTTTCCAGGATGGCAGTAGAGACAATGACTGCGAGTTCTTTCTTCCTCACAGGCATCAGAAAGTGAAAGCGGTGACAAGTCACCGCACTCCAAAGTGGTGGTCGCGACTCGAACGTCTAAGCCCAAAATGAAAATTGAAGACCTAGCAGGCCTGGACAGAATCTCCAACACACAAGAACTCCATTCAAAGAACAACTCCCCATGTGCCACGTGGTTGCTTGCCAACCCGTGTCTTCCAAGTCTAGACAGAATATCCAACAAAGAAGAACTCCATTTATAAGGAGAATCCCATCTGTTTGCGCGGTTATTACTGGCCTGTAGATGCTCCTGACGCCATGCGAGTGGTAAAGTAACCCAAGCCTGTCTTTTCTTTAGACGGAAATCCCAGCACGTGAAAACACGGGTTGGCAAGCAACCACGTGGCACATGGAACATGGGTCGGGAAATGAGAGACCTTGCTCTTGTTAAACACGACCAGCAGGCCCCTCAATCTTTATTTTGTGCATCGGAATCCGGGAAGATTACTTTGGAGTGCTGCGACTTGTCGCAGCTTTCACTTTTCCAGGATGGTCAGTAGAGACAATGACTGCGAGTTCTTTCTTCCTTCAGAGGCATCAGAAAATGAAAGCGGTGACAAGTCACCGCACTCCAAAATTGTGCTCGCGGCTTGGGCATCCAATGCACAGAATTAAGATTGAAGCCCTACTAGAACTCCGCGCCCATGAAGCCGCCGTTCGGGCGCAGGGCCCTCACTGGACTGTCGGGTGCGAGGCGGAAGTCGCCGTTCTTTGGGTCTAAGAGCTTGGGGTCGCCGAAGAATGAATTCTTGTCGAGCCCGGTCTTCTCGCGGTAACCGGCCACGTCGCCGCCCTTGATGTGATCGCGGAAGAAGTAGCATAGTTCTCCCCTGGGCACGTACCACGCGTTGTAGTCCATGTCCGGGAGCGGCTTCCATCCGGCGCTGTAGCGGCTCGCCCAGTCTGTCGAGTTGTAGAAGACGTTGTACTTGACCTCGAAGCCCGCGGTGTCAGCGCGGTTCGTGTAGAACATGAGGTGGCTGCCGTTGCGGTCGGGGCGCTGCGCGTGAGACCACACGACGCCGGCATTGACGCAGGTGTTGTTGATGAAGCGAATGTTGCGCGTGCGCGCGGACTCCGGGCTGTTCCAGTACTCGAATGAATACTCGGAATTCCAGATGACGTTATTGCGGTAAGTAATGTTCTCCTGGATCGATGTGGGCCCGCGGCCCTGGTTGGTGAGCGCGGCATCGTACACTTCCCAGATGCGGCAGCCCTCGACCAGGTGATCCCGCGCAGCGCCCCAGAACTCGATCGCATTGCCGTAACGGACGGGCTTTCCGCCGGGCTTCGTGAATTGATGCCCGCCACCGATGTAGGAAAGGTCGCAATTGCGGATGACCAGGCGCGCGGTGCTGCCTCCCCCGAAACCGTGCGCGGCGCCGTAGCGCAGGGCCAGTCCATCGTAGACCACGTCGTGGACACCGCCCTGATTGACGATGTGTTGCTTCAGAGCCAACTCGATGCTGTCGTGCGCGTCCGCCGGATTGCGGTCGAGGCACACGAACACGCGCATGTTCTGGCCGTCGTAAAAGTAGTCGCACGGGCGCTTCACGTCTTCGAGTTTCCAGCGTTTCCAGCCGCAGGCTTTGCCGTGATCGAAGATGATGTTGCCCACGTCAACTGCGAGGATGCGTTCCTGTGAGCATTCCGTGGCGACGAGCTCCAGGGGCTGAAACTCGAATACTGCTCCATCGGGGATCGAGCCGCCGAGGTACATATGGAGCTTGGGTCTCTCCCCCTTGGAAAGGATGCCAAGCCGCACCTCGTAGTCTTTCCATTCCGTGCCCACGTCCGGCCCCGACGAGCCTGCAGACGCGTAGAGAGTCCATGGCTTATTCCCGCGCATGACACGCACGGTGCCGATGGTAAACGGCTTGGTGCATCGGGCACGGAAGCGGAAGAGCATGAAACCCGTGCCGCCGATCTGACTCCAGTCCAACTCCGGCCCCCATGCCTGGATGTAGTTGCGTTGGCTGCCTGACTTCTCGCAATCAAAGACCTGCACCTTGCCATCTTTTATGTCTTCCACACGCAGGGCGACCTTCGAGTCGTTTTCGCGATGGCACCACCACTCGCTCTGCCGCAAGTCCACGGCCGTTCCTTTGGCCGTCCACGTTGGTTGCCTGGTTGCCCAGACATTCTTGTCGACTTTCACCCAGTCCGACGGCTTGTCTCTGGCCACGGAGCCCAGGAGCAGTGGCTTCTCGCCTTCGCCATAGGCGGTGTATGTGATCGGCGCGCCTTTGGCGCCACTGCGGGGCGTGAGTGATCCGCGCCAGGCGCTGCCGCGTTTAAAGCGTACCGTGTCCCCAGGCCTCAAATCCGTCTGGTTGACGCGCTCCAACGACGTCCAGGCACTCGCAGGAGTGTTGCCCTCATTCGCGTCACTGCCTGCGGCGGAGTCCACGTAGAAGATTCGCGGCTCTTCACCAACTACACATGTTGTTGAATGGATCATCATCAAAACCCAGATCGCTCTGCTTTGGCTTTTCTTCATTTTGCACTTTGCTGAGCGCCCTCTGGCTCCGAGGGACTGCGATCCCCGAAGAAGACTTCCTCCAGGTATTCTCGGCGAAGCTCAGAAGCTACGTATCTGAACTCCATCCAGTCTGGCATGGCCTTTTTGAACAATGCCTGTACCTGCCGCGCGGTCAGCTTTGAAGGCTCTTCCATTCCCTTGCCGAGAGCGTTCAGTTGGTCGACCTTGGGTTTCAGATGCGATTTGTAGAAATCGGCATCGCCGAGCTGGCTGTGTTGCCAGTGGGTGCCCAACTCGTCACGGATGCTCTTGTATTTGCCCCATGCCTTTCGGGCTATGTCTCGACGGATTTGAGTGACCTGTTCTTCGGCCGGCTTTTCCCATTCGATGAGTCCCCATCGCGCGATTTCGTGCACCTTGCCACCCCACGTCAGGCCGCCGGCGCGGCTCCAGCGGATGAAGCCGAAGCGCCACTGAGAAGGGGTGTCGAAAGGGAGTCTGTCGTAGAGCGTCTCCCATGGGATGAAAATGTATGTGCCGATATTGCTGCCGAAGGTGATGGTCTCGGTCTTGAAACTGTCTTTCAGTGAGCGGAAGCTGCGGTGTGGCGAGTGCCAGTCGTAATGTCCGCTGACTTCGCCGGAGGGCAGATTGATGATCCACTGATGGTAGGGCTGGCCGGGGCCGGTGGTGAAGTACATCTCCAGCGAGCCGGCCTTTGTGCCGTCAGCGAGGATGTCATCGAGATTCTCTTCCCCGCTGAGAACAAACATGTGCCATCCGCGCCGGTCGTGGAGCATGTAAAACGCGGTGTTGTCGAAGTAGAACTTTTTCCTGGCGTCTTTCGAGACGATTCGTTCCGCGGACACATCCGTAATCAGGCGAGCGGCATCCGCTGAGTTGTAGTCCTCGAAGCGTGACTCGCGGTAATTTTCATCGTTCAGAAGATTGGACAGCGTCCAGCCCGCGGCACCGAGAGGAGCTTTCTCGTGGTAGCGGCACACGTATTTCTTTACGGGTCGATCCGCCAACAGCCGATCGGCAAGCGCGTTGAACGCGCGGGCGAGGTCGTACCTGTGCAATCTCGTGAGTGACTTCGCAGCGCCGTCGAGCGCGGCCAGCTTGTCCGCGGCTGAGAGTTTAGTGTCTTTGTATTTCTGCTCAGTCACGGCGACTGCTTTGGTAAGATTGATTTTGGCCTTTTCAAGACTCGCTGAGTCGGCCGAGGAAGGCCAACCTACGGTCAAGCCGGTCAGCAGAACGTCGAATCGGAACCTGGACGCGGCAGGGAGTTTCTCGTCGTCAACGGCTTCGCTCAGAATCTTCTTTGCCTGGTCGCTCTTCTGTTCCGCCAGCAGGGCGTCGGCCAAGTGGCGGATGTTCGTCACCCGTGTGGCGACATTGAGCTTCGGGAGCTTGAGCAGATGGCTGCAGGCGAAGATGACGTGCGAGGTGGCGTTTCGAGTCAGCGCCAGTCTTATCAGCGCCTGAAGACGCCACTTGTTGTGGGATGGCTCTTTTGCGAGCGGCATCATCTTCTCGATGGCCGAGCGCCCCGCTTTCAGGTTTCCTCTTCTGAAGTGGATCTCCGAAAGCCTGGAGTAGATGTTGAATCCATTTGCCTCGGAACGATCGCGATGGGTCAGCAACTCGCGATAGGCAGCTTCCCCCTTATCGAGCCGACCTTCGAGCACGTAGGACGACGCGACAGCCTCGGCAACTGAGAATCGCTTTGCAGCGTCGAGTCCGGGAGTTTTCAGAAGTTTCCTGTATGCCTCCCGACCCTTGCCGAACTTCCCCTCACGAAGATAGGTGTAGGCCGCCTTCTTGCTTCCATCGAAACGTGTGTTCGCATCCACCTCCTTGTCCGTCGCAATCGTGAGGAAGTCGGCCCTGGCGAGTGGATACTTTCGCTCCTTCTCATAAGTCGCTGCACGTTTCCGAAGCCAGTCCACGCGTTGCCTTACGGTCAGTTCCGGGGTTTCGAGGGCTTTGGCGATGACTGCGCGTGCACGGACATATTCTTTCGCCGCGTCTTCTGGCTTCTTCTGTCTCTCGAAGACATAGGCTTTCTTATAATGCGCGCTGTAAAGCTCAGTGGAAGTGATCCCTTTCATCGCGATGGCCGCATCCAAAGCCACGTGCGCGCCGGTAAAGTCACTGGCTCGTGTTTTCGTATCCGCATCTTTGAGCGCGGCGCGCACGTTTTCGTAATTCTCGGCATGTGCGGCTTGGGTAATGAACGTGATGACCAACGCGAACAGCGCCGCCTGAACACCGAAGGTGTTCCGTCCTACAGCCCAAGGTTCGCGAGTCTTCGAGCAGCCTTGGGTAATAATGCTTGAAACGTCGCAACCCATTAGACATGGACACAACACCTTCGGCGTTGAAGACGATTGTTCCTCCGATCCCAGGGTAGCTCGCAAAGCCTCGCAACCCTGGGCTGGAAGACGCAACCCCGTTGGGGTTGGAGACGATACTGGGAGACTCTGTAAATCTGCCGAAGGGGCCGCCATCTCGGATGGCATCTTTCGCCTGTTGATCGAATTTCTCATCTCGCCTCCTCCTCTCCCGACGCCAGGCGGTGGAGCTGGAGGATGTGCCGGATCATCTCCATGCGCATGGTGTTCAGATCTGCCTTTGTTTCATCGAGGTTGGCGAGCCAAAGAAGAGCCGTCTTGGCGGCGTAACGCCTGTCGACATTCCCAGAATCGATCGCTTCACGAGCGAGTTGGCGCATCAGAGTTGCGTAACGGATGTCGTCGATGGCTTCGCGGTATCCCTCCCAGGCAAGGGTGTCGATCACACCCTCAAGAGTCGGGTAAACCAGGTTGAAGGTGCGGTATTGCACAGCCCCGTTGAAGTCGTTCCAGATGTTTCCGCCGATGGACTCGTAGTATTTGTAATTGGCGGTGCCGTCGTAATCGGCCTTGTAAAGCTGCATGCCATGTGTGCGGCGAATGAAGGCCGGGTTCTCCGGGCCGGTGTGCGGGCCGGCGTAGTTCACGATACCTGCGCCCATGGCGTGCCATTTCCTGGCGCTGTCCTTCTTTGGCCAGCCGGGGTAATTGATGATGTCTTCGTTGTATCCGGCAACCTTCAGGTGCTTGTCGCGCCCGGTGCTGATGATGTTGATGCCTCTCGCATGCAGCCTCTTGAAGATGTCATGCTGTGCGCGCAGTATCCAAGTGGCCGGCTCGTCCCAGCCGAACGGGTAAACATCCTGGTGTCCCAGGACCGCGCCGATCGCGTTCAGAGCCTCAGACATGGAGCGCTCGAATTGCTGCCATTGGTAGTCCGACACCTTCCCGCCATTACGGGTGGCAAAGACCAGTCCCGGATGGACGCCTCTGAGCCATCCGAAGAGAGGCCGGGTCCGCATGCCGACCTCCTTCATCAGCTTCAGCGCCTCGGTAAATGCCTTGCGATCCCGTCCGTCGTAACGTTCCCGACCGATGGGGCTCAGGCAGTTGTGGTCGCGCATGTTTTCAAGTTCGGCCCGGTACTTTCGAGACGCCTGGTCAAAGTCTCCGCCATTCATCTCGAGATAAGTCTGAATCGAGCAATCGTTGTAGATGATGGTGTAGAAATCTTTCTCCAGGTCGTAGTAGGTTTTGGGTGACGGCAGAGAGAAGGGCAGCACTCGAAGCCTCACTTTCATGACGCCGACCTCTTCGCCGGCGGTCGTCAGCGAAAGCGAACCGCTGTAAAGGCCGGGGCTCGCGGCCCCCGGCACTTTGACCGTCACCCAGAATTGCTTTGCCTGGCCCTTCTCAAGCTTGACCGGCTTCAGCGACGGGCTGTCCGACACCGGTTCGGTCGCGTGGTTGAAGAACGTTCGGATACGGACGCCGGTCGGTCTCGGATCCGTTCGATTCGTGTAGCTGACCCAGGCGTATTTGCTGCCATCGGGGTAATCAACGCGCAGGTAATTATCCTCTGTCTTCGTGTCCAACCGGATCAGCGTTTCGTCGTGAAGCAGCAATTCGGGAGTGAGTACGCGGCTGCCCCGGTCGGCGAAGTAGCTATGCCAGGCCGTGCCTCCCTGATACCAGCACTTGACCACCTTGACATCGACAGCGGAAGCAGGAATCGAACTGTCGCGGCCTTTGAGTTCGGAACCCTCTACCTTAAGGCCCGCCATATCGACGAACGGAAAAACGACGAACGACACGGACTCAAATTCGCCCTTCGCAGCGACGACGCTCAGCCGGTCGCCGATCCTCCCGTCAACCGGGAGCGTATCCGGCAGTCGTCGTCTCGGACTGATCGCCGGCAAGACGTAACAGGCTACAGGTCTGTCAGCCCATGCCGTCTCCTTCGCCGACTCTCTGACGGATGCCATCCGCTCGCTGACGTCTGCAGACGCGCTCGAGCCGACCCAGAGGACCAGAAACGGCAGGCGGTGAATTAAGGAGGTCAATGAAGCACGGCGCATGATCAGCTCATTCACGGGTGAGTTTGTCCATCAGACTTTGCACCTTCAGCGCGTCCTCCCAGAAATCAGGTTCGCTCGTCCCGAGCTCCGCTTCGAAATGCCGGGCCAGGTCGACGCCGATCACTGCGTTGCCCATTCGATTCAGATGAAAGGCGTCTTGCATGAGCGGCCGGTAAAGCCCCGGGTAGGCCCGCTGAAAAGGTATCCAGCGTGCCAGGTGATCGATCAGGCCAGAGCCAG
This sequence comes from Planctomycetota bacterium, assembly GCA_030740295.1. The sequence continues at coordinate 22,973 of JASLXP010000216.1, forward strand.
TCTCACGAGCGACCTCACGCACCGTATCCATGTAGGCATAGAAAGTCGCCAGCTCCTGAGGAGCGCCGTCTGGTGCGTAATAGGTCTGAAAGATCACCTCCGTTCCAAGCGCGGCGAATTGATCTTTAATCTGGTAGAGGTCCTGTCTGAACGTTTCGAGGCTCACGTTATTGTGAGGAAACGAATCGTTCCCACCGACAGTAACGAACGCCAGGTGCGGACGATACATGGCCGCATCCTCTTCAAAACGCTTCAACAGCTTCCCGGCCGTATCGCCTCCGATGCCGGTATTGATGCAGGTGTGGACACGGCCGTATTTCTGTTTGACAGCCACCTCCAGGCAGTCGAACCAATGCATTCCTGGAAGGAAGTGTTCGGTGTTGGAGGAGCCGAACGCGAGCATACGCGTCCGGTCCCCATTCCGGAATCGGCTAAGGATGTTTTCGATGCTCTTCATTCAGGCAGTTATCTGTCCCAATACATAAATCGCCTCGATCACAAAAAACAGAACCACAACCGGTCTCCCGGAGAAGAAGGATGGTGAGCCGGTGTGATGCAAGCCCGGGCGGCCCGTCGATAGCTCCGCTCGCTCCATACTTCATATTCAGGTCCACCTGGAAGGCTTCCGTTCTGCTCTGTGATCACCTTAACACATACTGGTGGATGCCAACATGGGAACCTGTACCGCACTTCCGGTGTTACCTCGGCGATGATGAAAAGGCTCGGAACGGAATGGTGTTCACGTAAGCGATTCCTGAGCCTGATCCAGACAAGTGGCACGGGTGAGACGCCCATGCCACGTCCAATTCAGTGAGCGCCATTCGGCTCAGGTCGCCCCGCCACCGTCATTAATGTCTCAACGGCGGAATGCTGTAAGCGTCCTCCCCAGGAAAGTTCAATGCCCGGCGAGCGCGACCTTTACCGAACTCGCGCTGGAGGTCGAAATCGAGCGTGCCGCGCTTACCGCCGAATTCTTGCGCGGCCCAATCGTTCTGAGGTTTCCAGGCATTGTCGACCTGGGATGTCAGGACGCGCCACTGGTCTCGTTTTGTATCGTCGATGACTTCGATGTATCCGGCGTACAGAACCGAGCCGAACGCCTTGAATCCGAACGGGGGCCATCCGTTATCGTGGTCGCTGATGTCCACGATGCCGACGCGATGCTGTGGGTCGGTCAGGGTGTGGGTGAACTTCATGATCGAGATGGCATCGGGATTCCGGATATTGAAAAGGAGCTTGGTGTTCTCCGAGTTCACGTTCCTCAGTTCGATGGAAGCCGAACGATTGTTGTCTTCCGTGTATTGGAAACCGGTTCCCAGCCGCGTGAAGATCACTCCGTCGATCGTGACATCGATATTGGTTCCGGTGAATTGCAGTCCGACCGGAGAACGCACGGCGCTGATGTTCCTGGCCACGTGGGCATCACTGCCTCGCCACCAGAACGCGTTCTCAATCGCTCCGTCCACTTGAAGGTTCTGGATCTCGGATCCGCTGGACGCGTGAACGAGTACGCCATTCGCCCGTTTTGCGCAGTTGAACTGAAAGCCCTTCAGACCCGAATAGAACACGCTCTTGCCGTCGCCCCCGCCACGGCCGGCATCCACGCGTCGCTGATTGTTTCGGTTCTGCGGAATGAAGACGACCATGTAATTCTCAGGGATATCCCAAAGCCTCCCGCCGCCGGGAATCGGGCTGGCGTGGCCGGTCGGAAACTTCTCCTCCGGCCCGAAACCCTCGGCCGCGGTTAATTCGGTTTCGCCGGCGCCGTTACGTCCTTTCGTTCCCTTGCCGCCGGCGCCGGTGACCTTGCCGCCAGTGGTGATGTAGATGGGTCTGGTGATTTGATATCGACCTTCCGGGAGGATAACCGTCCCCCTCCAGTCGGCGAGTCTGTCAGCCTTGCGGGGCAGAGAATTCTGCGCGGCTTCAATCGCGTCATTCGTTTTGCCGTCGTGCCACTGCTTCCAGAGCGTGACATCACGAACGTTCTTATTCCAAGTTCCCTCGACGCTGGGCGGCGTTCCCTGTCCAGGCAAAGGGGCGTATTTCGTTCCGTTCCAGGTGACGCTGCCACTGTAATACTCCCACAGCCCAACGGTCGCGCCGACGAACACCGCGCAATCTGCTTTGCCTGCAATCCGAGAAATACTGCCGTTCCCCTTCAGCGTGCCTCCGCCGGAAAAGTCCAGCACCTCCGGCCAGAGCACCAGATGCTTGCCACCAAAGTCGTGCTTCTTTGTGAGGACAAACGGCCGGGTACAGAAAACAATCTTACGGCGGGGATCGGCAATGGCCGCGGCAAACTCGGTCTCGTCTTTGACCGTACCCGTTTTAGAGAGGACGTTCAGGCCGCTCCCTTCCTGGTTCTCGGCACTTGAACGTTGCAGGGAAAAGCAGGAGAGGAGCGCGATCAGGGCGGGTATCTTCTTCATCAGTTAGTCCTCAAACGAGTGCTCAAGATCAGATGGCGCTCGATGCTACTTCTCAGTCCATGAGCCGCGGGTTGTATTGCCCCGGGCCGTGGCGGTAGCGGCAGAACGCGCCTTCCTTAAACGGCGCTGGCGTGTAAATGTAAACAGTGGTCGATGTTGGATCCCAGAGGACGAGTTCCTCGCGGTCATCTCCGCAGATGTCAGCGGGGATGCAGTGATAGAAGCCCATGCGGTGGATGTCTCCTCCGTTGGGTGGCGGCAGGCCGGGCAGTTCGATGGACGTCTGGTCTTCCACATTCCACAGAAGGCCGCCGTTGTAAAGCAGCGCTGGCTTGTTGTGTCCGTGCCAGTAGACAGCCTCCATACCGACGTTTGTGGGTGATTCGTTCACTTTGAAACGAGTGACCACTTTCCCGGTCGCGCTGCTGACGACCAGGACGTCCGGGTTGTGTCCGTTCCAGCGGATGGCCATCTCCGGGCCGGGATGCTCAGACAGAAAATCAGCGACCCGCGCCTCCTGTCCATGCGGCACTTCATCTTCGCCGAGTTTGAGAATGACGTTCCCGTGTTCATCCATCACATGCCCGGCCGCAGAGCAGATGGCTCTCGATTTCCCGTCATCCCATTCGGTGATGGCGACCGAATCCATGTTCGGGCCGAGTTTCCTTTCCCAGAGCGGCTTCCCCTGGGAGTCCAGAAGGAAGTAACCGCCGTTTAACTCATCGACGCCGTCGCCATTGATATCGCCCACGGCAGGAATGTAGGCCGGGCACTGCGAGTAGCGGAACCACTTGCTGGTGTATGTCCAGAGCACCTCCAGTTCTTCGTCGAGCGCCACGTAGGTATCGCCGAGCTTGACGACGATATCGCGAGGAGTGTCCGTACCACGGAAGTTGGCGATAAGAAGGCGCTGGTGCACCCAATTGGCGCCCGCGGGATCTTTGCGGCGTCGGATCGTGATCTCCTGCGGGGCGGCTTCCCGAATGACCTTACCTGTTCGTCCGTCGCGTATCTGGATGACCACGTCGTCCATAGATTGCCAGTCGCTCTGTTGTCCATCCTTCGGTCGATGCCAGAAACAGATGACGTCTGCCGCGCCGTCTCCGGTCATATCGTGCAGAGCCACCGACATGGGCCTCGACGGCTGATTGCCTCCTTCGCCGACATTCCAGAGGACGTTGCCATCGATATCGAAGGCACCCAGAAAGCAGGGCTTCATGCCACCACGATGCGCCCCCTCCGGCGCCCCGTGGTTGCACCGATAGACCAGAAAGTCGCACCGGCCATCGCCAGTGAGATCGCCGATGCGAATGTCGCCGCCGAAGGTGTGGCCGTTACTCGTCGTCTGCAGCGATTCGGGGATGTCGATGCGGCGATAAAGGACGGGCTCGGCGATGGTTGACATGACAGGGATGGAAAGGAAAGGAGAAACAGTGGCAGAGCCCTGATGTACCTGATTAGCGTAGCGGCGGCATCCGGCCGGAGAAACCGGCGTCGAAACGCTGCCGCTGTCTGCAAGGCCACGCCGTGGCAATGCAGCCTGGGAACCGAGGGAGTCCTTGACCGGAATGGAAGGTACCTTACTATCGGATTTCGGACCAGATCTGAATGAAAAAAAATCGATCTGAACCAGGCTTCGATGCCTCAGGAACTCCAGGGCTCACCCGTTGTCTCTTTGGCTAGAGCTCTTTTGGCTGACGGTATTGTCGGAGGACAAGATGGGGAAGTTGGACAACAAGGACGGCTTCAACAGTGGCCAGCGTGAGCAGCCACTGACCTACTACATCCTGATGCTCACGTGGCGATGCAGCGCGGCCTGTCCGCACTGCTGCTGGGGCTCACATCCGAAGCGTGAAGGGCTGATGACCGCGGAAGACGCTCTGCCGTACCTCGAGCAGGCCCACGCACTGCCGGTAAGGGCCAAGACCATCAACTTCACCGGCGGCGAGGTCGGGCTCTACTTTGATCATCTGGTGGACATCCTGGAACAGGCGGCCTCACGAAATCTGTCCGGCCCCTACCGCGTGGAGACGAACGGCTTCTACTGCACCAGTCTGGATGGCGCACTGGACAAATTCCGAACTCTCAAGCGTCTGAACGTGCGCGGCCTCGACCTGACCCAGGACCCGTTCCACCTGCCCTTTGTCCCCTTCGAGTGCATGACCATCGCGCTCGAAGCGGCGCGTCAGGTATTCGGCGCGGAAAAGGTGAACCATTACGGGCGCTTCGATGAGTTGCGAGCCTACTACGAGGAGCACGGCACTCTCGACGGCTGTCCCGCTGCGGATACACAGGAGCACGCCATGACCAGGAGTGTCCTTCACGTGGGCAGGGCCGCGAGCTGTATCGCTCCACTCCGCGCTGAAACTGCCGTGGAAGATCTGCCATGGAGTTGCCATAACCTGAAGGCCGGCTGGACCCTCGATCCCCGGCTGACCAATCAGATCAGCATCCTTCCGGAAGGGGTGGTGACCCCCGGAGCGTGCACCGGTCTGGTCATCGGCGATGCCCGACGAGAGCCGGTCGAGCACATCCTCTCTCGGCCTGTGGCCGAACAGCACCCCCTGATTCGAACTTTGATTGAGAAGGGCCCCCGCGGTCTGATCCCCGAGTTTCTCGAGGCTGGAGGACGGCTGCGAGGAAAATACGCGTCCGTCTGTCATCTATGCTGGGAAGTGCGCATCTTCTTGAAGGACAGGTATCCGGAAGTCTTAATACCTGCGCACCTCTATGATGACGACCCGCAACGCGTTGAGAAGGGCAAACAGTTGGTGGGATGGGTCGAATCGTAGGTACGAGCTGGCAGTTTCGTTCGTAGAAAGTCGGTCGCTACGTTTTTCGCCCCAAAGGGGCAGTCACATATCAGCCCAGGGCAACGCCCTGGGTTGTCAGAAATGTCTCGGCCTGAGCCCTGAAAGGGCGAAACATATGCTTGTGCTCCAATTGCTTGTGGCGCCCTTTCAGCTATGTCTGATTCCCCTACTCTCTCCCAGGGCTTTGCCCTGGGCTGGTATGTTTTGGCCTTTCAGGCCGGAACTCGGTCGGTTTCGACTTTTTACGAACGAATCTGCTAGCTAGTCTGTTGGCTCTTTTTCAGCAGGCTGGCAAAGCAGCTTGGCGCTACGATGACACACGCACACAGCGTTGAGTTCTCATAGGAAATCCTGATCGTATTAGGGAGCTAAAAACCAATGAACAGTGAACGCATTCTGGCCCGAGCACAGGCGCGCTCATGCTCGGCGCGTCACATCGACCAGTTTGACCGGGCAGATGTGATGTCACGGCTTTACTCCCGGCAGGATGTTCAGTCGGACTTCATGATCATAGAGCAACCGTCCAGGCCAACGGCGGATACAAGTTTTGATGTCTGCAGCGATGGCGACACGCTGTTTCTCTCCGTTCTGTTTTGGGAAACCGCTCCCGAGACGGGGAAGAACTGGCAGGGGGTGCCTGAATTGACTGGTAACAATTCGGTGGAAGTCATCTTCTGCCCTCATGATGACAGTATTGGGTTCCTCCAATTCGGGGCCGGCCCCGCCACGGTGAAATGGTTTCTGCCTCACTGGCCGTATCGTGACCGGCGGTCGAATCTGGCGGCGTTGGAACCCCAATGGGAAGTGACGTGGCATACCGAACACATGGGGGAAGACGTGGCTCGCTTCGCTTTCCTGTCTTTCCCGCTTAAGGCCATCGTTCCAGAAAGCCACCGCGGCAGCATCGGGTTCAACGTCATGCGATGCCAACTCGGAGCCACCATGGGGTTGACCGAGAACGCCACCTGGTCACATGCCAGCGGCAACGGCTTTTCGGATGCCACGGGGATTGGACGGCTCCACTTGACTCCGCAGGAGCCGGAGGACGAAGCGAAGCCGGAACTCCTGAGTTCTCTGCCGGCAGTGGAAGGATTCCAACTGCAGATGACCTATGACTTCGCGGATGAGCTTGGCAATGGACCTTACTCTCCGGAAGTTCTGCGCGAAGAATTCCGCACCCTCAAACAGCATGGTTTCGGTCGGATCTACTGGCTGGACCATCCGTGGTGGGTCAAGTACCTGTCGGATTCAGCCGGGGCCGGCACGTCTGCGATGTCATGGGTGAAGTTTGCCAACGAGACGTACCAGGCGTTCGGCGGAGATGTCGTACCAGTTGCCGTGCAGATGGCTCACGAGGAAGGCATGGAGTTCTTCACCGTCATCAAGCCTTACGATCTTCATTGTAGCGGGGCGACGAGACCCCTCGGCGACAGCGTCTGTCGTGACGCGCCTCGGGTGCTGTCAGGCTATGCAGCCGCCTCGGAGCCGCTCGTGGCCGCGCATCCCGAGTTTTCATTCCGGCGCAATCCGCAGTGGTTGGACAGAGGACCCGAGGAGCCGATCTCCACGCTGACCCTTTTTGCCGACAACGACGCTCCCCTGCCTTTTGCGCCGGAGAATGTTGAGCTGTTCAGCAGTGATGACAATGTTACTTACACGCGTAGTGAAGGCGCACGTGCTATCGGGGAGATTGTGGAGAGGCCCCGCTATGAATGGAGCCCGGCAGGGAAACTCCGAATGGATGGCGCCGAAAGCGTTCGCTGCATCCGCTTCGAAGGGCTCAGGCTGAAGGCGCGGTATTTTGCCGTGAGGTTCCCAGAAGCGGAAGCGCCCGGGGCTTTTGGTAACCGGCGGTTCCTGCTGGCGGAACTCGAGGCGGGTGGCAACCCGTGCGCGACAACGCTTTCGTTCGCGCCCCGCTCCGGAGACGGCGGTGGCGCAGACTTCCGGTCCACGGGTTTTGAATTTGATCGCGTCGGGACCGGGGGCGGATGGAGCAACAGCAGCGAGTGGATCGAGATAAGGAGTCTCCTGGCGCCGGGATCGGTGCTGGGCATCGCGGCCGGACAGGACGAGTACCTGGTGGGGATGTTAGAGCCGGGCTTTCCCGAGGTCAGGCGATATTGGCTGGAGAATCATGTTCAGCGGGCGATCGACATGGGAGCCGACGGGCTCGACGTGCGTATTGCCCACCATCACAATTGCGGAGAATGGCTTTCCTACGCCTTTGCCGAACCGGTGCTGGAGGAGTTCCAACGGCGGTTCGGGCGGATGCCGGACGCCAAAGCAGAGGATTACACTGCCGTGCGACGAATCCGCGGCGAGTTCCACACTGCGTTTCTGCGAGAGGCCAAGGCACTACTGTCTGCCGCTGGGTTAAAACTCGAAGCACACGCTGAGGCCCGAATGGCAGTTCCGCCTGAATGCGACATCTACACTCAGATCCACTGGGACTGTGCAACCTGGATTGATGAAGGAATCGTGGATGGCGTCAACCTGAAATACCTGGCCCCCTTCAGTCCTTTTGTGCAGCATGAGATCATGCCACGGGCACGCAAGCGGGGGATCCCCGTCCATGTGATCAGCCATTGCGGCGAGCCGCGGGGCGGGCCTCGGGCGCCGGAGTTAACCGCGGATCTATACGACGCCACCCGCATCGCCGGCCTCAACGGCGTGAATCTGTACGAGGCATGGCTTTACCTGCGGACGACACCCAGGGGCGAATCGGTAGTGCGGGGTTCTTCGGCTGGTATTTTCGAAGCGCTTCTGGACCGCGTGGAAACTTGGGCTCGAAAATGACCCCCGACTGCAAAGCTTGGACACAGAGCGGATTCGAAGACTTCTCACGAGGCCGTTTCGACGACGGCGGCGCCAATCTCTATGTGAATGCCAACGGCGTCATCGAGACCGTTTACCGGACGGATCTGAACAACGACGGCTATCCCGACCTCGTGCTGGCAAACACGCATGGCTACATCGAGCGCGCACCAACGTTGATCTACAAGCGGGACGGCAAGTCCGATGGCGGGTGGCGCAAAGAGGAACTGCCGCACGACAGCGGTTGGATGTCCCGGATCGTTGACGTCGACGGTGACGGCTACCCCGACCTGATCGTGGTCAACGGCGAAAACGGGGTCACCTCCGAACTGGATTCATACGTGTACTGGGGAGGTCCGAACGGCCTCACGGGCGACCGCACGGACTTGGCTACGGCAGGCGCCTACGACGTGGCGGCGCTCGACCTCGAGGGGAGCCGTCTGAAGGATCTCATTTTCGGCACGGCGTGGGTAGACCACCACAATCCGGGGCAGCCGATGGCCATGCGCGCTTTCCGCCAGATCCGACCCCGCCAGTTCGAAGATGTCACCGAAGAATACGGGCTGATCGGCTGTGCCACTACGTCACTGGCGGCTGCGGACCTTACTGGCAACGGCTTTCCTGACCTGGTTCTCTCGAACTACCGCAAGGAGTTCGAATATGAAACGGACTCTTTTGTCTACCGGGGGACTGCAGACGGCTTTGACACCGAATCGCCTCTGCGGCTTCCGGGTCATTACTCGCTCTATGTGCGCCTGGCCGACCTGAACGGGGACGGGCGGGATGAAATCATTCTGAGCGGCGGCGATCAGGTCCGGATCTACTGGAATCGGGATGGCGAGTTCGATGCGAATGATCGGACGATCATTGAGTCCGTGGGATTCACGACCATGTTCTGCCAGGGAGCCCTTCATTGCGACGTCGCTGATGTAGATGGCGACGGCCGCAACGAATTGCTGGTGGCGACAATGAAGGGGATCGAAATCCGGTCCCCGGACGCTCTGCATGAAGTCTCGCCGTTGCTGCCTCTGGAGTATGCCAGTTGGGTTCATGCAGCGGACCTCGACGGGGACGGCCGACCGGAGATTGTTGCCAGCCGATACGAAAACGGCGTCACCTACGAGACGAACTCCGCCATTTTCTGGAATTCCGCGAACGGGTTCTCACAGGATCGTGTGACGCTGCTTCCGACTGCCGGGGCGATGGGAACTACGGCCGGCGATCTGGACGGGGACGGCCGACCCGAGGTCATCTTCACGAACACGCTCCTGGGCCCGGCCCAGGACTGGCCGGGCCTGCCCGCTTACGTGTACCTCAGCAAAGACGGGCCCGAGTACGGCGCCGATCATCGTCTGGAGTTGCCCACGTCAGGTGGCTACGGCTCCGCCGTGGCTGACCTCAATCTCGATGGTTATGCGGACATCGTCTTGCTCTCCGGGTCGCACACGCTGCGCGTCTTCCCCGGCGGACCGGACGGTCCCCGTGCAGACCACTCTCTCGATCTGCAGCATCCCGCCTCTGGCACTCAGTCCTGCATCATGGCGGTTCATGCCGCGGACTTTAATCGCGACGGATTCCTGGACCTGCTGGCGTTGGCCCTGACCTATGACGACAGACCCGAGACCATGGCCGCTTCCTCCATCATCTTTTTTGGATCGGCAGACGGCTTCTCCCAGGACCGGTCTCAGATTGTGCCGACCTATTGTGGCGGGAACGGGGTCGTCGGTGATTTCAACAGGAACGGCTACCTCGACATCATTGTGGGCGACAAGCGCGGTCACCTGACGATCTTCCTCGGCGGCCCGGAGGGCTTCTCTGCCGAACGCACCAGGAAGGTCATCATGAACGTTCCCACGACCGGTCACATCAATGCCGCTGATCTGACCCGGAACGGTTGGCTCGATCTGGTGATCGGCGTCGGCAGCCATTATCGCAGAGCGCAGGAATCGATCATTGTGCTCTACGGCGGCCCGGACGGCTACGCTATCGAAAACTCACAGACCTACGCAGGCGGCTTTTCTCCGGGCAACACCGGGATCGGTGATTTCAACAACGACGGCTATCTGGAGATCGCCGTGCCTGGATATTCTTCCGCAACAGATCGCGTACTGCCGGTCCAGATCTTCGGCGGGGACGGGGGCGGAGCCGGCCCCGTCAGTTTCGACATGCCGCTGCAACAACTGCCTGCCGAAGCGCCGTCCGCGGTCACGCCTGTCGATCTCAATCTCAATGGCTGGACAGATCTCGTGGTGACCTGTCACCGCGATAACATCGGACACCAGGTCGACTCCCTGATCTACTGGAACGGCCCGGAAGGCTTCAGTCCGGAGCGCGCGACCCGCCTGCCGGGACTGGGCCCGCACAGAGCCGGCGCCCGGGACTTCGGCAACGCCTACACCCGCGAGCCCCTGGAGCGGTACATCTCAGCGCCTTGCGATTTGCAGGGACGGAAGCCAACCCGGATCAACTGGGACGCGGACGTCCCCGAACCCACGGAACTGACATTCCAGTTACGCTGGGCCGGCAGCGAAGCCGGGCTAGAAAAAGCGCGGTGGTGTGGACCCGACGGTGAAGGAACATCCTACCGTGACTCCGGCCAGGCGATTCGGGACGTACCCGCCTCAGCCGAATGGCTGCAGTATCGGGCCACATTTCTCCATCGCAACGGCGCCCGTTCCCCGCAACTGAAGGAGGTGCGGATCGATCATGCTTAGAGATCAGGGCGAAGGTGAGGATGCCAACGCCACGAACCGCGGACCATGGACCTGACAAATGGAGATATCATGAAACGACAAGTATCGCTCTTATTGCTCGGCGCCCTGTTGGCCGGCGGTTTACCGTGCCTGGCCGAAGCCCGGAAGAAGGAGGGACAGGAAACACCACAGTACCGATGGACGAAAGTGACGGGGCGCGCGGCGTTTGCACCACGTGATGGAGCGGGGGCGCTTGTCTTCAAAGGCCGGATGTGGTTACTCGGAGGATGGAACCCTCGCGACAGGAAGCATTTTCCAAAGATCTGTAACAGCGAGGTGTGGTCATCAACCGATGGGGCGATGTGGAACCTGGAGGTCCTGCAAGCGCCTTGGGAAGGTCGGCACACCGCGGGATATGTGGTGCACCGGGACCGGATGTGGGTCGTTGGCGGCGACGCGAACCAGGGACATTACCAGGACAATGTGTGGAACTCGGCCGACGGGAAGAAGTGGACCAAAGTCACTGACAAAGCGCCATGGGGCCCGCGCGTACTGCACTACACGGCCACGTTCGACAACAAGATCTGGGTCACGGGCGGCCAGACGCTTCCCCAGTTCGCGCCGGCGGTGGAGAGCTTCTACAGCGACGTATGGAATTCAGCCGACGGGAAGAAATGGACCAAAGTCACTGACAAAGCGCCGTGGGGGCCGCGAGGCATGATTGGCGGCTCGGCAGTACTGAAGGGCCGCATCTGGATACTCGGAGGCGGAGTGTACGACACACCAAAGTTTCGGAAGCGGAAGTTCTTCAATGATGTCTGGAGTTCTGCTGATGGCACGAAGTGGGAGCGACATACGGAGGCAGCGCCCTGGAAGCCGCGGCAGTACCATGAGGTGGCTGTTTTCGATAGCCGACTCTGGGTCCTGGAAGGCTACAACAGGGACGGTGGCAACCGTAAGGATGTCTGGCATTCCGCGGACGGAGTGAACTGGACAGAATTGCCCGGCACGCCCTGGTCTCCGCGCCACGCAGCCAGCGTTTTCGTCCATGACGACGCATTGTGGATGGTAGCGGGAAACAACATGACCTCGGACGTCTGGAAGCTGACGCGGGTGGAATGAGGTCAGCGACTAGGATTCTTCTCAGGCTGCGCTGAGAAGAATGGGCCCTTCGGGCAGCAGGCCTGAGTAGTGATTGGCGAGGACTCGTTGGTAGTCGGCGAGTTATCGCCGTTCGGGGCGACGAAGTCGCCCAAAGCGCCATGACTGGCGCACTAAAAACGAGTTCTCTCAAATCGAGATTTTTTTTAAGTTTAAGCCCCCTTAGCGCCTATTTCTAGTTCTACCGGAGCATCCGGTTTACTTCTCACGCCTACCGTTGGGCAAGACCGACGTAGCTGCGGCGTCCTGCCGCAGAATTTCGGCGGCGAGACGCCGCAGCTACCTTGATTCTTCGAGGCGATACTGACCAGAAGATTTGAGCTGGATGCTCCACTGGCACCAGCTCTTGCTGTTAGCCAGACCACGAAGTCTGCGGTCCGGCCCGTAATCTGATCTCCGATACCCGTCTTCCGAATTCAGTCCCCGCAAACCTTCTCCACTGTACCCGTTGCCAGGGACTGATTGGCTGCAACCGTAACCGCGAGTGACTTGAAACCGTTGACGTAGTCGGAACGGACCAGGTCCTGGTCGTTCGCTTCTACCGCGGCGACGAACTGTTCGACCTGGCGGAAATATCCGGTCTCTTCGCCTTGAAACTGGACAGCTTCGTCACCAATCTTGCCGCGGAGATCGCAATTCAGAACGAGTTTCAGATAGAAACTGTCACCAAACAGCTCGGCGGAGAAGCTGTCCTCGCCTCCCGTCACGCAAGAGCTTGTAATGCTACCCACCGCGCCGGACTGGTAGGAGAGATTGCATACGGTGCATTCCTCAAAATCCGCAATGCCCTCCGACACTCCTCGAATACCAAAGGACTGCGCCCTTTCAACATCTCCGAGAAAGTAACGAAGCAGATCGAAAACATGCGTCGTCTGTTCCAGCATCTGGCCGCCACTCACGGCGAACTTGCCCCACCAGGGATGAGTTGCTCCCATCCGGCACAGGAAACGGCCGTTGCCCATGGCGAGTGCCTGGTCACCGACGATTTCTTTCGCTTTTTCAACCATATCGGAATAGCGAGCCATGTAGCCGGTCTGATTGATGACGCCGGCGTCTGCGATTGCATCGCGTGTCCGGCGGGCAGTATCCAGGTCCAGAGCAACGGGCTTCGCCACGAATACTGCGGCGCCCATGCGCGCAGCATCGGCCACCTGCGAGGTGTGTGCTCCTGGCGGAATGCATACAAAGACTACGTCAGGCTTGATCTCCGCCAGCATCTCGGTGTGGTCAGTATATGCCCGAGCGGATTCCTCTTTGGCAATTTCGTGGGAGCGGTCTGGATTGATGTCGCACACGCCAGCAATCGGCCGCTCCAGCCTTCGCAGACTGGCACGGTAGTTACCGGCAATGCCCCCCACTCCAATGAATGCTATTTTCATCTGTGGTTTTTCCTCTGAATTCGTGCCTCCGTCCCCGGATCCCCATCGTGGGATGGCCGTCCCGGCCAACCTACAAGGGGTCGATCGTCACCATCTTGCGAGACCTGTCAATGAAGACGCACGTGATGAAGTGCGGAACATAATGGTATGTTCATTCAGTCTCACCTTCCAAGAGTCGGTCTTCTCCCGGCAGTTGCTGTCATCCAAGGGATGGTGCCACCCATCAGGGGCGGAGGTTCCCTATAACGCGCCCATGAACATCAGCGTTCCGTCTGCGCGGAAGAACACGAATTCTTCCTTGCCGTCTCCGTCGATATCACCAACCATTGCCTGGTTTTCACAGCAGTAGACCCAGCCCTCGTGTCGCACATCCCAGAAAGGAATCTGCAGTACCACTTCACCCATTGGATCAAGAATAACGGCCTTGATTTCGATCGGCCGGTAGACATCGCGCTCGGGCTGTTCGCCGAGGATTGCGCACTGCACACCGTCGCCCAGCCAGTCAATGAACCGTGCGTGCGTGGGCAGCGTACGGTCTGTCAACGCGTCGTATGTCCAGAGGATCTCACCGTCGTTGTTCAGCAGAAGCATGCCGTAATTCCAGTTCCACAGTTCAGACAAGAGGATCTGGTCGCCGGTCCTGTCCTGTCGCGCTTTGCGTGAGTCAGCCCACTGGCCGTGATTGATGGTGTCGCGAACGCTCCATAACTCGTGACCGTGTGGATCGAGGAGACATCCGCCGGTGGCGGAGAACACCGCAGCTTCGCCTGATCCATCGAAGTCCTTAATGATTGCATAGTCCACGTGCCCGTCCGGCCCGATCTCATTGATGGCCCGCGCCCACAGCGTTGTGCCGTCCTGGTCAAGGGCGAAGAACAACGGGTGATTCGTGGGTGAGTCCCCACCGATTTTCGCGCCGCCACTGATGAACAGTTCGTCGCACCCGTCACGATCGATGTCTCCCGCGTGCAGGAAATGTTCAAAGAAAGGCGGGAGCCCGCGGACTTCGAGCATGATATCGCCGCTGGGATCGAGCCCATAGATGCATCCGCCGTTCACTGCCGCGATAAGCTCCTTTGTGCCGTCTCCGTCAATGTCTGCTAACGCAAGAGAGTCGACAGTTGTCCCGGTCTCGTCTTCCGTGCCTAATGGCAGTTTGATGCGACGTTTCACCTTGCCGGTTCTGTCAAAAAGCAGGACGTTGTTTTCACCTTCCGGATGTTCGCCAATGGCCACTTCGCACTCGCCGTCACCGTCCACGTCTGCAACGAGAACGGGAGTGACGCCAAGTGTGTCGTGGTTGGTCACTTCGGTGGTCCAGAGAATGGATCCGTCGTGGTTGATCACATGGAGCAAACCGCCGCTCGGGTGCGTAACGGCGCACTGCAACGTCCCGTCACCCAGTAACGGTCCCATCTCGAGCGAGTAGCTCGGCGAAAACCCCAACTCGACCTCAGCCAATCGGTATTCGCGGCAGTTTTGCCACATTCCCCTCTACTCCTCTGTTACTGATGCAGATCTGTCATTCCTCGCGTGAGGCGGCGAACGTTTCGTCGCGCAGACGGTTTCGAATGCTCTCGCAGTCATCCTGCCAAACTTAACGGAATCGTTGCGACCTCGGGCAGCATTTATCCTACGACCCGCGCCACCCGGGACTTCCGACGCGGTGCAGTATTGTGTATCCTCACAGTGGCGACCGCCACGTGTCGCCGTAATCCTGGAGACCGACTCAAGAACTTCGTCCTCAATACCCCGCGCGGGCAACTACGCCTTCTCAGATACCCATAGGGAGAACCACACGTGCAGAAGTCCAAGCCGAATTCCGACACCACAAGTGAACCTTCCCCCGGCATCGTGCCATGCAGGGCGGGAATCAACTATACGATCTGGGAACGCTACGAAGACCGACTCGACAAGCTGGTAGAGGAATGCCCGCACGTCAGGATCGGCGGCAAGGAAGGAGCTAAATCCTCGCGTGCGTCCGAGCATAAGCACCGGGACGAGTGGGGCTGCCTCTGGCATTTCCCGGGGATGGGACTCGACGGACAGGTCATCGAGGCGCCGCTCGATTCCTGGGACAAGTTCGATGCCTGGGAGCCGCCGTCGTCTGCGGAGCGGGTGACAGCAATCCGGGAAGCCGCGGAGGAAAGACCAGCCGATGCCCCGGCCCCGGGCGCGGGGACGGAACATGGTTTCATATTCCTGCGCCTGACGTACCTGCGCGGTTGGGACAACTTCATGCTCGATGTCGCGGAGGACTCACCCAGGCTCTACGAGCTTCGCGACATCGTGGCCGATTACTGGTATGCACTCACTGAAGCCCATCTCGATTGCGGCGCCACACACCTTGGAGCGGCCGATGACCTTGGCATGCAGGACCGGCTGCCCATCAGCCCCGCCTCCTGGCGGAAGCTGATTAAGCCGGCCTTCCAGCGGGTCTTTGGCCTCGCCCGCGATCGTGGCGCGTCTGTCTCGCTCCACACGGACGGCTGCATTGTGGACGTCATCCCCGATCTCATCGAGGTCGGCGTGACCACTCTCAATCCGCAGGATTTGGTGAACGGCCTCGACAACCTTGAGCGGCTGGCCAAAGGGAAGGTCAGCATTGCCCTCGACGTCGACCGCCAGAGCCTCACCTACCTGGGGACCGCGGAAGAGCTCGATGCCCACATCCGCAAATGCATTCGCACGCTGGGCTCACAAGAAGGCGGCCTCAGCCTGGGCTGGGGCGTTTACCCGGGCACTCCCATCGAGAACATCGAGGCCATCTGCCGAGCCATGCAGAAGTATCACGACATGTGGGCAAACTGAGAACCTGACTACAAGGAAGTCGATGTGCTTACTCCAGCCGAAACTCTCAGCTCATCACTTGCTGCCGTACAGCTCGACATCCGACACTTTGCACAGGGGCCCGCGCGTGCGTGAGACGAAGAGGCGCACGCGATTGGATTCAACTGGCTTGAAAGTTCTCTCGACCAGACCGGCCTTGTTGCCGATTACATTCGCTACCTCCTTCCATTCCCCGTGGACGAAAGCCTGGATGGCGAAGTCTTGCAGCGAGGACGTGTGAATAACGATCCGGTTGAGCGGCGCTGGTTTCGACAGCTTGATCTCCAGCCAGTCCGGGAAAGTGTCTGGTGTGGTATCGGTCCAACGGAGTCTCTGGTAGCGGTCCGTTTCGTCAGTGTCGATGACGCCATCTGTGACATGCCAGAGCACGTTTTCGGCCCGGCCCTGATTGGATGAAGCGGTTACGGTCGTGCCACGAGTATAGTGTGCCAGGTTGCCGGGCTTTATGGCCTGCTGATACCTGGCTTCGATCTCAGCCTCGATGGCTTTCACAGTTGGCAGGACCGGCGGCTTCGCGGTCGTATACAGATGAATCCCGTGGCCTTGAAAATCGTCTTCGAATCTGCCATTGACCGGAACAACTGTTCGACCCTCTGAAACCACGTGAAGAGGCCGGTTACCGAGTCCTTCCACATTGAGCACAGCCGTGGTGGGTTTGGGAGTTGCGGTGCCGGCAAAGAAGTAGAGATGACCATCGTGCTCCTTCGCCAACACATCGATCTGCGAGCGCTCGCCTTCAGCACCAACTTTCCTGCTGGAATCTTGAGAGAGAATCACCGGCGCCAGCGCGCCAAGCTCATTGGTCAGGTGGGGCAGGCCGGTGTGAAGCTCCGGATAGTGTGATGCCATCCGGTTGTATTGGATGATGGCTTTGGCGCCGTAGATGATGGCCAGCCAATTCATCGCTCGATATTCGTGGTAAGTCGGGATGCGTCCGTTGACTGCGCTGAAATCGCCGTAATTGAAGCCCTGGTGCATGAAGCCGAGTTGTTTGCGACCCTTCGTGTAATCCAGGTAGTCCCTCTGGCTGACGCGAATGAGACCCAGGTCGTTCACCGCATGAGTCTTCAGAATGGAAGGATAGGGATGGGCCCAGTTCATGTCTGACCCGGCTGAGTACATCCTTCCGCCGCGGACACTGTCGTTGGAGACCATCACCGGATGATAGGGGTCGAGCTCTCGAAAGATCTCGTAACGCTGTACGAAATTCTTCAGCGGGAGCGATGCGACTTCCGGCTCATCGCTGATGAACCAGGCAAGGAGGTCCGGTCGTTCCCGAAGCTCCATCACCTTCTTCGTGGTGTAGTTCGTGATCCATTCCCCCGCCTCCGGCTCTTTCAGATACTTCCTGTGACTGCTCCAGAACAAGGCGGCGATGATCTTCTTGTTGCCTGGCTCGGGTGGAATGCCAAGAATGAAATTGGCCGACGGGCTCTCCAGCCAACCCCACGAGCCAAGGGGGAAAAACGGTTTGCCGTCCACATGCATCACCAGGTCTCTGCCCCACCAGACCTCGCCCCGGTGATACGGCAGTTTACGGATCTCCCGCCGAGCGGAAGCAATCACGTCACCATCTTGTGCGAGGGTCTCCACGAAGATGTTGTAGCGGCCATCGGCAAGGGGCGCCACGGCAAAGCGGAAAGTCGATGGCCTGCCAGACACCGGTTGAGCTGGAGACGTGGCCGCGGCCTTTCCATCCTTTGAAATCAGCGAAGCCCTGAGCTTTGCACCTTTCAAGCGGTCTTCAGGCAGATTGGCCGCGGCAGTAAAGACGATCTCTTTCAGCTTCTGGGTAGAAAAGATGCAGTCACGATAGAACGGCTCCAAAACGTCGATGACGATCGGCACGTAGTCGATATCCAGTTTCCATCGGGAAAAATGGACTGTACGCCCGGTTTGAAAATCCTTCAGCACCAGGTAGGCCGCATGTTTGCCGCGTTCTCGTAGAGGGATTGGGCCGAGGGAAAGCTGACCCGAACGGGAAGACAGAGCTCCCTTCTGTTCCACGATCTCGACCTTACCGGACTGTGCTTCGAGCCAGGCTTCGGCAAGGACCGCAGGCCCGGCAGAGGCTTCAATCGGAAAGAGCAGGTTGCCTTCCAGACCGGTCTTCTTCATCACGGTCTTGATCTGAGGAGGCTTCACTTTGAATGCAAACGCGGTGAAATCGACATCCAATCCTTCCAACGGGACAAACTTGCCCGGTGTATGAAAGGCACTGTTCCTGGCGATGCAGCTAAGAGTCTGCTGGTCGATTCTTCTTTCTCTGGCCACGTTGATTCGCCAGGTCTCACCAACACTTGAATCGATTCCGAGTGTGAAGAAGGGCACCCGAATCTCCATGGTCCAGGAATTTCCACCGCGAGCGACAGCCGCGTTCCATTCTCCGTCCCAGTGGTGGGTCACGAAGCCAGTCTGGCTGCGGGCCTCGTCATAGCGAGACCCGGCCGTGTTGGCGATCAGGTGCACATAGCTGCTCTGATCGCCATTCGTATCGATCATGATCTCGAAGCATTCGTCCCTGGAAACTGGGCCGTCGTGAGGCCGGACTCGGTCGATGACTTTGTCCAACTTTGGTTCCCGGGCTTCCAATCCGAAGAAGATCGCGTTGTCATCGAATGCTACTCGGACCGAGCTCCCGGGGGTGGCCTTCTTGACGCTGTTCATCACGTAAAACACACGACAGACGGAGGCCCGTTTCCAGCAAGTGTCGTTCAACTGGCCATCGAGGACCGGGGGCGTGGCTGCCCGGTGCGCCTGGATTCTTTCCGCGTGCAGCAATCCAGCGACAGCGACGTGCGCAATCAGGCCGAGGCAAATGGGGTATTTGGTACTGGACATGAGTCGTTTTGACGGATTTCAGGTGCGAAGCCCCGGGCTGTTTGCCTAGCCCAGCCCAACGGGCTGGGTGAATGGTACAAAGATTTGAAAAGGGGCAACGCCCCGGCCATTTATAAGGAGGCTGTTCATTGGGTTAAATGACCGGGGCGTTGCCCCTAAGGTTGATCTGCCCGAAAACCCAGCCCGTTGGGCTGGGCTAGGCAAACGTCCCGGGGCTTTGCCCCTGAGAATTGTCATTCAAATCCGTAAGATTGCCTTTGTCTCGGCCTCCTCGTCATCCTCTTCTGAAATGCTGAAATGGGAGCTTTCTTGCCTCAGTAAGTTCAATCCGAGAATGATTAGGAGAATGATTAAGAGAATGATTTTGGATGCAGAAGCAATCACCACCCAACCACTCCGTTCTTTTCGTCAGCGCTTAGCCTGTGGGCATTATTGAAATTCCGATAGTGTCAAGCGTGCGGCTAACGGAGCCTCGCGGATTTCACAATTTCGATGGGGCGGCGCGGATAGTCGTAGACCACAATCTCATCGATGTCGCCCATCATGCCGTACGCGTAACCATTCACATAAGAGCCGATGGTGCAGTCGGCTCTCCCTTTTGTGGGGGGCAGGGCCGTTGCCTCACCGGCGAGCTTGCCGCCGATATAGATCTGGTAAATCCCCTTCTCCGGATCGTAGGTACCGGCAAAATGCTGCCAATGCCCGCGCCGCACGGGATGGATGGCCGGCTTGGACGATATGCCCCAGGTCTTCTTGCCGTCTCCACTGAGGAGACCCAGGCTGTTCCAACTCACCCGGAAGCGGACCCCCTTGCCCCGATCGCTGAGAGTGTTGGTGATGATTTCAAAAGTATTCTCACGCGGGGCTTCCTTTCGCAGCCGTACGACAGCCTCGAAGGTGAAGCCTTTGGCAAAGTCAAGGTTGCCGAGTTTGCGCACCAACACCGCAGCCATCGGCCGGGCGTTGGAAGTGAACTGGAGCGCCTGTCCCCGAAGCCCAGTAACCAGCTTGAGAGATATCGCCCCTTCCGGTGTAGAGACTTTGCCGTGGTAACCGCTCCCCGTCACGTCGGCGATAGTCGGCAGTTCAGCTTTGTCAAAAGTCCATCGAGCGACGGGCGGACCGCCCGGTTCCGCCCCAACTGAAAAGGGCAGCGAAAACAGCAAAACAAGTATTCCAGGTATTCGCATTGTTAGAGATCCTGATGCGGACGGTCAATCTCGTAACTCCGTTCAAGGCTGTCCTGGCCACAGCCAAGCTTGTTGTGGCTGTGTATCTCGCCCCGATAGAGATTCATGGGTCCCCTTTTGCTTACGGTATCAGTTGGCCGCAACCGAGAAGTTAAGTAAGTAAAAAATCTCTGTCTTAATCTTCGTCTTTATCTTCGTCCTGACTTCTGGTTCGTAACCTCTGAAATCATGAGGACTTGAAAGAAGACAAAGATTAAGACGATGATTAGGACAAAGAAGAGCACGCGTACACCGCACAGAAGTTCCGAAGAAATTCTTTACGGTGCAAAGAACCTGTTGAACGAATTACACTCGGCAATCCAGAACGTTTCTTGTGCCTTTTGCGGATTTCTCTTCAGGTCCTCTGCCCTGGCGAGGAACTGCTCGCGGGTGGTACCAAACAGCGTGTGCTGGGAGACCTGAGTGGCCAGGGCCTCCTGTCTCTTGTAGGCCGTTTCGCTAACGTCGATAGTTATCTTCGGCATCTTGACCGATACGCCCTTGTAATAGTAAACGATGGGCGTTCTCCATGGCTCGCCCAGTTCGGCACAGACGGGCTGGCCTGCCTGCCATTGGGCATCGATAGTGATGCGATGAGTGGCACGGTGATCGGGATGGTTATCCTCGCCGCCCTGTGTGAAGATCGCATCAGGCCTGAAGCGGCGGATCTCCCTCATACATTTCAGCACCACATCTTTCTTGTGCTGAAGTCCCATGTCCGGCTCATCCAGGAAGACACGTTCGGCTGTCCCCAGCACTTCATCGCAAGCCGCTGCCTCACGTTTCCTGGTCTCGACAATTGTCTCCTTCATATCCGGCTCGGGGTAACCTTCGCTGCCGTCAGTCATCAAGACGATGTAGACTTCAGTCCCCTCCTGGACAAATTTCCCAATAGTCCCCGCCATTGCCAATTCGTCATCAGCGTGGGCAGCAAAGACAAGCACTCGCTTGAACATAAATGAACTCTCCTCAGAAATATCGTTCTGTCGTATCGTGGAGTCTCTAAACGATAGGCGCATTGTAGCGAACTTCCATCTGATTGGGGCTATGACAGAGTTCTGTGGAAGTACGGGCCCGTGAGGTCAACGAGGCATGGAAGCACGAGATGGGCTATCACTCCGATAGCCTATCTCGTCACATAAACTCTGGCCCTGAAACGCTGCACTTCTGTCTCAATCACCGAGACCCCGCTTGTATTGACGATACCCGTCAGGCCAACTGGTGCGAGACTGATTCATGTATCTTTGGCGAGCCACCTTCGCATCCAGCAGAATAGAGATGTGGAACCCCAGACTCTCAACAGACCGGAGCAAAGTGGTTTGGTCATGATCCGAGAACTCAACAAGGTAGTCATCTTCATATGTTTCCAGGCCGCGGTCTTTTCCAGTTGCACTCGCGCTGAGGACAGTACAGGAAAAGGTACTGCAGCAGATGAGAATGAAGTCGTGGACGTTCCTGGCGCGGAAGGAGCCGCGGCGACGCCTCTCTCCAGGATAGGGTTTCCGGTCGCCAGTAACCCCAAGCCGCTGACGCCTCTGATGGAACGCGAGCTGCGCGGATGTTTCGACTTCTTCTGGAACGAATGGGTCTCCGATCCCAAGAGCCCGACTTATGGCATGACCAACGGAGATTACGTCGGTCTCGGAAGGTATTCACCCATCCCCATCGAGTCGCAAGGGTTCTACTTTGCCGCCATCGTTGTCGGGGTGAAGCGCGGCTGGATTACGAGGGAAGATGGTTACAAACGTGCAGTCATCACGCTGAAGACTCTCAAGAAGCTCAAGCACATACGAGGTTTCTATTACCACTTCATCGATCCCGATACCGGTCGGCGCGGGTGGAATGATGCGCATGGTGTCGAGCTCAGCAATGCGTCCAGCGGGACCATGATCATGGGTGCGCTGATCGCCGGTGAATATTTCGGCGGCGAAGTCAAAGCACTGGCCGAGGAACTGTATGCCCGAATGGACTGGAACTGGTTCACGGACCCGAAGAAAAAGCACCCCTATCTTGCCTGTTTCCCTGAGGACAAGCCTCCGAAAGAACCGCCGGGCGGCATGAATGAAGAGGGGTTCTTCGGCGGATGGGCAGCCTACAGCGAGCATATTTTCTTGTACGTCCTGGGCGCGGGTGCGCCCGATCCTGGTCATGCGACAGACGCGGCTCCGTACTATGCCATGATCACGTACAGGGGTCGCTACAAAGGTGAGGAGTTCATTTTCTGCGGCACGGGCGCCGCCTTCACCTATCAATGGACACATGCCTTTGTCGATTTCAGGAATCTGGATGACAAGCTGGGCCGCAACTGGTTTGAGAATTCGCGTCACGCTGCCATTGCGGCAAGGCGATACGCGATTGACCGAGCAGACGAGATCAAGGGGCTTGGCCCCAATTCCTGGGGCATGTCCGCCTGTATGAGCCCGAGCACGTTTTACAGCGGAAGGTACGGCTCGAAGCCCATCGGCGCGGGACATTCACTTCTCGAAGACGGCACGGTCGCACCCTATGGCTCGTCGGCGTTCGTGGTCTTCACGCCGAAGGAATCCATCGAAGCTCTGGAATACATGTACACCATCCCCGGCCTGGTCGGAAAATACGGACTTTACGACGCCTACAGCTTCATGACCAAAAACAACGGTAACAAGCCCTGGATCGGTAAGAGCTATCTGGGAATAGACAAGGGCCTCGTCCTCCTGATGTTCGAGAACTATTCAACCCAACTGATCTGGAAACTGTTTCACCAGAGCAAACATGTTCAGAAGGGGTTGAAGGTGCTGGGATTCAAGCACGTTGCTCGCCGGAAGCGGTAGCGTGGGCCATAGATGGAAGGTTGATAAATGGTGAATGGTGAATGGTGAATCGTCTTCGAAAGCTGGCTGATGTGGATGCACTTCTGTGCCACTTGCTGTCTGTTGCTAATTTGATCGCGCTGGCGGACAGATGCAATCCAAATGAATGGAGGCCCGACCCCAATCCTGTTCCCCAGTCACTGCTTGCCGTCCTGGTAAATCCTCAGGTTGTCGAACCGGTGGATTGGATAGCTGTAGAGGGCGACTTCGTTCAATCCTGCGATCCAGTCTCGGTCTTCGTATTCCAATACTTTCTTGCCCTCCACGAAGAGTTGGCATCTGGGTGGGATGAACTGAGCGATGACGTGGTACCACTTGTCTTTTGCCAATCGAATGCCTGACTCGTCGATGATTGCCTCTTTCTCGTTGCGCATGACCCCGTTGGAAAAACGGTTGTGCCAGCCGAGCGAAAGGAAATAACCGTTGCCGTACATCTGCCCCCAGAAGCGATGTTTTGACATTCCCTTCGGACACAACATTGTCCCAAGAATGCGTACTTTATCGGTGTTGGAGTACACATCGTACTCGATGCGGACGGGTGGTTTGATGGGCTCGCCATAGGCCAACGTCGTCCACGCTGCCTGAGGCTGGACGTGCCCGTCAACGATCTTCCACTCCCTTGAAATCCAGTGGGCATCGCTCCGGCCTTCGAGGACGTTGCCGAGGCGGTCGCGATTGAAGTCGTCATCAAAGGTGAGCTTCCAATCGATACCGGCGCAGTGCGGGAGGCCTTTGCCTTCGGGCGTCGGACGAGAAGCGTTCTTCAGCAAGTTGACATCCTTCAATGCTTCGGCCGCCACGCAGTAAAGCTCGCCAGGTTTCAAGGCGCCGAGAGTTTCCACTTTTGTCTGCACACGCCATCCACCATCAATGTTCGTCGAGATGAGTTGGATCAGGTTCTCGCCCCGTTGGAGCGTCGTGCATCCCCACTGGCTGAAACGCCACCGAGTGCCGATGCGCTTCCCGTTTACATAGAGCAGCGCACCGTCACCTGAGAATGAAAATTTGACCGGGATAGCACGGTCCGAGCGCACGCATGCGACGGCATACGCGACGGATTTACCGGAGTCTTTGAACTGCTTCACGAGATCGAGCCAGCCCCTGTCTGTGTGAACGGGCTTCCAGCCTTGCTGGCCATCACGAGTTCGGTAAATGGCCGTCACATCCAGCTTGCGTTCCGGGGGATGCACGGTGGTGTCGATGCTCTTGCCGCTTTTGTTTTCGAATGGGCCGGCGAGGAGCCAATCGGTGATCGCAAAACTGCCAAGTGAAATGGAGTCGCTGAATTCGAATCTCCAGCCTGCTCCGACCACTTCATAAGTGAGGGGCAGATGAAACGCGCCTGCATTTCCTTCGGGAAGATTGAAGAACAGGAACTGCCTGGCACTCCCTCCCGGTCGAAGGCTCGCACCTGACTCAGCTCGGATTTTCCAGCCGGCAGGCGGCACGGGCCGCGCTTTCACCGTGCATGGCGCAGACCATGGGGCAAGGGAGAAGGTGATCAGCATCTTTGCATCACCGCCTTTGCCAGCGTTGATGACGGGATTCAGCGTGTGAGTATGCGCAGTTGCCGTCATACCCAGAAGCCAACTCATGACGTCTGCGGGGATGGTGCTTCGATTAGCTTTCGCGACAAGCTGAAGCATCTTTGCCTTCGCGTCCTGGACGCTCTTCTTCGTGACATCGGATTCCGGGTCTGCAGCCCTTGAGGTTTCCAGGCTCTGCCGGAGCTTCTGCCACTCTTGCGGCATTTCAGAATCCAGGAGCGTCGCAGCACCACTCATCGCTGCGAGCGCGTGATCGGCCGGGTGCAAAACAGCTTTGCCAATCGCACCGGCCATTGGTTTTCTGACGTTCTCGAAGCGATTACCCCAGAGGATTACGCCCCGGGCTCGGTCCGTTACATAAAGGCCAACATCGGAATTCTTGACTACACAGTTTTCAATCAGCGCGTTATCGACAATCCCCCCGCCCAGGACCTCCAACCGCGCGTTGTTATGAAGAATGTTGCGCCGGGCGAGACAGGTCCGGGTAAAGGGGAAACGGGCGCTTGGGTGGCCGCGATCTCTGATAGCCAGGTGCGAGTCAGAGGCAGGTATCTCATTCTGTGCACCGCGGTAGGCATTACCCTCCAGGATTTCGTTGCCAAGGAACTGCACGTACCACGATGGTTCCGGTCCGCCGCCCTTAAACATCCCATAGCTGTGGAATCCCCCCGCCCTTGCGCAGGTGTTGCCGGACAGGATCCCCTCAATCAGCGAGCCATAAAGTTGGAGCGCAATGGTGGCGTCTTCGATGTGGTTGTTCGCGAACAGATACCGTTCGCGGAAGCACGAAATCATCACTCGGGAGCTCACGTCCGGTTCGATAGTCCACGGCTGATCAATTTCGACGACGTTGTTGCCGATACGAGTGATCCGGCGAAGCTGACCCGCGCCGCGCCCGTCCATGACCATCATGCCTCCATTGACCCAATGATCCGATCCGTGACGCCACGCCATCCGCTCGGTCGCCAGCACCATGCGCGTTCCCTTCCAGGATTTGAGCCCTCCCTGGTACGCATGGCCTCCGCCATCAAACGTCATGGCTTCACGGTCGTGCTTGAAGTTCCGCTCGACGCGATTGTTCGCCCAATAGACGTTGCGCTGGTAGAGCCCTCCGGGCCCAACGCTGATGCCGCCTCCGGTGATGAAATTTTTCTCGAAGATAATCCTCTCACCGCCGCTGAGGTAACCAGTTCCTCCCATGAAGCGGTTGCGGGCGATGACTGCGTCCGTGCCTCCCAATCCGAAAGCCGTGCCAGTGACGTAGACGTCGCAATCCTCTATTCGCATTAAAGGTCCGCCAATCCTCAATGCCGCGCCCGGCAGACCCTCCCGTCGAACTCGCTCTTCCGCGCTTACATATTGATCCCGCAGCAAGCGAATACGTACCCGGCGCAAGGTGATGTTGCCGCTCTCCGCTCCATCGGATGGCTTGGCGACGATTCCGCTGAGGTAATTGCCAGAGGTTATGAAGAGATCTTCGATCCCGAAAGAGTGGCTGCCCTGAATCAAGGAGTCCGGCGGCGCCTCGGTGTCCGGCCAATAGAGCTGTGAGAGTTTGAGCCCTTTCCCCTTGAGCAGCGTGTACGGCGGTACCGTCAGTGCTTCCGTAATCTGATAACGTCCGCGAGGGAAGAGAATGATCCCGCCACCGTTTTTCGCCGCCGCACGTAACGCCGCTTGCACGGAAGAAGTATCGAATGCCCGGTCATTCGGGACAGCCCCAAAATCTGTCACGTCAAAGACTCGGTCTTTCCACACCTCGTGGCGGGGCCGGATCTGGACGTTGCCGGGCGACCGCCACCCGGATTCACCGGCAAATCCGTTATGAACCAGCACCTCGTAATCACCCTCGGCCAGTCCGTCGGGCAACCCGGCTCTGAGCGACCACTGGTCCTGACTTTCGAGTGCAACAGGAGTCGTCTTGTTCCCGCGCTTGAGAGCCAACCGCGCGTTACCATCAGAACTCAGACACCGCCCGAAAACTCCCAGCCATCCACCGGGCGAAGCCTGCTGACCACCATCCCCCTGGAACCACCACACGTCCGGCTCATTCAGGACAAACGGCTTGGAGGTCCTGCCGGCATCAACGATTCGGCATCGGACCGCGCCGGGCTCAAGGTTGCGGGGAAAATGAAAACTGATGCAGTTCCG
>JASLXP010000217.1 GCA_030740295.1 Planctomycetota bacterium
GCCGGGGGTACGCCGGGCGAGTTCCTGTTTGAGCTTGTCGGATTCGCCGGCGGCCATGGCGAGGTGCTTGAGGCGATCCTGGCCGCCCTTGGTGTTGGCCTCCTGGAGGTCGGCGCCGAGCCGGTCGAGATCCTGCCGGGCGCGCATGGCGTCAGTGAGGCGCTGGAATGAACGGCCCTGGTCCCCGGCAAGCTGGTGGAGCTGGTTGCGGGCGGCGATGAAATCTTTGTTGCTGACTTCGCCGCGCATGCCCTTTTCGATTTGTTCGAGGAGGTCGGCGATCTGACGGAGCTTGCGGCGTGTTTTCTCGTCGCCCTTGAGGGTATTTGCGAGGAGGGTGTCCATCCTTTTGTCCTCGTCAGTGCTCTCTCCGGTGGCGATGCTTGCGGTGGCGAACGCGGCGTCGAGGCTGTTCATGGTGCGATCTAGGTCGCCTTTGCGGACCTTGTCGAGGGCGAGCGCGGCAGAGGCATTGATGGAAGCTTTTTCGATGTCCGGTACTTTGCGAGAAATCTCACCGAGTGCGTCGGCCCGGAGGCGGGTGGAGATGTTTTCCAGCTCTCGTTCGGCCGCGATCATGCGTTTCATGGCCTCGGGCGCGTCTTCGAGGATGCCGTACGCGAGGTCCTGGGTGGCCTTCTTGTTGCGTGCGGAGTGGATGGGCTTGTCGGCCTCTGTGAGCTCGTTCGCACTGGAGTAGACCTGCTGAGAAGCGACGGGCAGGAGCTCAGCCAGACGGTCACGATAGGGGAGATTCTTGACGGTGAGGTCGTCGCGGATTTTTGTGCCTTCGGTCTTGATTCGCTGCAGGCTGTCGGAGAGCGAAGCGAGCTTTTTGGCCTCCTGGGAATCGCCTCCCTTCTGGTATTCGCGGCTGTTTCTGGCGCTGGTGCCGAGCTGACTGGTAATCTGTCTGAGGCTGTTGCGGGTGGTGTTGTCCCAGTGCGGGAGTTTCTGGATTTCGGCAAAGAAACTCTTTGCCATGGTGAGGCGAGCGTGGAGACGGGCCATCTCACGATGGCGCTCGGCGCGAGGGATGCGCTTGTCATGCGTGTACTGGGTGGCAAGGCGAAGACCGTTGTCGACCGTGAGGAGAATTCGCTCGAGGTCGCGCTGGAGTCTGAGCATGGGCTCGGCGTCGGCGACAGAATCCAGTGAGGCTGTGGGAGTGGTGACGGAAGGCTGGGCCTGGTCTTTCCGATCGTCGAGCAGATGGCGAATGGAACCCAGGACGCCGGACATCATGATAAGGTCAGCGCGGGGCTGGATGAGGGATTCGTTTTCGAGTTTGAGTTTGCGTGATTCGCGGTCGAAGGACTCGGCGATGAGTGAGAGCTTTTGCTGGAGCTCGGTCTTCTTGAGGGTGACGGCTTTGAGGTGTGCGTCGAGGAGTTTGCGTGCGAACTGCTGTGCAGGTGTGTTTTCTTTGTGCTCACGGCCCTTCGGGGTGAATGCGTCTGCCGGCATGAGGGTGAATTCGTCAGTACCCGGCTTTTTCCAATGGAGCGATATGACCGCCGCGCCGATGCCCTGGGCGAACAGCAGCTCGACGGGATAGCGTCCGATGGCGAGTTCCATGGGCTCGTCCGCGGGGATCACCTCGAGGGGGTAAGGCGGGCAGGAATTGATGCCGTGGGCCACGCGCTCATCAATACGGAGATAGGCGCAGTCATCGGCGATGAGGCCGAAGGTGTATTCGCCGGGCTCGCGGATATAGAGCCATCCTTCGTAGGAGACGAGGAAATTGGACTGCTGGTGGGTGTATGGATTCTTGCTGAGATTGACAGTATCGACGATGCCCGACCAGAGTTCTTTGCGATTGGCGAATTCGCCCTTGAGCGCGTCGTAGGATTCGCTGCGCTGGACGCCGTTTGGATGATTGAGCATGCGCAGGACGAGACCGTTTCTGTCCGTGAGCTTGCGGACCCGTGCCTGGATCGGCCGGAGATCGTCCTTGACGCGCTTCAGCATGTCGAGGCCTTTGGCGAGATTGTCGAACTCCGCATCGAGTGTCGGCCGAGCCTTGCCAAGGGTGGCTGCTACCTTATCGAATTGCGTCGTGACGCTCTTGATCAGGTGCGGCAGGCGAGACGCCTGGACGTCTCGGGCGTAATTGAGCCAAGCTGTGCCGGGTGTCTTCTGAGGTTCGCGATTGAGCTGGGCGATGACTTTCCGGACCTCGTCGTCGAGCCTCTTGAACTGGGTGAGGTATCCGTAGCCGGGAACGCGCTTAGCGAACTTGTGCGTCTCTGTGGAGATGGGCCCCAAACGGCGGATGGCCTCGATGCCGCGCCGGTCGAGTTTTTCACGGGCTTCGGGCGTATCGACACTTTTCCGGGCCTTGATGATGGTCTCGTAACGAGTGATCTGATTGTTGAGCTGTTTGGCGAACGCCTCGCCTCGGAACCGGGCATCGAGGAAACCGGCGGCCTGTTCGAGCTGGGTGGCGACTGTTGTCAGGCGAGCATGCTGCCGGAGGTAGCCGGCAATGGCTGGCTCGTGATTTTGCACGAGCACGTTTTTGATGCCGCGGCTGAGCTCGAATTCAGGGAGCTCGTTGCGAGCGATGGATTCGGCGCTTTCACGGAGATCACGCAGGGAGGGCTCACGAGACGATTCAGCGGCCGTCTTTTCGGCGGAGGCGAGGGTCTTGATGAGCTTCTCGAAATCCTCGGCAATGCGATTGGCCAGGATGTTCTCCTCTCGGATGAGTGCCCTGGTCTGGCGTTCGTCCGCGTGGCGGAGCTCTTCTTGAATCGCTTTGAGTCGGGCGAGGTCGGCGGTGATGCGGGTGGATGTCTGGGAGCTGTCCTGAGTGCGTTGGGCGAGCGACTTTTCTTTATTGCTGACGAGCTTGTCACGCCGGCTGACGAATACCGAATGCGTGCGGCCGGAACGTCCGGAGTGGTCGACGACCATGAGGCTGAAATCGAGATTGGCGTCGGCAGTGGTGATTTCACCGAAGTTCCATTCGTGGGTGTCGTCGAGCTGGGTGGTCTGGCCGGCTTTGAGTCCTTCCCGGATGATGTCCTCGCGGGTAGGCGAGCCGTTGACCGAATAAACGACGGAGACCTGGGCGATTCCGAAATCGTCTTCGGCACGGAAACGGAGCTTCATGACCCCCGCATCGAACAGGGCCTGATTGTCAGATAGGCCGAGGAGCTGGATGGTCGGGCTCTCGTCGGAAATCCGGGCGACGACATATTCGGTGTCGTCGTTGCTGTGCATACCCTCGGTGCTGACGAATTCGAGCTTGTATTTGTGCGGCTCAAAATCAAATTCGTGAACGAAGCTGAGCCCGCCTTTGTCTTCGATGCGGACCAGCTCTTTGCGCTCTTCGCCGATGACGATGAAGCCCTGGTCGGCGCCGGCGGTACGGATGATAACCTTGCCTTTGCTGCCGGGGAGGGCCTCGACGTCTCCGGTGGATGAGACCTCACGAGTGGTGAGGCGGCCGGTGTATTCAGGCCAATCGATGATCTTGACGAACTCTTCCACATCGGGCCTTGGCAGAGCGGTCACGCCGAGGATATCGGTCGAGACATGATGCGCGGATGCCCGGTAGGTGAAGCTGTCGAGGGTGTCTTCGAAGTCGAAACGGAAATCGCCATCTTCGCCTTTGAAGACCTCCTTTGCCCGCTGCTCGCCATTGGCCAGATTGATGTTGAGGAACACGCTCTCAACCTCTGGCGAAGTGGAGTGGATGTGAAATTTGTATGCCTCACCAATCGCAACCCGGTCATTGTCCGCGCTCTTGACCTTGAGCTGGAAACTGCCGATGCGGCCATAGCGCACACTCGGAAACCAGAAGCGTGCTGAAAGCCGATGCAGCCTGATCTGCGGAATGGCCGCCATGATAAGGAATACAATCGCAACACCGGCAAGGGCCATCGCAGGCTGCTTCACTCTGGAAATCGGCGATACCCGATCCACGGGCACACTGCCTGCCTCAGCCGATGTGGATTTAGCCAGCTCACGAATCATCGGCAACGAAAGGAAATCGAACTCATCTTCGTGCTCGCTCAGCTCGACCGTGGAGACGAGCTTTTCGTCGAGCTTGCCGACCCCTCGCTCGACCAGCCACGCCGCTTCTACATTTGAGATCGTCTTGCGGGCCGGCCGGAGCCAGAGCAGGAACAGGCAACCAACGCTCAGCAGGTAAGCGCTCCAGGCGACCATCCATCGCGTGTCACGAGTGGCCGGCACAAAGCGATCGAACATCGCTCCAGCAAGGGTGATGGCGCAGAGGGCCAAAAGAAAAAGGAAAAAGCCCTTGATGTGGCGGAGACGCCGTTCACGAGCTTTTACCTTGTTGAGGAGTTTCTGAACTTCCGGGGTGAGAGTCTGTTTGTCGGACATTTAAGAATGGATGAGAATGGGAGGATGGTGTGGGGATATTGTTGGAGTGGAAGAAAGCCACTCCGCCGGGGCGGGTCATCTTAGCTTTTCAGGCGGTAGATATGTAAATGAAAAGTAAAGATCACATACATAATCGTAACCGCATCAGCCTGAGGGGATTAAGAGTTAAGCAGATGTGGGTGCGGTTGGCTCTGCTGAAACGGCCCGAATCCGCCATTTTGCACGGAACCAGACGAAATCATACTTTACATTTAGCCGGCTAAACGTAAAATACGTTTTCATGATAAAACGACCTTTCTGGCTGGATCAGATTCATGATTTGTGGCGAAAGCGCAGCATCGTCTGGCTCGCGGGAGTCAGACGAATCGGTAAAACGAGTCTTGCTGACCAGGTCGAGGGTGCCAAATACCTCAATTGCGACCTGCCATCCGTGCGGCGGCAACTGGGTGATCCTGAATTCTTCTTCGAGCAACAACCCAAACGGGCGACGCTGATATTTGATGAGATACACCGGCTCGATGATCCCAGTTTGCTCTTGAAGGTTGCGGCGGATGAGTATTCGTCCTTGCGCATCCTGGCCACGGGGTCGTCCACTCTCGAAGCCACGAAGAAATTCAAGGACGCTCTCACCGGGCGAAAACATGTCATCTCTTTGACGCCCGTTTTGTGGAGAGAATGTCTGACTGATTTTGAGGTGACAGATTTTGATCGCCGATTACTTCACGGAGGGTTCCCTGAACTCCTGCTTGCCGAAGACCTGGACACATCCTTTTTTGAAGAATGGATGGACAGCTTTTATGCGCGGGACATCCAGGAACTGTTTGGAGTACGAAACCGAACGGGATTCATGAAACTGTTGAAGCTGCTCTGCATGCGGAGCGGCGGCCTGCTGGATGTGACAAATCTAGCCAAGGAATCCGGCATGAGCCGGCCTACGGTGATGTCGCACATGGACGCGATGGAAATTGGTCAGGCGATCCTGAGGCTGCCACCTTTTCACGGTGGCGGTCATCGGGAGATCGTCAGGCAGCCAAAAACCTATGTGCACGACACGGGCCTGATTGCGCATGTGCGCGGTTGGGAGCAAATACGTGAAGGTGACAGGGGGCATCTGTGGGAGAATCTGGTACTGGATGAATTGAGGTCCGCATATCCTCTTTCAAACCTGCGCCACTGGCGAGACAGGCACAAGCACGAAATCGATTTTATTGCCATCGGAAAGCGGGGAAGGGCGGACGCGTTGGAAGCCAAGATAAATCCGGATGCCTTCGAGCCACACGCGCTGGAGGTCTTTCGAGCGGCCTATCCGAAGGGCAAGAACTTGCTGGTGTGCCCGTTTGTGAAGGAGCCCTATAAGATCCGGTCCGGAGGGCTGGCAGTGCTTGTGTGCAGCACACCGCATCTGCCGATCTCATGACAGGCTTATCCGCACACTATGCCTCCTGCCAGATCTTCACCAATTCCAGATATTTTGCGGTTATCAGAGCAGGCACGGCGTCGAGCTCTATCTCCCCTGAAACGTAGCTTTGCCAGGCGGGCCAGAAGATGGTGCGGCCGACTGCGAAACCGACTGTGTGGTGGGTCTCCTTCACGATAGAAAACCAACTGGTGAATCTGGCCATCTCCGCGCCGCTGCCGAGCACGATGATGCGGCTGTCGGGATCGTATTTGTCGATGACTTCGCAGACGGTCTTCCATTCTGCCAGAGTTTCGAGTGCGCCGATCTTCCACCAGTAGGGGAAGACGCCCGCTTCGTAAACGTCGTTCATGGACGCGACGAGGTTTTCGCAGTTGTTTTCAAAATCATCGTGCACGAGGAGCTCGAGCATGAAACGGCGATCCAGTGCGCTGCAGGCGTTGTCGAGCTCTTTCACACGTGACATCTGGTGTTCCCGGATCTCATCTGGAAGCTTGGGGTGATAGTACCACAGGTACTTGACGAAGGCTGTGGACGGTGTCTCGACCAACTGCTGGTAGATCGAGCCCGAGCCAAGCCACTCGGAGGGGAAGGCGTCTGTAGCCTCGACAGGTATGCCGAAATCGAATGGTTCTTCCGCAGCCTGCTTCAAGATCGATTGGCCGTAAACGGGATCGATCAGAATGGCCGCACTGTCGGAAGAAACGGGAGCAGGGGAGTCTGCTGTGGGTCCGAGTGCGGCTTTGAAGCCTTCGAAAACTCTTTTCTTGAATTCGACGATGCATGCTCTGTCTTTGCCATGCTCTTGGCATGACGCCTCGAATTGGCCCCGATGGTCGAATGCGAGAATGAGTTTCTGCGAGGCCGCAGGATGGCCGAGATGGGTCACCCGGTGCAGCAGCTCGAGCTCTTTGGATTCAAGGACGTCGGGCCTGGTGTGATAGTTTTCAGTGAAGAACAGCATCTCACGGAGCGAGGCCATCGCGGGCGCGCAGCCGTGCCTCGATACCACGAGTGCGCCGTTGGCATTGCCGAACTTGCCGCATGTCTCCCAATCCTTGCCGCGGAGCCAGCCGCGCAGGAATCCGCCCATGAACGCGTCTCCGGCGCCCAGCACATTCAGAACCTCGACCGGAAACGGCTGGGCCTCGATCGGGTTTTCCAGGTCTTCGAGGAATACCGCGCAGCCCTCTTCGCCTCGTTTTTGAACAATGGGTGCGTCCGTTACCTGCCGGATAGATCGCACGGCCCCGTCGAGGTCTTCACCGCCGCCTGCTATCAGGATCTCTTCTTCTGTGCCGACGACCAGGTCACACATCGGCAGGGCCTTTTGAATCTCTGCCGTCACAAACGGTGCAAGAGCGAAACGGGTCTCACCGTCTCCGGGATCGGTGAGCTTCCAGAGGACAGGACGGTAATCGATATCGAACACGACGGCAGTGCCCACCTCTTTGGCGAGCTTTGCCGCGTACAACGTGGCCTCGTTCATCGCGGGCTGCGAAAGGCACGTGCCGGTAAACAGAAACGCTTTGCTTCTTTTGAAAACTTCCGGATCGGCATCCTCGGGCCTGACCTGCATATCGGCACAGTTATCCCGATAGAAAATCAGCGGAAACCGGTCGGGCGGATTGACCCCGAGCACGACAAGCGCGGTCAGGTGGTCGGGGTTGTCTTTGAGCAGCGTGACATCGACTCCCTCGCGCACGAGCGTATTGCGGAGGAACTTGCCCATATCGTCTGTGCCGACATGAGAAAAC
>JASLXP010000218.1 GCA_030740295.1 Planctomycetota bacterium
GTTCATGGATTCATTTCTTTATTTGCACTTAGTGGCGACAGACTCCAGGAACTAAGAACTGAATGGGACAGCGATCTGGGGATGCCTACAGAAATGACATCGCTACTGGCAGCGGACATTGATGCTGATGGCAGAATCGAAATCATCAGAGGAGCGGCAAACAGCACGGAACACGTCACTTGCTGGCGTGGAGCCGAAGAGCTGTGGAGCCATGATACCGGTGAGTACCCGACAACCCTCTGCAGCATTCCAGGCAATAGTATCCTGGCAGGCTCCAGGAGCGGCTGGGTTTTACTAATCAGTCCTGCCGGAGAAATACTACACAGACTTTATGCAGGGGAAACCATCAATTGCGGGGCAACGCTGGAAGACCAGTTTATCGTCGGCGGCCGGTCAGGGGGGCTCTTCCAGTTGGATACTAATTCGGGCCAGCTTACCTTGCTGCGGAGGTTTAGCAGCTCCGTTGAAAAAATGGCGGCCATCCGTGGCCGCCTTTACGTTTTCATGGAGTCAGGTGAATTCTTTATTGGGTGAAACGTCGTACCTGGACTCTCCGAGACCAGCTACAAATGACTCGATTCTCACTTCTCTTCGCCATCCGCCAGCTTCCTCATATCAACACTTTCAGGCCGCGCATGCTCTCCACCAGGTCCGAACTCTGCGGCCACTCTCGCCATCTCCGCGGCTGCTTCTTCTTCTGTGGCTGGCCTCTCCTGCCCTGGAAATGAATCGACATGTACTGTCTGTGTCGGGAAGGCGAATTCCACCTCCAGCTTTTCTGCGAGTCGAATAATCTCCAGAAAAATACGGCCCCGCTCGCGAAGCTCAATACCCCAGTCATCCGTTTCAACAAATGCGTAGAACAGAATGTCAAGAGATGAAGCATTAAACTGATTTAAATAAACATGAAAATAGTCTTTCCATGTATATTCATTGGCAAAAATAACCTGTCTGATTCCCTCAAGGAACGCTTCGATCTTGTCGGGAGGCGTATCGTACTGAACGGAAATGTAAGTCTTGATTCGCCGATAATCGCGCCGGCCCATGTTGTCGATATTAGTGGTCGCCAGGGTCGCATTCGGGATGGTGATCTGTGACTTGTAAAAAGTGCGAATCCGTGTCGAGCGCAGACCTACCTCTTCGACCGTGCCCTCCTGTTTGCCGATGACCACCCAGTCACCAATCTGAAATGGGCGATCGATCAGGATCATGATTGAGCCAAACAGATTACTGAGCGTGTCCTTTGCAGCGAGGGCAAAAGCTAGCCCGCCGATGCCTAGCCCGGCGATAAACGAGGTCACATCCACGTCCAGGTTCTGCAGCGTGAAAATGATGCCGATCAGGACGACGAAGGTTTTCAGGGTCTTCCGAATGATCGGTATGAGTTGGTCATCGAGCTTGGTATCTGTGCGTTCGGTTAGCTGGGCCAGATAGACGGCCATCACATCGACCATTCGATAGAAGAGCCAGATAGCCGAATAGGCAAAAAGCGAAACGCAAGTCACCCGCGCCACCATGCTAACCCTCATGCCGAATTGTAGATTGGGAAAGAGTGACCAGAGAAGCCCGGCAAAAACCATCATGCCAATCGGTTTGGCCGCCGCCTTGACGAAATCGTCGTCCCACTGAAAACGGCTTTTTCCCGCAAGATTGAGGAGATGATTGTCGCAGAAATAGATAGTGAACCGCCGGGAGATAGATGCGAGCAGCAGTGCGGCGAACAACCCAATCATCTGCCAGTAAGCCACGCCCAATAGCGTTTTACGTAAACTGGCCGGCATGTGTTCAAGAATCCACCTGGCCTGTGACGAAATGACCGAATCGTAAAAGGGCCTTATCCGGGCCACAGAATATGCAGACAACAGCCACGTCTCACCGACTTTCTGCAGACGGAACTGGGGAGCATTAACGACGAGGGTTAATTCGCCCTCGGTCACATCGGTCTTGTCTGGCAGGCCATGTATATTGATCGGGTAGCCTTTGGCTTCCAGCGCAGAAATAAGCATTTCTGCCAGTTGCGCTCCGAGAATGATTCTCTCGTCTTCTGTGGACGCTTTCAGTTGGCTGAGATCAGAGCACTGCGACGCCAGTTTGAAATTTCTCTGCTTGCCGCTGCTGGCATAATCCTGAAATGTCTGAGCCGCCATTCGGGGCGTGCGCAAAAGAGCTTTATCAATCTTAGGGATTGACTCCCCGTAGCTGCAAATCTGCAATACCGTCACAATCCCAATAAGGAATCTCAGATATTTCATTTCCCTCTGCTTTTTGCTCTGTTTTTAGACGCTATCCCCTATGCGGATTCATCAGATTCCGCGCTATCGATCACCGCTGCTCCAACAGCATCGCCCCAGACATTTAATGTCGTACGGAAGCGATCCAGGAGCCAGTCGATGGCAAGGATGAGACCAATCCCTTCGATGGGAAGTCCGGCTGCTTTCAACACTATCACCATCGTTACGAGCCCAGCTTCGGGGATTCCTGCTGCGCCGATGGCGGCGAGTGTTGCGGTGAGAAAGATGATCACCTGTTTGCCCCCACCAAGGTCGATTCCATAGACCTGTGCAATGAATATTGCGGCCACTGCTTCATACAGGGCTGTGCCATCCATGTTGACGGTTGCGCCCAGGGGTAAAACAAAACTTGCAGTCCTGCCGGAAACTCCATTTTCCTTTTCAACACCTTCCATGGTCAAAGGAAGTGTTGCGGAACTCGATGCTGTGGAAAATGCATTCAGAAGCGCCGAACCCATATTGCGGGCGTACTCAATCGGATTCCGTTTAGCAATAACTGAAATAATTAATGGAAGTATGATGAAACCGTGAACAGCCAGGCCCACGATAACTGTGAGGCTGTATTTTCCGAGAGCTACTAGTTGGGGCCAGAATCCTACGAATCCACCCGCGCTGCCGATCCGCCCGGCGACCAGGCCGAAAATGCCCAGCGGCGCCACCATCATCACCCACCAGACGACGGTCATAATGCCCTCATTGGCCGCATCGATTACCTGTACCGCTGGCTTTCCTCGGTCGCCAAGCGATGCCAGCGCGCCTCCAAAGAGCAGAGAGAAAACGATCAGCGGCAGGACGTCCATGTTCACCATGGATTTGAAAATATTCGTGGGGATCATCCCCAGTACGACGCGTTTCAGCGTGCTGCTCACATCGGCGTCGCGCTTATTCTGAATCTTCTGCGGGTCAGGCCTTACCAGGACTCCCGTGCCCGCTACTTTCACTTTCGGCTCATCCGAAACAAGGTTGCCATCCACCTTGCGGAATGGCATTCGGGTGCCGTCTGTGTCGTTGACATAGAATTCGACGTCGGCCTTTGGATGATCCCACCGGGAAACCTGAATTTCATAGACGTTGGTCTTTCCTTCGACCGGGGCCATGGATTTGACTTTTCCCTGAATATTCTGGTCGACCAACTGCAGGACCCAATCTTTGTTGTATTCGGTCTTATTCCACTTCGCGTCCTTGATGAGAACGGTGTGCTTCGCGTTCCCTGACAGGACATATTCTTGCTTGGAAAAATCCTCGCCCGGCGCAAGGCCAACGCCAGGCTTAATGATGTTCACCAGCAAGAGGCCGATGGTCACAGAAATGCCGGTCGTGACCATGTAATAGGTAATGGTGCGCCAGCCAATGGATCCGAGCTTTCCCAGATTGCCGAGACCGGTGATGCCTGAAATCATCGACAGCATTACGAGCGGTACGACGATCATTTTCAGTGCGCTCAGAAATATCTTTCCCAGGATTTCGGTGTTGGCCGCGAGACCAGGGAGGAGACCACCAAACAGAAGGCCAAGAATGACGCCCGCCAGAATGCCAAACAAGACGAAACGATGTTTGGCCTTATCATCTCCGCTGGAGGCATCAGGCGATTCTCCTGCACGGGCATCGCTGTCTGATTGAGTATCGGAATCCGGGTTCTCAGTTTCTGGAGTATTTTCTTTGTTTTCGTCTTCGGACATCGGCTTCACCTGGGATCAGAAAGTCTGCAATGTTTGGGCGGTAGACTACATGAACTGAAGTGGATGTTCCATAGTGTCAGGAGACGCTCGGTCGCAGCGTCTACGGGTTTGCCGCTTTCCTTGCCTTTTCCAGGACGACCGAGAGTTTCACTGCCTCACCGTTCTGCCGTTTGCTTTCGTCCGCGGCTTCCATGAACGCGTAAATCTCAAGCGTCTCGGCTTCGGTTACCGGCGGCTTTTTCGTGCGGAAGAATTTCACGATTTCGACTACGAGAGGACGATAGCCGTCGTATGAGCCCACCTTCACCTCCCCTTTCTCCGTCTGCGCTGATCCGCCGTA
Source organism: Planctomycetota bacterium (assembly GCA_030740295.1). The sequence goes on from JASLXP010000218.1 coordinate 4,311, forward strand.
ACCCTTGCCAGCCAGGAAGACACCTGTCCGCCCGTCGTTCCAGGTTCCAGTGACTTTAATCTTTCCGTTTTCCTTGCCACGTTTCACTTCCATGCACCCCGTCCCCATGACGGTGAAGAGCGATTCCACTCCATGAATGCCATACCAGAACAGGTCCGGATGCGTTTTTTCAAGGCTGCACGGGCTATGGGTCTGGCACTTGAGAATGCGTCCGAACTTGCCTCTACGTGCCTCCTGCGAGTCTCTTCCATAACGCAATGAAGAAGAAGAAAAGACAGGCACTCCATATTTCCTTGATGCCTCGAAGATGGCCACCGCATCGCTTAATGAACCAGCAATCGGCTTGTCAATAAACACGGGTTTGCCCGCCTTTAGAACCGGGAGCACCTGTTCGAGATGGGGCCGGCCATCGTTTGTCTCGAGAAGCACGGCATCAACTCGTGTCAGCAGCTCCGGGATCGATTCCACGATTTCCACGCCCATCGTCCGAATCTGCTTCGTGTACTTCGGCACGCGGCTGACGCTTGATCGGATATCAGGGCTGCCCTTCGGATAGGCCGCGACGACCGGGCAACCTGCAAGGTCAGCCTTTGCCTCGGGATGGTTGAGCAGCTTTGTGAACGCGATGACGTGAGACGTGTCAAGGCCAATGATGCCGACGCGGATGGGCCTGGATTCCTGGGCATGTGAATGCGGACCGGACAGGTACACGAGCAGGAGCAGGCAATTCAGATATCTCATGAGTACAACAGATCTGGGCTTTAACGGATTGTGAACTGATGAAATAAGGTATCGGCTGGCTGCAGACCAGGCCAGTCTTTCGGATCCAATGTCGACCTCTGTTCTTCCGGCGTGCCGTCCATCGTAAGGAAAAGGACATTTGGATGACGACTACGCAGTCCTGGAATCTCGTTCAGCTTTTACCTCCTCCTCAGTCTTCACACCGGCTCGGATGGCGATCTCCTCCGCCAGTGCAGTGGCCCATGCGTCGGTGAATTCCTGGCTGTATTCAGCCGTGCAGGTACTCGGGTGCGGATCTCGCTGGCCGAACCAGGGCTCTCCTCGGTTGAGTTCTTCTAGGTCGGCGGTCTCGGGTTGGAGGCCGAGGATGAGACATGTCTCAACAAAGCCTGCGTGATCGCCGCCGTAGTATTGCTTGTCGAGGAAGCGTCCGCTGGGTGTTCCCATCACATGAATCTGCGGCGCCTTTGGCTGCTTGTCAGGCGGCAACTCGCCCCACCAGACAGGATGAACCGCACGGGGCTCTTCGGCGCCGAGATGGGCTGCGGCCAATTGCATGGACAGGCCCTGCTGGCCGCCGGGGCCCTGGTGATGACAGATGACGAAGATCTTTCGGAAGCCCATCTTCACCAGACCGGTCAGCACGGATTGTGCGTGAGGCAGATATTCCCGGTAGCCCACTTCCAGGCTCCCCATCTCGGGCCGGCCGACGAGATTCACTCCCGGCCCATAGGACAGCGAAGGCGCAATCACCGCCTCGATCTGTTCGGCCACTTTCTTAGAGATACCGCGGGTAACTAACAGGTCGACTCCACACGGTAAATGCCACCCGTGGTTTTCAAGGACTCCAACCGGCAAAAGCAAAGGGACGCCACGGTCCGCAGCATCCTGAATCTGGGCGGGACGCATTTCTTCTAGATTCATGATTGATGGTTAATGGTCAATGGAGGAATGGTTGATGGAACAACGGTTATTGAGAATGGTCGATGGTTTATGGCCTCTCTTTATCGCACATCTCTTATAGGACGCTGAAGCTCAAGGCAAGAGATTATCCCCATCCCACCATCCGCACTCATGGACCACGGACCATCAGCCATCGACATTTACATCAATCGATCTGTTGTAATGAAAGGTAAGAACCTGTAGACCGCCCGTAACCCTTCGAAATGGTGAAGGTCCAAGGGTTTACTATCATTCGCCTCACGTGACGGACTCCTCCCCCGGCTGAGCCTCGCTCTATCTCTGAAGGGCTTTCCAGAACCTCTCTGATCTCAAAACATGAAGCAATACCTGATTGTTGCTTTGGCTCTGCTGGTCAGCACCGCTCAAGGCGAAGATGGCACACCAGCGGATTCCCCACCGGCCAATAACCAACCGGCCGCTGAAGCGCCGAAGAGCACGACCAGTGATGAGATCGACGACGACACCCTCCTTGGCCAGTTTAAGGCCGGCGGGCTCTGGATGTATCCCATCCTGGTGTGTTCATTCATCTGCCTGGCCTTTGCCCTCGAGCGATTGGTCAATCTGCGCGAATCAAGAATCATCCCGACACGCCTGCTGCACCATCTCGAAAGTGATCTTAAGGAACTTTCTCTGGCTGATGTGAAAGACAAATGTCTGATGTATCCATCGTGCCTCGGCCGCGTTCTTCTTGTGGGACTCGAAAGAGCGGGGATGCCTCTTGCCGAAATGGAACGCGTCGCGGATGAACAGAGCGCCCGCGAGCTCTACGGGCTTCGCAAGAACATCAAGCCCCTCGGAATCGTCGCCAGCGTCTCACCCATGATCGGCCTTTTGGGCACGGTCAACGGAATGATCAGTGCCTTCCGGGTCGTAGCAGAACACGGCGCGGTCGGCGACCCGAAACTGTTATCCGGCTCCATCTCCAAAGCTCTCCTGACCACCGGCTTTGGTCTGATGATCGCCATACCGGCCTTATTGCTTCACCACCATTTCCGGGGCAAAGCCGAAAACCTGATTGTCGAGATATCCGAGATCACCAACCGCGTTTTTATCCACTTTGAAGATTTCGGCACTGCAGCCAAAGAAATGGCAGAAGTGAAAACCGAGCAGGAAGTGGCATAGGAGGTTCAGAGGTCTCGCGTTTCGAAGGATCAATGGTTGAAGAATGCAAGTGAATCGTGAATCGTGAATCGTGAATCGTGACTGAGTCCTGATTCCTGGAAAAGTGCGCTGAAACAAAGAGTCTCTTTACCATATAACCATCTCTTGCCCCCATGGCTTATATCCCACAGGAAGAAGAAGAATTCGAGATCATGATGACACCCATGATCGACTGCGTGTTCCTGCTGCTGGTTTACTTTCTGGTGGCGACCTCCTTCACCAAGATTGAGAAGGACATTACCATCACACTGCCCGAGGCGAGCAATTCCAGTGTCAAAGAATCCGAATCCAACGAGATCATTGTGAATGTGCGCAAGAATGGCGTTTACGTGGTTAAGCAGCGCCAGGTCGAGCTCAACATGCTCGAGGACATGTTCAAGGAGGCGAAAGAAAAGGATGACAAGCCAATGGTAATCATCCGAGGTGACGAGTACGCCCTGCACCAGGACGTCGTCAAAGTAATGAATTCATGTCTCAAAGAAGGCATCACCAACGTTTCCGTCGCAACATTTCAAAAGGAGTGACGGATGCAGAAGAAGAGGAAGAGGATGGGAGGATGGGAGTGCCGGGCGGTAAGAATGGATTGCATCGCCGCACCAACATGCCATCGCTCCATCATTCATCTCTTCCGTCTCCCGCTGTTTGCTCTGCTAATCTCTGCATCCCTCTGCTCCGAGCAAGAACTCTCTCTCACCTACATTCCTCCCACCTCCTACGCGGATCCTTATGGGCTGACCTTCGAGCTCGAAGGTGACGGGGTTGCTGAGCTGAAACCGGGGCAGGCCCGGGCATTCTGGATACCGGCGGGCGAATCGAGTGAACGTACCGACGACCGCCTCGCGCCGTACAGAACCGGGACTTTCCTCCTCCACTCCGAACGGGGCCACTTCCTTCACATTCGCCGTGTTCCGGGTAAGCCCGCAAAGCCTGACAGCAGACTGCTTCTTCAGTTCCGATTAGAAGCTGGCGAGCCCACCTACCTTTATCCGGAACTGCCCGACGACCTGAAGCAGAAACAGGTCGACGTCTTTCTGCTGATTGACCAATCGCTCAGTATGAAGCGCAACGACAAGCTGCGTCTGCGCGTGGCCGCGGCCAAGGCATTTGCCGATCTGGCTCGAGGCGGCGGACGCATCGGAAAGATTGGAATCGTGGCTTTCAATCACGAGGCCAAACTGCTGCTGCCACCTACCGACGTGATTTCGAAGGAGGCTATCTTCGAGGCCGCGGACAAGATCCGGAACGGCGGCGAGACGGATCTCGACGGCGCGATTGAGCTGGCACTTCGTGAATTCGAAAAGCTGCCGGATTCCGAAAAGGTGGCCATCCTGCTCACCGACGGCAAAGACCAGCCGGGCGTTTACGAAAACGCGCACCGTCTCTTCGCCGATAAGAAATGGCCCCTTCATGCCATTGGACTTTCCAAGAAGGCAGACCACGAAACGCTCCAGCGCATCGCCAAAGACACAGGCGGCAATTATCACGACGCCCCGACCAGTGCGGAGCTCCAGCACATCTTCGGCGACATCTGCTTCTCGCTGCAGAATCGCACGCTCATTCGGCAGAACACGGTTGGCCTGCAACCGGGCGAGGGATTCAAGTCTAATTACGCATTCGACGGCAGCTTGAAGAATGTAGCGCTCACGGTCAGCATGAATGTGCCGTCGGACGACCGAAAGAATTTCACCGCCCAGCACACGCTCACCCCGCCAGGTGCAACCGTCGAGCAGATTCTCAGCGCAAAGGGCGAAGGCGTCTGGCGCTATTTCGATCTCTGGAATCCCAAGCCAGGCCAGTGGTCGCTGTCCAGCTCGGTGAGCAAGTCAACCGAGACAAAGATCGAAGCCACGGCCATCACCGACCTTAACCTGTGGCACTTTCCGATTCAGTCTGTCTTTGAATGGGGCGAGCCGGTTTCGCTGTTCGCCGGGCTGGCAGCCGAGAATGCCGCCGTTACCAAAGCGGACCTGACTGCGACCGTTCGCTTTCCGGATGGCACGGATAAGGAATTCAGATACCAGGTTCAAGACAAACTCCACGCATTGACGCTCCCCGATCAGATTCCGACCGGCGATTTTCACCTGCATCTGCGAGCCACTGGCACGAATGAAGAGGGCGGCCCTTTCGAGCGCGAACTCCGTGCATCGTTCAATGTGCTCCAGACGAAGCCGCCGCGGCTCTGGCTCAGCAAACGGGACCTTGATTTCGGACAGCTTTATCCTGGAGACAGTGCACAGGAAGATTTCCAGGCCAAAGTGATCACCGCCGAGGTTCTGAATCGTCATCCGATAAAGATTCTCGAATTGTCGTTAAAGACTCAGGACGGAACAGCAGTCGAAAAGAACGGAATCGAATTCGCACCATTGACGACCTCATCACGTGAGCTCACCACCCACCAGTTCAAAGTCCGTGTGCCGCCCGCCCAGAAGCCCGGCGTGTACGAAGGCCACCTCCTTCTTCAGCACAGCCTGGCCGCGGGTCAATTCGAGAAGAAGCCCGAGCCGGCCCGCATCGCCCTTCGTGTGGAGGTCATGCCGCAAACCCTCATCGTCGAGCCGAAGGACATCGATTTCAGAGCGATCCAGACAGGCCAGACGAAACGGGCTACATTAAAGCTGCGGTTGGAACCCAAAGGCACAGTTCCTCTCATCGTTGCACTGGAACGAGGCGAGGCCCGAGTCGAGCGCGACGTGGAATTGCCGCCGGGCGTTGTTCTTAAACAGAAAGTCCTTCTGCCTATCGACCCGCCGGCATCCTTATCCACGCAAGAGATCCTCCTCGCCCTCCCGCTCGAAGTCGGCCGTCACACCTCCCCCGGCACTCGGCGCTGGAACCTGCGAATCAAGGCCGGACGAAAGGAAGCTGAAATCCCAATCCGTTTCGCGCTTCAATGGCCGGAACTGAATGTCTCAGAAGAAGGAATCGATTTTGGTCGCGTTTTCTGCGGCCAGAACGTCGAGCGCACCCTCACGTTCAACCACAACAGCATGCACTCCGAGGTCGTCGAGTTGCTCGGCCTCGGTACCGATGCCGCCAAACAGGCACATCTCTCCGGCGAATCGAGCTTCAGAATCGAAGCGGTGGGCTCAGAAACGGAAAGGGCGACCCGCAATATCAAGCTGACTCTAGCTCCGCCGAACAACGCAACTCCCGGTGAATACACAGGCAAACTCAAGCTCAAGACTTGGTTCGGCCAGACTGAGATCCCCTGGAAAGCCCGCATCGACGTTGCCAAGGGTTTTTACGTTTCGAATCCTCTAGTCACTTTTTCGGATGTCCGGCCCGGCACTGAGCGCACCGCCGAAATCACGGTCCGATCGACCATTGCCAAACGGCAGAGCATCTCGCTACGGGCCCAGTTCTCTCGGCTGCCCGACGGTCTGACCATCAAGGCCGGCCCGAGCCGTATTAGCCTCGCGCCAAAGCGAAGCGCACGGGTGACGGTCACACTCAAAGCCGAGGAAAACGCTCCCGCGGGCTCGTATTCGCAGTCCTTCCAATTCCGAGGCCCGTACAACAGCGCGTCACTCCAGGCTCGCGCCATCGTTGTACCCAAGCGGGTCGAAGTCATCGAGCGCCCATTCGAGCTTACTCTTGTCGACCCAATGCCTCCGCCACCACCATCACCACCGCCGACCTTTGGCGTGTTCCCGCCTTCTGTTGATATCGGCGGAAACTTCCCGGGCGATACCATGTTGATCGAATTGGAGATCGAAGGCGATTTCGCTCAGCGGGTCACCCTCTCACATCCCGTGAGCCAGACCCTCGAACTGGATCCGATCACGACAATCACCGAGCTGAGCGACAACGACTCCCAGATTCAGACCGTCCTTATTCTCATCCCTCACACGACGGACGAGGGACCGCAGTTTTCCGAGCTCACCTTCACCAATGGTGAACAGACGCAAATCGTGCCAATCAGCGTCATGGTGGAACCGCCTGTCATCGAGCCCGAACCGATCGTAAATGTCGTCGAGACCGTCGCGCCCGTGCTGCCTGCTCCGCAACCGGCGAAGGTCGTGCTGCCGAGCTGGCTGCGCAATCTGCTCTGGCTGCTGCTGATCCTGGTGGCTCTTGCGGTTGTCATCGCGGCGCTCAGATGGATTTTCTCCATCGACGTGCCGGAGATGACCAAGTTCTACCTTGCGTCGGGCATCCTCCACGTGGTCCTTGCGCTCCTGTGTGCGGTCTATTACCTGGAAGAGAAGGTCATCGAGATCGAGGACCCTGAGCGGCTCAACGTGCAGCTCGTCGAAAAACAGGAATCGACCCCGGAAACCGTCGTTGAAGAATCCGAGCCCATCAAAAGCCTCGACCAGAAGCCCATCGAAGTTAAGAAAGAAGAAACTCAAACCGAACAGCAGCCCCAGGAGACCCAGGAGACCAGCGAGTCCAAGACCTCTGCCGAAAACTCCGCCGAGAGCCAGGAAGCCAAAGAAGTCGAAGTGGAGAAAAACACCGAAGAATCACAAACCGAGCTGGCCGTTGCGGCCGCCGATTCTTCTAAAGCCGATTCCGCCCAACAGGCGGAAGCGAGCGAGCCACAGATGAAAGTGCAGGTACGCCAGGCCGAAGACATCGAAACTGAGAAGCCGGAGGAACAGACCGAGGCCGAACGTGAAATCGAGAAGAGCGAGCGGGAGCGCGTCCGTGAGGAGAACAAACCAGAGGAGAAAGAGGCCGAAGAAGTGACGCCGGAAAAGCAGGACCAACCGGAAGAGACTGAAATAGCGGAAGCGGAGAAGCAGGAGAACCCGACCAATGAAGCCAAAACTGCCGAGGCCGTCGAAGCCGAGGCAGAGCCCACCGAGCAGAAAACAGAACAGGCCGATTCCAAAGAACTCGAAACCGCAGAGGCCGAAGTAGCCCGAGAAGAAAGCGAATCGACGAGCGAAAAGGCCACCGCCGAATCCCAGCCCAGGGAAACAGAGGCCAAAGAGGTCGAAGTCGAGAAAAGCGAGTCCGAGCCGGCCGAAGTGAAAGTGGCCAAAGCTGAGAATCAGGAAAACCCGACCAGCGAAGCCAAAACCGCCGAGGCCGTCGAAGCCGAGGCAGAGCCCACCGAGCAGAAAACGGAACAGGCCGATTCTAAAGAAGTCGAGTCAGCGGAAGCCGAAGTAGCCCGAGCAGAGAGCGAATCGACGAACGAAAAAGCGACCGCCGAATCCCAGCCCAGGGAAACGGAGGCCAAAGAGGTCGAAGTCGAGAAGAGCGAATCCGAGCCGGCGGAAGTGAAGGTGGCTAAGGCCAGATCAACGTCCGCTCCTTCTGAATCCGACCTCCAAAGTGAGTCAGTCAACGTAGAGGTCGCCGAAACCGCGCCGAAATCCGACGCGAGCGCCCAGGCCGAGGTCTCGCCGGAGTCGGCAGCTCAGGCAAGTAAGGCGGCCGCGGACACCCAACAGGCCAAATCGGCCAGCACTTCGCAGCAGAAAGCGATCACGGCATCCGAGGTAAAGGTTGAGAAGACCGATTCGGCGGCACAGGCCGAAGTCAACGAGGCCGCAACCGGCGGCGCCAATCCGGCATCCGAATCCAAGGCCACCGCTTCCGTCCAGGTTCAGTCTCCGGAAGTTAAATCCAAATCCTCATCTGAACCTTCCTTGTCCCCATCCCAGGAAAACGCCGCCAACGCTGGACGCGCCGCCCGGTCATCTGCATCCGAGAAGAAAGTCACCGAAGCGGCCGAAGGCTCTGCCGCACCTCGAGAAGTTCAGATGGCAAAGACCGCGAACCAGTCAGCACCGTCTCTCTCATCTGACCAGACCGGAGGTACGACCGGCTCGAAGAGCTCCGCGGCCGCGGGCTCCGAATCAGCCCAGGTTGAAACTCCCGAAGTATCACAGGCCAGCGCAGACGGACAGTCCCTGGACATCCAGGAGCAATCATCCGGCAGCCCGGGTCAGGCCAGCCAGGGCGCGGCCAGCGAAAGCCAGAAACAGGTCGCAGTGACCGAACCCGGTGCCCAGGCTCCAGCCCAGGCAACTGGCTCGTCCAACATCGAGCAAACGTCTTCGCCGTCACTCTCATCCGGTCAGGCAGGAGGCACCACCGGCTCGAAGAGCTCGGCTGCCGCAGGCTCCGAATCCGCCCAGGTTGAAACGCCCGCAGTATCCCAGGCTAGCTCAGGCGGACAGTCCCTGGACATCCAGCAGCAATCTTCCGGCAGCCCGGGTCAGGCCAGCCAGGGCGCGGCGAGTGGAAGCCAGAAGCAGGTCGCAGTGACCGAAACCGGGACCCAGGCTCCTGCCCAGGCCACTGGTTCGGCCAACATCGAGCAGACGTCAGCGCCGTCCCTCTCATCCGGCCAGACAGGAGGCACGGCCGGCTCGAAGAGCTCCGCAACCGCAGGCTCCGATTCCGCCCAAGCTGAAACGCCTTCGGTATCTCAGGCCAGCGCAGGCGGACAGTCCCTGGAAATTCAGAAATCTTCCGGCAGCCCCGGCCAGGCCAGCCAGGGCGCGGCGAGCGGGAGCCAGAAACAGATCGCAGCGACCGAGACCGGCACCAAGGCACCGGCCCAGGCCACAGGCTCGGCCAACATCGAGCAGACGTCAGCGCCGTCCCTCTCAACCGGTCAGGCAGGAGGCACGACCGGCTCGAAGAGATCCGCTGCCGCGGGCTCCGAATCGGCCCAGGTCGAGACTCCCGCGATTTCCCAGGCCAGCGGTGGCGGAAAGTCTCTGGAAATTCAGGAACAGTCTTCCGGTAGCCTTGGCCAGGCCAGCCGTGGCGCGGCCAGCGGGGGGCAAAAGCAGGTCGCGATGACAGGAACCGGTGACCAAACTCCAGCACAGACAACGGGTTCAGCCAACATCGAGCAGGCTACTGAGCCTTCACTGGCCCAGGGCGGCGGGGCCCAGGCTGAAGGCAGGGCCGCCAAAGGCAGACCGGGGATTGCCGAATCATCGGCCGTCTCCGGCGTCAAGGCCGTTCAAAAATCAGACGGTTCAGGCGGAGGGCCCACGATAAATGTTGGAAAGGCATCGCAAGGTCAGCACGCCAGCGCGCCGGCCTCACAGGAACGTCAGACTGCGCCGGCCGCACAGGGAGATTCAGGAACGGGAGCCGGCTCGTCGCCCACTCAACGCCCATCTTCCGGAGGACCCGCAGGGTCATCCCTTGCATCAGCATCCTCGGGCCAGACCGGCGTTGCACAGGCATCCACCGCGGGTTCAGAGAAGCCGAACACAACTGATGGAATCGGTTCAATTGCCTTAAAAAAAGAGACTTCTGGAAAGTCAGCCCTGGGTCTGACATCCGGTTCGCCCGCTGGCGGCAGTTTCAGTGGGGCTGACTCAGGGCGTGCGAAAAGAGCGGCCCGAGCGAGTTCTTCCGGTTCCGGCGCATCATCGGCAAAAGGCACAACAGGCGTCCCGAAGGCCGAA
>JASLXP010000219.1 GCA_030740295.1 Planctomycetota bacterium
CTAAGACGAAGCACGCTGAGCTTCACGGTTTCCAGGTCGGCATCAGGCAAGCCACGGAATCGTGATTTCCTCAATGCGCGGAAGCCGTAATCGCGCGCTCTTTCCAAGAGGTCCCGAGCTCGTTCTGGCTCATCTTCCGAGACAAACGCCAGCGCGTAACCGGCAAAACCGCGGCAGGCAAGCTGCAGGAGTTTCCGGTTGTTTGGGTCGGTCTTAATGGCTGCTTCCAGAATCTTGAGATTTGCAGAAGATGCCTCACGCGCGAGTTCCGTATCCGGCTCTTCCGCGATGGAATCAAACACGTCGTAAATTACCGGCACGGATAAACGGACGCCCAGGCGTTGAATACAGCCGGCCGGTATGAGTGCTATCAGGATGAGAATGAATCTCTGCACTTTACGAATCAGATGGCAATTAAACTCCAGATGCCTCTCGCTCCTTGCCGATTATAGATGGGGCGCCCTTCCTGTAAAACTGCCGGAAACTCTACATTCCAAAGGCCCGCAACATTTGAATCGGGACACGCCACCTGTAGACTCGAATGGCTGACGGAATCATCGAAAAATGGAGTTTTGAAGTATGCGTTTTGCCTTTTCAAGAGGGGTCATTCTGATCGCCATTCTGGCGAATCTGCATCACGTCAATGCAGAAGAAGACACGTCCAAGCCCAACCAGAGATTCACGGCCGACGAAGAGCTTCACCGAAAATACATGGAGGGCATCCAGCTCTGTTTCGATTGGGAATACGAGAAGTCACGGAAAATATTCAGTGAGATTCTTGAAGGGGAGCCCGAGAATCCCGCGGCCGATTTTCTGCTCGGAGCGCTGACACTCAACACCATCCAGTACTACGACCCGGACGAGACCGCGGAACTCGACAAGTTCGTCTACGAGTCCTTTGAGAGGTCCATCAAGAAGTCAGATGCGGTTCTTCTGAAGAATCCCAATGACATCAACGCGCATTTCTTCAAGGGGGCCTCACACGGCTTTCGCGGCATTTTCAGATTGCAGAAGCTCCAGATTTTTTCGGCAGCATCCGATGCGCGAGTCGCGAAGACGTACATGGACAAAGTCATCAAGATGAATCCTGAATTCCATGACGCGTACCTGGGGCTTGGAATTTACAACTACTTCGTCGACGCGCTGCCGAGCGTGATGCGATTTATGCGTGCGCTGTTGTTTATCCCGAGTGGCGGCAAGGACAAAGGACTCGAACAGCTCACCATTGCCTCCGAGAAAGCCACCTATTCACGGGTGTATGCGCGAGTCGTGCTGAGCAGCCTTTACAACAATTTTGAGGCAGACTACCTCCGCGGCTACGAACTGGAGATGAGGGCTGCAGAAGACTGCCCGCGCCATCCCTGGTTCGCGCTCGAGCGGGGTACGCTGCACGCCTATCGCTATTTCGAATATGAGGACGCCGAGCAGGCTTATCTGGATGTCATTGAACTGGCCAAATCAGATAAGAATTTCAAAGGCGAAATTAAAGCCATCGCGCACTATCGGCTGGGCAGGACCAGGTATCAGATGTTCAATCCTCGGGCAGCTCTCGATGAACTGAAGAAGCTCATCGACGAGATCGAAAACGATGCGGATTCACAGTCCGATGCATGCAAAGAGATCCTCTCTGGGGCCCATCTGCTCATGGGCAGAATTCTGAAACGCATGGGCAAGAGCGACGAGGCCAAGGTCCATTTGAAAAGAGTAGGCTCGTTGCCTGACTCAAAGAATTACCGCCACGAGCGCATGGACAACCGGGTCGTCATCCCTAAGCAGCAGGGCCTGCGCGGGCAGGCATCGCGCCTGATGAAACAGGTGGTCGATTCGAAAAGAGCAGAAACGTATGTCCTGTCCACCGACGCAGTCAATGCCCTTCGAAAGGGCAACGAAGACGAGGCCCTCAGGTTTCTCAAGAAGACATTCGCCCTTAAGAAAGATCACCTCCTCGCCCGATGGGGCATGGGTCTGTATCACGCTGGAAAGGGGGAGAAGCGAGAAGCCCTCAGATTCTTTGAAGGTGTCGCGGGTGCCCGCGGCCCTGCCTCCTGGCTGAACTCGGATGCCCGTTTTCGAGCCGCATTGATCCTCGAGAGTCTTGGCGAACGCGATAAAGCCCTTGAGCACTACCGCAAGATTATCGAAACTAAATCGGTGAGGCTCTCTTTCAAGAAGGCCGCTCTGGATGCAGTAAACGAAAAGAAGGAACTAAAGGGGATGCCCTGGCCGAGCTTCTGATGACGGCCATTTGCCACCAACGATTCTTCCATCCATGTCCGAAAAGAGATTGAACTTCCTCAGAAGTGCCGTTGAAAAAGATCCGAATGCCGAAATGCCGAGATACGGCCTGGCCATGGAGCTCATGGGCCTCGATGAATTCGAAGAATCCGAGGAGCATTTCAAAAATCTGCTCGAAGAACATCCACAATATGTGCCCGGTCATTTCATGCTGGGAAAGCTCTATTCAAAGATGGGCGAGCCGGAAATGGCACGAGCAGTCCTGGAGCATGGAATCGAAGTGGCCGAAGAAGTTGGAAACATGCACGCAGCCGGCGAGATGCGAGAAGAACTGGATATGCTGGAATAATACCGATCACGGCCTCTGGACCAGGTTAGGGCCTTTCAGGAAATAAGTGTGTCAGCTCATTCGATCCTGATGCTGGATACTTGATGCTGGATGCTCGATGCTGTTAGCTCTCTGCATGTGTTTGATTTGAAGCCGGGGTCATGAGCGAATCGGAATAGCGAGAATCCAGTATCCAGTATCGAGTATCAGATGGGGGCAGACAGGTCTTTACTGACACACTTATTTCGTGACAGATCCATGATTCTCCTCTTATAGCGGCCTTCAGGTAGATCCCATGTCATCGGAAAAGGTCATTGGCATTGACTTGGGCACGACCAATTCGTGCGTGGCAATCATCGAGAATGGCCAGCCTCTCGTCATCCCTAACAGTGAGGGTGGACGGACGACGCCCTCAGTCGTTGCCTTTGCCGCGGATGGCGAACTTTACGTCGGGGAAGTGGCCAAGCGGCAGGCCCTCACTAATCCACGGAATACGATCTATGCGACCAAGCGTTTCATGGGGAGACGCTATGACGAGGTCGAGCACGAGGCCGAGCTTGTTCCGTTTTCGGTAAAAGAAGATCACCTCGGAAGAGCGATCGTCGAGGCCGAAGGACGCGAATTCGCTCCGCAGGAAATCGCGGCCATGGTTGTGCAGAAGATGCGGCAGACTGCAGAGGATTACTACGGCTGCGACATCACCCAAGCGGTGGTTACCGTGCCTGCCTACTTCAATGATACCCAGCGGCAGGCAACCAAGGACGCGGGCCGCATCGCCGGCATCGAGGTGCTGCGAATCATCAATGAACCGACCGCGGCCGCGCTGGCTTATGGTCTCGGGAAAAAGCAGGATGCGCGCATCGCAGTTTTCGACCTCGGCGGTGGGACATTCGATATTTCGATCCTCCACGTGGGCGAAGGAGTCTTCGAGGTTCTCGCGACCAACGGCGATTCTCATCTCGGGGGCGAGGATTTCGACGAGCGGATCATTCGCTGGATCATTCAAGAGTTTCAACGGCAGACGGGCGTCGATCTGCGTGAGGATCGGATGGCGTTCCAGCGCATCAAAGAGGCGGCCGAGAACGCCAAATGCGATCTTTCCAGTTCGCAGCAGACGCCTGTTTCGATCCCGTTCATCACCGTGACCGCGGACGGGCCGCAGCACCTGGAAATGAGCCTCAACCAGGCCCGCCTCGAACAACTCGTCGACGACCTGATTGAACGGACGCGCAGGCCCTGCGAGCAGGCGCTCGAAGATGCCGGGCTGCGTCCGCAGGACATCGATGAAGTCCTCCTTGTCGGCGGCCAGACACGCATGCCTGCGGTGCAGGAGATTGTTCGCAAGGTTTTTGGCACCGAGCCCAAGAAGGGCGTCAATCCGGACGAGGTCGTTGCCATCGGCGCGGCCATTCAGGGCGGGGTCATGGCCGGGGAAGTCGACCGGATGGTTCTGCTCGATGTAATACCGCACACCCTCGGCGTTGAGACCAGTGGTGGCCTTTGCACCCCACTGATCAAACGCAACACCACGATCCCCACTTCCCGCAGCGAAATCTTCTCGACCGCCGCGGATGGCCAGACCGCGGTCGGCGTGAAGGTGCTGCAGGGCGAGAGCAAACTCGCATCGGACAACAAACTCATCGGAGACTTTTTGCTTACCGGCATC
>JASLXP010000220.1 GCA_030740295.1 Planctomycetota bacterium
TCCCAGCACATGGCGACCTCGTGTTCCTTGCCGTCGGCCACATTCGTCTTTCCGTTGGCCGCGCCGACCCAGCCGACGTCCATTGTCAGCTTTCCGCCGCGAATGAAGAGCGTCTTGCCGTCGGCGCGCCATTGATTGCCAGGATCGGTTCGGCAGAAGATGGTGCCCCCCTTACGAGTTTTGATTCTGGCGTAAATGGTGTAATCCCCGTTCGTCATTTCAAAATCCTTGGACTTTGCGATTTCAAGATAAGTCGCGCCGTTGAAGCCCGGCCACTCCGCTTTCGGTTTTTCTTTCTCTGGTTCGGACGGCTTCAGGTTGGGGCCAAGTACGATGCGGCTGTCTGGCTTTTTCGTCAGCGCAATGGCTGCCGCCGCGCCAGGATGCCTTGCTACCTGCATGATCATCTCTTTTCTGCGGGGGCCCATATTGAACGTGCGCGAGTAAACAGGGCCGGCCTTGGTCCGAGTGAGGCCGGGCATCTCCATGACCTCGGTCTGGCCAACCGTGTACTTGATGACGATCTTCTGGCCGTGCATGTAGAGTCCCTTGTAGTGGGCCCAGTCACGGGGCAGGGGGCCGTATGGTTTATCATCGCGGCCCCGGATGCGCGGGTCTTCCCAGCTCCCCGTCTCAGGATGTGCCCAGCCCGGGCCGACCGGATTGGCGAAACTCGGTGTGCCGCCGATGCTGGGATGAATGGCATGCCGTCCGTCAAAATTGATGCCCTTCCAGTCGAGAAATTCTCCGCTCCATCCTGCGGCCATGCGCAGCGTGTCATGATCGAACGTCTGGAACAGCTTGCCCCTCGATATGCCGCCCGGTCCGGGATCGAGCCGCACTGCGATTGATTTATAAGTGATGTTCGAGCCATCCCGATTGCTGATCTCCCAAGTCCCCATCAGGTGCGGGCCGTAATCCATTTCAACCCATTGCTTCTCTTTCTTTGGGGCCGGGCCGCGGGATTTGCCTTTGGGAAGTGCTGCCAGATAGGCATCATCCACTTTGGTGTACTGGGAGGCATTGTGGGTCTTGAGGTAGGCATCGCGGATGTAGTGAACGACGTCGTACTTTTCCTGCGGCACCATCCAGGGCTGCGGCTGCATCATCCCGAATCCGTGGGTGAGGGTTTGATACATGGTGAACGGATCGTTGCCGTGCTTGAACTTGTCCTTCGCAAATTTCAATGAGGTCGGCAGTGAGCCAGGCATTTCGTGCGTGCCGTGGCAATTCATGCAAACGCGCTCGTAGATTTTCTGTCCACGTCCCCTTGCCTTGCCATCGAGGTCACGAATCATGCCCGCGTGATCGATGTCCTTTTCATACTCAGGGATCTTTACCGTGTAGAGCGACGCATCCGGTTTAAGCGCGTCTGCATGGGTTGGGCCCGCATGTGCGATTTCGATGAGATAATTCATCAGGTCGAGAAACTGCTGCCGGCTGGCAAGCTGATTGACGAGCCCTTCAGGCATGATCGACGGGACGCCGTCCTTACGGGCCTCAACATCTTTCTTGGCGATTGTGACGAGTTTTCCGTTCTGAGAAGCATCCCGCAGGACGATGCTGTCACCCTCATCATCGTCAATAAAGCCGGTGTAAGTCTGCTCTTCCTTTGTCAGGATGCTGACCGTTTCAAAGCCCTTGCGAATGACCTTTGAAGGCCGCAGCACGGAATCGACGATGTGCTCGCCGGACACCTTACCGATGCGTGCGAGATTGGGTCCGAGCTGGCGTCCTCCATCCGAGCCAGTGTGACAGGTGGTACATGCGGCCCCCGGCTGATAGAAGACGATGGCGCCTCGACGGGCGTCCCCCTTTTCTTTGGCTGCGGCGGCAAGGGCGGCGGGGTCTTCCTTGAGGAGCTGCTGCAGGAGGTGCACGTGCGAGTCTGCTTCGACTGTGAGTGAGGACAAAAGGACTAGGATGTATGACATTTCAATCTCCTGAGGTTTTTTGGTAGGCGCTAATTTAGCAACATGTTGCCGGCTCGCTGAATGACTGCGGCGGCACTCAACTTTGTATCGGAGTTCACGGACTGCTTGGTTAATTGCCTTTAACCAGATGCGAGAGGCTCAACGTGCTCACGACCGTGGCAAAGATGAGTTCGTGGTCTTCGACATTGTTGGGGCTTGATGAACCCACCGCAGTGATGACTGCTTCCGCAGCCTCGATAGCGATTTTGCGGTGAATCTGCTCTTCATCATCGATAGTAGCGACAATCTCTACGAGCCTGAGGAGGCTGACAAACATGTCGGCGTAGCGACCCAAGTGACATTGCTCCAAAGCTGAATTCAGAAACGGCTCAACCTGCTCCGCAAAATCGGGCATGCTGCCTTTCAACTTATCCACATGTCCAAGTGCGGTTCTGATTTCAGAATGGATACGGCTCGCCTGCCCAAGATCGTTGAGAATCGCCAATCGATAAAAACTCTCACCAGCCCCGAGCGAACGGCAGACTGAATTCAGAAGCTGCGCCTGTATGACTGTTGATTGATACTCGGACAGGCCCCGCATCGCGTGACGGACCACTCTCGTTTCCCCCAGTCGACTGAGTGAGTCAACGAGGGTAGGAAAGAGCTCAGCATCATCGTGCTCCTTCAATCGTTCATAGAGCATTTTTCGAATGCCCTCTCCCCCTATCTCAGCCAGAGAACGCGCTGCGCTTACCCTCACGCTTGGGTCCGGATCGTCGAGGGCCTCCTGCAGAGCAGCCAGGCTGAGTGGGTGTCCAATCTTGCCAAGAGCCTCTGCTGCTTCCGCTCGGATATCCGATTCTTTGTCGGCCATCTGATCCATCAGGGAAGGCGCGGCCTCGTGTTCACCGATGAGACCGAGCCCGGTGGCCGCACTTCGCCTCACGTCAGGGCTGATGTCGTCAAGCGCGTCCACCAGATCGTTGATGGCCATCGGACTGCCTGAGCGGCCAAGCGCAGTGGCAGCTCGGGAGCGGATGCTCTCGCTTTTGAACAGGTTTAATGCCAACGAATTGATGAGGAACGAAATCGTGTTGCCCCTCCACAGGCTGCTCAGCATGGACCTCAGGGATTTGGATTTCTTTTCCTGGAGCTGATGCAGCGGAATCATCAACAGTAAACGGCTGGCCGCGGTCAGCAGAAAGACCAGTTGAATGCTGTCAAAGCTCATTCCAGACACAGTGAATGCCCCCGCATGCGCGACGATGATCCCTCCGGTGAACGCGCCAATGGCATTTGCCAGATGCAAAGAAAGCGACCAGGCAACCAAGTGTGGCGGACGACCCTTCTCAGGAAGTTTGTCCCAAAGCATAGGGATCGAAGCCAGGTTTGTGGTCACCATCATCAGGCTGTTCGCGATCAAGGCGATGGGCACAAGGATGAGAAGTTCAGGGCGTGCCGTGGCCCAGAAAAGGGGAGCGATGATTCCCGGCAGCAGGGCGAGTTGCAGCACGGGTTTACTGCCAAATCGAGAGACCAGGCCACCCACAGGACGATTGCTCAACAGCACGACGATTAGGGCGATGTTCTGGTAAAGCGCAATTCTGGTGTAAGAGATGCCCAAATTGTCGAGCATGAACACCGCATAAAACGGGAGCGAAAGAGACATGCAGAATTGCACACCAAAGCGAAACACAATGAGGCCCCGAAAGTCGGCGTTTCGGAACACTGTCATGAATGATTTCATCGAGCCCTGGTCTTCGCTGGAATCGAGCTTTGGCATCGGCGCCGTAGCAAGGGCGCCACAGATTCCTAACCCCATCAGCCCTCCGCACAGAAATACGATCAGGAAACCGATGTAACTGGGTTGGTTCTTCTTTGCGTCTGGAGGCTTTCCTGTTCGATTGTCAGATTCAGCCTGTTCTGGGGCTTCAAGTTGACTTCCACTGGTGACTTGAAAAATCCCTTCCCCGGGCTGGGCCGGGAACATATCCAGCACCGCCCCAAACAAGAATCCCGCGACCACAACCATCACGGTCTGGCCCAGTGAGCGTTGGCTGACGAATTTAGCCCGATGCGATTCAGGAGGAATGCGCGAGAGCCAATCCCCAAGGATCGGCATGCGAAGGTGTACGAAGAAAAACCCGAGCGCGCTGAGAAAGTAAATTGCGGGCAGATGAAACGCCTTCGCCAGTACAACAGGAATCAGGATTGGCGTAAACCTCGCCATCATGTTGGCAAAGGCACATCCGATGACGAAAAGTTTTTTCCTGCGAATTCGGCCGGTAAACCGCACGGCGAAGAGCTGCGTCAGGCTGACGAGCGCGGCCATTGAGGTCAGGAAGGCGATATCCTGCCTGAGAACTCCGAGGGCCAGAGCGAATCCTGTAAAGACGGGGCCGTTCAGGCCTAACGCCCGTGCATACGCGCCTTGGAGAATCCCCTGGATGAGGAAGGCTTTCAGGCCCCGTGCCGTTTGCGCTGGCGATAGGTTTTCGTTCTCAATCTGCATATCGACGCTGCAAGAGCGGCGTTTACCTCTCGTTTATTGCGGTATTGGCATGCAAGTTTTTGAATTTGCAGTATTGAGTATAGAGTCCAATATCGAAACTGTTCTTCATCACCAGACTCCATGGATTATGGAATACATCATCCCGGCTTTCATCGGAATCGGTCTGAGCGCGGCCTGTGGATTTCGGGTATTCGTGCCGCCCTTTGTCATGAGCGTGGCCTCGCATCTGGGATTCGAGGCATTCCAGTTCGGGGGCGGATTCGAATGGATCGGCTCCTGGCCGGCGACCATCGCGCTTGGCATCGCAGTCGGTGTCGAGATCGCAGCCTACTACATCCCCTGGGTGGATAATCTGCTCGATACAGTCACAACACCGATGGCGGTCGTCGCCGGAACCATGGCTACCGGAGCTATGCTCGGCGATGCCGACCCGGCGGTAAAGTGGGCACTCGCACTGATTGCCGGCGGCGGCTCCGCTGCTGTCATCCAGACCGGAACCGGGATCACAAGGGCCGCATCCACCGCTGCGACCGGCGGGGTGGGCAACCCGGTGGTCTCGACTGTCGAAGCCGGCGGCTCACTCTTTCTGTCGATCCTGGCCATCGTGCTCCCGATAGTGGCCTTTGTTGTCGTGCTCGTCATGGTGGTCTGGTCGGGAAAGAAAATGTTTGGCTGGTTCAGGAAGAGACCTTCCCGGGCTGAGTGACCTGTCTGGACTGATTCGATTTCTTCAGTGGCAGGCTCTTCATCAGCAGTCGTGATGAGCAGCCGAGTTGATATGATTTCATGACAATCAGATGACTCCCATACAAAGACTCGAGAAAAAATGGAGAGATGTTGCCACGTTGTTTTACATTCACAGGCGTTGGCTATACCAACTTTCCCAGTTGACTGATCAATTGGGGACAGCAGTGAAAATGCCTTCTCAAAAGGGAAAGCAAATCCACCTGGACTTAATTGAAGATTTGGAGGCCTTAACTGGAAGATTAGAGGCCAACTCTGAACGCATACTTGAACTACTCGGAGGCTGAAATGAAGACCACTGATCAGATGCCTGAATTATCATGCAGAGAAGAACTTCAGGAACTCGATCTCCAGTATGAAAAAGCCAATCAAAGCCTGCAATCGGCAAAAGACTCGAATGCAGACAGCGAGAAGATTGCTTCCTTACTTAAAGAACTGAGCGGTCTTCGCAGGGAAATGCTTGGCCTGGAAACCGCGGAGGCGGACCGCATTGCGGCCCCGTACATTCAGAAACAGCCGGTCACTTCCTGAACTGGTTGCCCCTGTGGCTTTTGCTATTATCCGCGGCAAATTGCGACGATCTCGATCCATTCGAAAGCCCCAGATTCTGTTATCTATCGCCACGTTTGGGTAACGGTCAGAAAGTCACGATGACCGGTCATCCGACCCGCGTGGGTGCCATGGTATTCGTGATCGAAAGCAAGACTCTTTCTGACTTCAACGGCTCATGGCACATATAAGACCTCTATTCCTTACACTTGCTTTCTGCATTTCCGATTCTGCATTTGCAGAACTGCCTGAACGGCTGCGGCCATTTCTCGAAAGTGTAAGCGTGGTCGATGCGCCGGGCGTACCAGGCTCAGTCTGCGTGTTTGGTGAGAAAGCCTTTTCCGTGATCAGCGCAAAGAGCGGGCGGCATCGTGTAGGGGTGATCGCCGTCTCAGAGCTGGAGAAAGGGCGCGTCGCTGCCTTCGGGCATACGGGCTATCTGATGCGCCAATCTCTCGAAAAAGCCGATACCGGCAGATTGATGCAGAACATTATTCGATGGCTGAACGGCAAAAACCCGGACAAGCCTGTCAGGGTTCTCGGCAATCCGGGGCTTGTGAAATGGATGAATGAGAATGACCTGAAGGCGGAACCAGCGCCCCGGGACTGGGTGGACCATCTCAGCGAATATCAGGCTCTCTGCGCCGGTGAAAGGGACTTCAGCAAAAAAGAGCAGGGGGCGATCCTCGAATTCATCAAGGCGGGTGGCGGCTTTGCCATGAGCACTACCGGATGGGGCTGGCTGCAATTGCATCCTGGAAAGAATCTTCAGACCGATCACGATGGCAACAGAATTCTCGCAAAAGCTGGTCTCGCCTTTTCCGATAGCTTCACACAGCGCACCGCGCCGAACGGATTCGAGACGAACAGCCCGCCATCAGAATACCTGCACGCGGCAACTGCTCTCGATGCTCTTCTTTCCGGCAAACCGCCAGCGGCCGACCTGGACCAGATTTCAGCCACGGCATTGGCCGCCAGCCGCGTCGTTCCGAAGGATGATGAAATTATCCGACCGAAACTGAACCAACTGTTGGAGTCGGGGATGAGCGATATCCCGACCAAAGAGAAGCCATTCACCTTGGCTAAACATGCAAGGCAGCGGCTGGCACTCGCCCTGCAATTGCAGCAACTGCAACGCCTGCCAGTTCAGGAGGTGAAAGCACACCCGGCCGCAGGCGCCTTCCCGGGCAAGGTGCCCGCGGAAGCCAGGCGTGTGGAACGTTCTCTCGAAATAGACCTGTCCATCCCTGATTGGCACAGTACGGGCCTCTACGCGGCGCCAGGAGAACTGATCTCCTTCGAGAAAGAGACAAAGGCTCACCTTCAAGTGCGCATTGGATGCCACAAGGATCGGATCTGGCATAAACCCGCGTGGCGGCGGGTTCCTGAGGTCACGACCACTGCGGCTTTTTCGAGGCCTTCGATCGAGGCCGCGTCCGCATTCGGCGGCTTGGTTTACATTCATGTTCCGAGGGCCATGGAGGGCAAGGCCCCAATCAAGATCAAAGGAGCTGTCGAAGCCCCTTACTTCGTCCTTGGCAAGACAAGCCTCGAAGCCTGGAACACGACGATACGCAACCACCCGGCGCCCTGGGCCGAGCTGGCCTGTGACAGCATCATCTATTCCGTTCCTTCGTCTTCGATTCGAAACCTTGAAGACCCCGAGTCACTCATGAAAACGTGGGATGAAGTAATGGCAGCGGTCGCCGACCTGGCGACCATACCGCGCAAGAGAAGGCGGCCCGAACGATTCGTGCTCGACGTTCAGATCAGCGCGGGTTACATGCATTCCGGTTATCCCATCATGGCGCACCTGGACGCGGTCTACAGCATGGATCGAAAGAAACTGCTCGCGGGCCTGTGGGGCAACTTCCATGAGATCGGTCACAACCACCAGAGCGCGCCCTGGACTTTTAACGGCACGGTCGAGGTGACATGTAATCTGTTTACGCTCTACGTGTATGAAAAGGTCTGCGGAATCACCCCCGACAGAAATCAGCGTACAAACCCGCTCCAGCTTCAGGCCCGCACCACGAAATATTTCGCAGACGGCGCCAAATTTGACCGCTGGAAGAAACAGCCCTTTACCGCGCTGATGATGTACGTGCAGCTTCAGCAGGCGTTCGGCTGGGACTCTTTCAAAAAAGTTTTCAAGGAATACCGCGCTCTAAAAAAGAACGAACTGCCCAGAACAGATGACGAGGAACGCGATCAATGGATGGTGAGATTTTCGAAGACAGTAGGGAAGAACCTGGGCCCATTCTTTCAGGCCTGGAACGTGCCCACTTCAGAGGCGGCCCGCGATTCGATCAAGGAACTGCCAGCCTGGATGCCTGATGGATTTCCGCCGGGGAAGTAAGACATTGGGAGATGAGGGGACTTCGAGGCTCAGTCGTACGCATAAACATCCACCACGGCCCCCTCCGGGTATCCTTCTAATTCCTCATCAACGATCAGAAATCCATCGGCCCGCGTCGTCGATGTAAGGATGCCTGCGCCGCTGACTCTGAGCTTGCTGATGGTGAAATCGGGTTGGATCCGAATGCGGACGAATTCTGTCCGGCCGATGCTGGAGACGATCTTCTGATCGAGCTTGCCACGGACTTTTCTGTAGGCGAAGCCTACATCCTGGCCAAGCCGGCGGCGGATGATGGAACCCAGAAAGGCATCTCCCGTAACGAATGCTGCCACCGGGCTGCCGGGCAGAAGGCAGACGATCTGCTCGCCGGTCCTGCCCATGCCGAAGGGGCTTCCCGGCTTCATCGAAACGCCGTGCAAATCCAGTTGGCCAAGTTCATGGATGACCTGCGGAGCGAAGTCTTCTTCACCTACAGAAGTGCCACCTGAAAGGACGACAATGTCTTCGTCCGCGTTCTGAATCGTCGCCTTGATCGTTTCGTAATCGTCTTGCTGGATTCCCTTGAAGATCGGAGTGCCGCCGTAAAGTTCCACGAGCCCCTGAAGGAGGTAGGAATTACTGTCAACGATGCGCGTGCCCGCGGCCTCGGAATCCGGCTCAACCAATTCGCTGCCTGTTGGGATGATGGCGACGGTTGGCGACTGCACGACCTTCACCTGTCCCTGATGAACGGAAGCAAGCACACCAAGATCCTGCGGGCGGAGCCTCCGCCCCTGCTGCAGCACTACGTCGCCAACGCTGATGTCCTCGCCGGTGCGCATGACGTTCTTTCCTGGCGCGACCTGTTGAGTGAAACGGACGCGCTCGCCATCCTCCTGAGTGTATTCCGCCATCATGACCGCGTTTGCTCCTGTCGGAATTTCGCCGCCAGTCATGATCTTCACCACCTCGTTCTTCTCCACCTCGCCTTCGAATGGCTGACCGGGAAGCGTTTCTCCGATGAGCTTGAAATAGAGCGGCGAGTAGTCAGTGGCGCCCGAGGTTTCCTCCGCGCGACACGCGTAGCCATCCATCGCTGAACGATCGAAATAGGGCACGTTGACCGGTGAGACGACATCCTCAGCCAGTACACGATTATTGGCGCGGCGAACCGGGACAGACTCCGCCGGCCCATGCGTGACAGACTGCTGGATAAAGTCTCGGACCTCCCGGAATGATTTGCGGGAGACGAAACCGGTCATTCGGACATCTTGTGGTGGTTTTGTGGACATCAGTTGCCGTCTGTTCAGACATCCGTAGCCGTGTCGGTATCGTCCGGATTGGGTTTGCCGAATGGATCCTCCTCCACCAGCAGGACGCCCTCTGTTCCCATCTCCACGGCCAGCGTGGGCGATGTATCAATGTCGACCTGATGCTTGTGGAAATCTCGTTCGGGGAAGAGTTCAGCCAGATATTTTTCCAGGGTCACGTTCGTTGGGCCGAATTTGTCATGATACATGAAGTATTCCAGCTCGTAGCCCATTTCACCGGCATTCTGGTAACGCTTGTCCGGTTTCCGCTGCAATGCTTTCTGAAGGATTTTCTCCAGCTCCGGTGGCACTTCCGGATTGAATTGCCGGATGGGCGGAACCTTGGCGCGGCCAACATTTCGAAGTGTGATCATTGTATTGTCATCTTCAAAAACAGATTTGCCGGTCAGGAGCTGATAGAAGACGATTCCCATCGAAAAGATATCCGAACGCCGGTCTGTCTCTTTATATTCCGACTGCTCCGGCGACATGTATTGCGCCTTGCCCATGAGAATCTCGCCTTCACGGCTGGCAAGGACATGCGCTGCCTTGGCGATTCCAAAATCGCCGACCTTCACTACACCAAGGCGGGTGATCATGATGTTTCTCGGGCTGATGTCGCGGTGGACAACACCGAGAAGGTTGCCCTCTCTGTCCGTCTTTGAATGTGCGTAATCGAGCCCGCGGCAGATTCGGCTGATAATGAATGCGCAGAGGTCGACGGGTAGCGATTTCTCCTGCTCTTCGTGCCGCATCATGAATTCGTAAAGGTCCACGCCGTCGATGAGTTCCATTACGATGTAGAGGTTATTGCCGCTCTGTCCGAGCTGATAAACCTGGATGATGTTCTCATGCACCAGGTTGGCCACGAGCTTGGCCTCGCCGATAAACATGTCCACGAATTCACGATTCGTTGCAAGGTCGTGAATGATGGTCTTGATGGCGACATGCTTGGTGAAGCCTTCAACGCCATACTGAGTGCTTTCCCAGACCGCACCCATGCCGCCCTCGGCGATCTTGTGATCCAATTGATATTCGACATTGCCGGTGATGATGTTGGACATACCTGCTCCCATGGACGTGGGGATGTATACGCATCCGCGCTCGTAGCCACAGGCTGACAGCCTGTAAGCTCATAATAATCTCAACTGGCTCACGGGCTGGCAGCCCGTGGCCACAATACCTTTTACAGAGTCGAGGGATTATAGTCACGACTCAAACGCGGTCAAAGACCAGAGATGTCCAGGCGGTGTATTTGCCTGTAAGGGTCGTTGAACGGGTTCTGTCGGGGGATAGCATCGGAGGCCGATCCCAGTCTTAATCTCACCTGATTTGAGCGATTCTCGAAGACCCATTGGGTTCATTCCATGAGTGAACGTTTCTTTGTTTCTACCCGGTTCAGAATTCTGTTCCTTGCGGTGGTGGCCATCGCCATCCCGGGAATCATTCTGGCCGCGTTTGGTTTCAAACTGACGAGTGAGCAGCGCGAGGGCACCGAGGCCCTGGTCGGGCGTTTCTATCAGACAACCGCGGATACGGTGATGGGACGCGTACTGGACAAGGTGGATGAACAGGAAAACCAGGTGCTGAAATGGCTCGAAGACCGGCCGCTCGGCAAGTGGTCAGTACAGATTGAAGAACTGGCGAGGAGGACGACGCTGGCCGATCAGTTTTTTGTGCTAAGCCCGTCGTTCGAGGTGATCTACCCGCCTACTCGGGAGACGGTCTTCCCCGACCCGATCAAGTGGCGTTCGGGCCCGGGAGGCCAGGGCGCTGAGACGCTTTTGAAGGCGGGCAATCAACTGGAGTTTGTCAGTGGCGATCTGGCGGCCGCGGCAAAGAAATACCGCACATGCGCAGACGGACCTTACACGGCTCTGTTTCGTGCCGAAGCTCTGATTTCGCTGGGCGCATGCCTGAAGAAACTCGGGGTTTTCGATGAGGCGGTGGAAGCCTACAACCGAGTGGCCACTGAAATCGAACCACAGGATGTCCCCGTCTCTCATCGCCTTGTTGCGCAATACCAGATTGGGGGAATTCAGGAGGAGCTGGGAAGCAAGGAGACCGCAGCGGAGACCTATCTGGCCCTTTACCGTCAACTGGCCAATGAGCCTTCCTCTCCCGAGGGCTCCGACACTCCCGAGTTTTTCCTGGCCAGTGCACGGGAGCGGCTCAACGAACTGGCCCAGGATGAATCGATCGGCGTGGCCCTCAGCGATCAGTTAAAGGAACTGAAGCAACTGGAAACCAGGCGCGAAGGCTGGCGGGAGTTCCGCCTGGAAATGGATCGATGGCTGGCGCAGCGCATCAAATTTGAGCTCGCCGACCGTACCACTTCTGGGGGCAAGTTCACTCACATGTTCAAGATGCTCGATTCGAAACCGTTTCTGGTGGCCTTTACGCAGGCGGGGGGCGATGTCGGCAAAGGCAACATATTCGGATTCAAGATCGATCTCGATTACGTGAAAAGTCGCGTCCTTCTGCCCGAGGTCATCGACATCAAAGTCGGCAAAGGGACGGTGATCACTTTCGTGAACAGAGAGAGTGAGCCGGTGCTGCCGGTGCAGATGTCGAAGGGAGGCGATGTGAAGTTCGCGCTGACCCAGGAGTTCCCCCGGATATTCGATTTCTGGCGGCTGGGCGTACTCGACCAGGAAAATGAAGAGCTGCTTGTCGTCTCACGGAATCAGAATCTGTTGATGACAGGCGTACTGGCACTTTCCATCACGGTGATGATCGGCGGACTGTATCTCACCCTGCATTACATCAATCGGGAGCTCGAGCTCTCACGTCTCAAATCTGATTTCGTTTCGAATGTCTCGCACGAGCTGAAGACGCCGCTGACCCTCATTCGCATGTTTGGTGAAACGCTGTCCCTTGGCCGCGTGAAGAATGAAGAGAAGGCAATGGAGTATTACCAGATCATCACTCGCGAGAGTGAACGCCTTACCAAGCTGATCGATAACGTCCTCGACTTCTCACGCATCGAATCCGGCAGCAAAGAGTATGACTTTCAGATTCAGAA
The DNA here is from genome assembly GCA_030740295.1 of Planctomycetota bacterium. Next base: position 12,392 of record JASLXP010000220.1, read on the forward strand.
CGTCGGTGAGGTCGTTCAGACCACGTTCGAATCCTATCGAGAAAACCTCGAGAGCCAGGGCTTCACTTGCGATCTCGACATTGAAGAGGAAGTCGATCTCACGGCAAAAGTGGATCGTGATTCAGTCGAGCAGGCGCTCATCAATCTCTTTACCAACGCCCGCAAATACTCGAAGGACGAAAAAGAGATCCATGTCTCGGTAACGACGGACGGTGAAGAGATCCGCATCGCTGTCCGGGACAAAGGGCTGGGAATCTCTGAACAAGATCAGCAGCAGATCTTTGACAAGTTCTTCCGCGTCGAAGACGACTATGTCCGCTCGGTCCGCGGCAGTGGCCTCGGCCTGGCAATCACCACGCACACCCTTGAATCACACGCGGGGCGGATCGAGCTGAAGAGCGCTCTCGGTGAAGGCAGCACGTTCACCCTCGTTCTGCCGGTCTTTGAAAAGGAACCGGATTCAAAGTTTCAGATGTCATCAGAGGTCCCCGACAACGATGGCGCATCCAATAATCCGGATGCCGTTGAATCGAAGGCCAACGGGCAGGATCTGTCACCGGAAATGAGTGATGCACAGAGAGGCTAGAATTGGTATTCCTCACACAAGTCACCCCATACTGAAAAGGAACTAAAAACATGGCCACCAGAGTTCTCGTTGTTGAAGATGACGCCAGCATGCTGATGGGTCTCAAAGACAATCTCGAATACGAAAACTATGAAGTCACCACTGCCACCAACGGCGTCGACGGGTTGAAGTTCGCGCAGGAAAACTCATTCGACCTGATCATCCTGGATGTAATGCTGCCGCAGATGGATGGCTTTGAAGTGTGCCGGCAGATCCGAACCATGGATGAAGACGTGCCGATCATCATGCTCACTGCCAAGAACCAGGAAATCGACAAAGTGGTCGGCCTCAAGCTCGGCGCGGATGACTACATTACAAAACCGTTCAGCATCCGTGAGCTCCTGGCCCGGCTCGAAGCCGTTCTGCGTCGCCAACGCCGGGGCACGCACCCCAGCACGCCAAAAATCCAGAGCTACGAATTCGGCGACGTGAAAGTCGATTTCAGAAAGTGCATGGCCTACAAAGGCAAGCAGACCATCGAGCTCACCCACTATGAAGTCGAAATCCTGAAAGTGTTGATCGGCAACAAGGAAGAGCCCATCTCACGCAACCGGATGCTTGACGAGATCTGGGGTTTCGAGCTCTTCCCAACAACCCGCACAATTGACAACCACATCGTCAAGCTGCGCCAAAAACTAGAAGACGATCCGAAAGACCCCAAGCACATCATCACCGTGCACGGCATCGGATACAAGTTTCTGGATTAAAGGGGAGAGAATGGTTGATGGTTAATGGTTAATGGTTGATGGTTAATGGTTGATGGTTAATGCCGAGGACCCTTCCAACTCGGTGGCCTCGGATAAGCATTGGCCAAAGAATGGTTGATGCCGAAGACGCTTTGAGCTCGGTGTCATCCGTGGCCCTCTTCATCCGTGGTTCTTTCTTGGGTGTTAATTCATGAAACCACTCGTAGTCATGGAAGCCCCGGGCCTGACGCGTGCCATGGTTCAGGCCCACGCTCCCGGCCTGGCAGGCTTGGGCAGGGATGGCCATCTTGGAGCACTAAATCCGATTCTGCCCGCGGTGACGATGCCCGTTCATTCCACATTGATGACCGGGGCGCTGCCCTCGCAGCACGGCGTAGTTGGCAATGGATGGTTCGTCCGTGCGCAAAACGAAGTACGCATGTGGCAGCAGAGCGAACGGCTGGTGCAGGGCGAGCGAGTCTGGGAAGCGGGGAAGAAGCGGAACTCAGAATTCAGATGTCTCAAATACTTCTGGTGGCCGGGGATGGCGTCAACCGCAGACGTGTCCGGTAACGTGCGGCCCATTTATCATGCGGACGGGCGAAAAGGGCCGGACATTTACATGAACCGGTCGGGCCTTGCTGAGGAAGTCCAGTCCCGCTTCGGCACTTTCCCTCTTTTCAAGTTCTGGGGGCCTGGCGTCGATATCACATCAAGCAGATGGATCTCCGAAACCTCTCGCTATCTTTTCGATAAGGATCAGCCGACGCTCAGTCTCATCTACTTGCCGCATCTCGATTACCGGCAGCAGACACACGGGCCCAATCACGAATCGATCGCCGAGGAAGTGAAAAACCTCGATGAGTTGATGACCTCGCTCATCGATCACTTTCGGTCTGCTGGCGCAGAGATTCTCGTTCTGAGCGGCTACCACATGAACCAGGTGGATACTCCCATTCATCTGAACCGCTCGCTGCGCGAACAGGGCTGGCTGAAGGTCGTTCGTAACGCGGCAGGGGAGCTCATCGATTACGGGACCTCGCAAGCCTTTGCAGTCGTCGATCATCAAGTGGCCCACGTCTACGTTCAGGATGAGCGGATTCAGCCCGCGGTCAGAGATCATCTTGAAAGCGTCGAAGGCATCGACTCAGTGCTGGAGGGAGAAGCACTTTCAGAAGTCGGGCTGGCACATCAGAACTCAGGCGAATTCGTGGCGGTCGCGAAGCCCAACGCGTGGTTCACCTACTACTACTGGCAAGACGATGACGCGGCTCCCGATTTCGCACGCACGGTCGCCATCCACGACAAACCGGGGTACGACCCCTGCGAAATGTTTGTCGATCCAAGGATACCTTTTCCAGGGCTGAAGCTCGGCTGGTTGCTGGCAAAGAAGGCGCTCGGATTCCGCTACACCATGAACGTCATCCCCCTCGATGCTTCCCTGGTCAGAGGTTCGCACGGATTGAAACCGAAAGATGAGAATTCCGCGCCGGTGTTCATCGCCAGCCGGTCGATGGACGAGATGTCAGATCGCGTGCCAATGATCGATGTGAAGAAGATTATGTTGAAGATGATCTTCGATCCAGACTCGTAGCCACAGGATGTATCCATCCTCCCTTCCCGATGCCCAAAGCCTTAATTGCAAAGGCAGTCTGCTGCAAATAGAACCGATTCTCTCGATTCGCTTCCGTTAGATTCGCCTGCCCTCTTACCCACACATCAGGCCCAATGGAATCAGAAACAGCAAAGGCAGCAGTAGAAGCAGCACTCAGCCAGACAAACTTCAGCGCATACGACTGGGTCATCGTCGGCGCCTATCTTCTCATCTCCGTCTTTATCGGGCTGAAGGTGAAGAAGTACGCCACCAGCATGTCGACCTACGTGACAGCCGGCCGTTCTCTCGGCACATGCCTCGGCATCGCCACCATGACCGGCACGGAGCTCGGGCTCATTACGGTCATGTACAGCGCGCAGAAGGGCTTTACAGGCGGTTTTGCCGCGTTTCATATCGCGACTGTAGCCGGCATCGTCACCTTCGTCATCGGCTTCACCGGGTTTGTCGTTTACCGCCTGCGCGCGATGGAGGTGCTCACTATTCCCGAATTCTATGAAAAGCGCTTCGGGCGAAATACACGCATCGTTGGCGGAATCATGCTGGCCTTTGGCGGCATCCTCAATATGGGCCTGTTCCTCAAGGTCGGCTCGATGTTTATCGTCGGTATCACAGGGATGCCACAAGACGGGTCGGCGCTCCCTGCCGTCATGATCACTCTCCTTACCCTCGTCCTGATCTATACCGTCCTGGGCGGGATGCTCTCGGTCGTCTTGACCGATTACATTCAATTCGTTGTGCTGAGCTTCGGCCTGCTGATCACCTGTATCATTGCGATTTCAAAACTTGGATGGAGCAACATTTTCGAAACCGTTGAAAAGGTCATGGGGCAGCCCGGATTCGACCCGACCGTCGAGGGCGCGGGCTTCGGCGTGGAATACATGGTCTGGATGGCTCTGATTGGCATGGTGAGTTGTGCCATCTGGCCCACAGCCGTTGCTCGAGCTCTCGCGGCCGACAGCCCCGAAACGGTGAAGAAGCAATACATGTGGTCGTCGCTCTCGTTCCTGATCCGGTTTCTCATTCCCTATTTCTGGGGCATCTGCGCGCTCGTTTATTTCAAAACGCAGGCCCCCGACCTGGACGAGCTTTTCCTCGGTGACGGCGAAAACATGAACAATCTTTACGCCATGCCGGTCTTCCTTGGCCGCATCCTGCCTGTGGGTCTGATCGGAATTATTTCTGCAGCGATGATTGCCGCATTCATGTCCACGCATGATAGCTACCTCCTCTGCTGGAGCTCGGTCATCACCCAGGACATCGTGGCCCCACTGATGGGCGACAAGATAACGGCGAAGGGGCGCATCACGATGACTCGCATGATTATTGTCGTCATCGGCCTCTACATTCTCTATTGGGGCCTGGTCTACGAGGGCAGTGAAGACATCTGGGATTACATGGCCGTCACCGGTGCAATTTATTTCACAGGAGCAGTCGCACTTCTCGTGGGTGGCCTCTATTGGAAAGGCGCGAGCTCGACCGGCGCCATGCTGGCCCTGATTGCAGGCTGTTCGGCAGTGCTGGGGTTGACGCCTGTTCAGAGGAGCTTACGCGACATTCTCCCAGGCAGCGTGGGCTCGATGCCCGTGACCGAAATCGGAAAAGCACACATCACAGTAAAGGACGCCAACTTTACGCCCGACAGTCTGGTCGGAGGCAAGCTTCACATCATCAGCAACGGAGAATGGCAGGAAGTCAAAGTCGTCAGCAACTCCAAAAGCAGGATTGGAGTGAAGCCTTGGGGGTCTAAATTCACGCCGAAGGAAGGGGACGAATTCTCCTATTACATAGGGATCCCGGGCACGCGGGTTGGGCTTCTAACCGTTGCATTCACGATAATCGTTTTTTTCGCCGGCTCACTGGCCGTGCCGGACCGCTCTCCACCATCCGAAAGTGGTGGTGACACTTCGCGGCAAGAACCAACCGGCGAGGATTCCGCTGCAGAGACTGCAAACACCGATGAGGAAGGAGGTGACGCATGAGTTTCTGGATTTTCCTATGGAAAGCTGTCTTTATCGTTGGAGTCGTTCTCTTCGCAGGCATGGCCGTCTGGGTGACCATCGGCGGAGCAAAGGATATTAAGAAGATGTTTGCCCAGATGGACAAGGAACGGGAGGAGTAAAACGTAATGAGTAATGAGTAATGTAATGCGAAATACGTAATGAGTAATAAGTAAGTCTCGTCTGTCAGTCCTCTGCGGGTTAAAGAACTGAGAGCAGATCACCCAAACCGGCCACCAAACTAAACCGAAAGTTCAAGCCCTCACTTACTCATTACTCATTACGTTTACGTATTAGGCTTCCACGCCCCATGTCAAAAGTTGAACAGCTCGCCCTCGAAAAGTCTGGACGCCGGTTTCAGTATGCCCCGGTCGAGAAGCTCCCGATAATCGAGGTCGAGAATTTTCCTGCCCTCGGCAAGCTTGCCGCGCTGCGATTTATCGAGTGGGTGCAGGCCAATCCTGGTGGTGTGATTTCACTGCCGACCGGGAAGACGCCCGAACATTTCATCCATTGGGTCAAGCATTACCTGAATAGCTGGGACGAACCGCAATCCGCGGCTGAGCTTGAAGAGAATGGCGTGAGCGCCACTACAAAGCCGGACATGGCCAGCCTGCGTTTCGTGCAGATTGATGACTTCTATCCCATTAGACCGACGCAGCACAATTCCTTCTTCGATTACGTCAACAAGTATTACATCGACAATTTTGGGTTGGAGCGGTCGAAGGCGCTGTTGATGGATTGCTGGGAACTCGGGGCCGCGGATGGCAGAAACGCAGGCGATGTTTTTCTGGACGGCTCTGTTGACCTCTCACTTCGTGAGCGGCAGGCGGAGAGCCACAAGGAAGAAGAGCAGCAGGAAGTTATCCAGAAGATTGACCAATTCTGTACCGAGTACGAGGAGAAGGTGCGTGAGATGGGCGGCATCGGATTCTTCCTCGGCGGCATCGGTCCGGATGGTCACATCGCATTTAACATCCGCGGCTCGGATCATTTTTCGACAACACGCCTGATGCCGACCAACTACGAGACACAGGCCGCGGCCGCTTCCGATCTTGGAGGCATCGAAATTTCACGAAGCCGGCTCATCATCACGATTGGCCTGGCAACGATCACTTACAATCCAGACGCTACGGCCATCATCATCGCCGCGGGCGATGCCAAGGCGAAGGTAGTCGCAAACGCCGTTCAGGAAAAGCCTTCGAACGAGTTTCCCGCTACCGCGCTCCACAAACTTCCCGGTGCACGTTTCTATCTGACACGCGGCGCGGCTGTCCGACTGACCGAACGGAACTTCGAAGATTTTGCCAACAGTGACACTCTCTCCAACGAACAGATAAACCGGGCGATCATCGAACTGAGCTTGTCATTGCAGAAGCCGGTCATCGAGCTTCAACAAGACGAACTCGATGCAGATCGCTTTTCACGTGCCGTGCTCGACAAGACCGGAAAAGAGACATCGTCCATCCTCGAAGGAGTCGATCAGCATCTTCGCTCGAGCATCGAGCGCGGAACCGTATCCATCGAGAACGCGAGAATTCTTCACACTGCACCGCACCACGATGACATCATGCTTGCGTACCTGCCCTGGCTGATTCACCAGGTCCGTCCGGCCTCGAATACACATCACTCCCTTTACCTGACGAGCGGCTTTAACGCGGTGACAAATGACTTCGTTCTCGAACAGCTCACGAATCTCGAAAGACAATTTCCCACGGCCGCTTTTCAAACGATGTGGTCACAGGGCTACTTTGAGCCTGGCAATCGTTCCGCATACGACCGCGATGTCTTTCAATTCCTCGACGGTATCGCGGCACGAAGCGACGACATCAGAAACGAAGGCGCGGCCCGGCGCTTTCTGCGGATCATCCTGACACTATTCAAGGACGCTGCGAACAAACCCGAAAGCCAATTTCAGACGATTCGAGATTACTTCGAAGGCTGCTATCCGGGCCAGATAGACGAACCGGAATATCAGCGTCTCAAAGGGATGATTCGCGAATATGAGGCCGAGCTCATCTGGGGCTACTTCGGCATCCATCTGCCTGATGTGCGCCACCTGCGCCTTGGCTTTTACATGGGGGGCCTATTCGGTGAAGAGCCGGAAGTTGATCGGGACGTGGTCCCAATCTTCAATTTACTGGAGGAAACAGATCCAGATTTCGTATCCGTCGCATTCGATCCGGAGGGCAGCGGGCCGGACACCCACTACAAGGTGCTCCAGGCAATTTGCGAGGCGCTCAAGCTTCATGAAAAGAAATCCGGCCGCAGCGATATCAAAGTCTGGGGCTACCGCAACGTCTGGTATCGATACCATCCGTCGGAGATCGATATCTATGATCCGGTCTCACTGAATTCCATGGCCATCATGGACGATAGCTTCAATAACTGTTTCGGCTCGCAGCGGGCGGCGTCATTCCCGAGCAGCGAATACGACGGCCCATTCTCCCACCTGGCCCAGCGGATCCAGGCCGAGCAGTTCCAAATGGTCAAGACCTGCCTCGGCGCGAAGTTCTTTAATGAACATCCCATACCACGTCTCCGCGCCTGCCACGGCATGTGTTTCGTGAAGGAACTGGGCCTCCAGGAGTTTTATGACTTTTCGAGGGAACTGCAGGAGCAGATGGAGTAGTGGCGGATAATCTGCCAGACATTTTCATCTGTACATTCGAATGGCTCGACAGGCCGATCAGTCTCATCCTCCGAGCGACACCTGAATTCCGGCACATCCACATGCGTAATCTCATTCTCATCGCTTGCCTGCTGATTCCAGGTGAGTTTTTGGATGCCCATTCCCGGATGGCGCCTCCGACCCCGGAGGAACAGATCGCCCTCGATTCGATGAATGAGAAAACCGCCACTGGCGACCTCATCGATCACATTTCATCGAACAGCTATCACGTGGGGCGTGCCGCGGCGAGGCTGCTGATTACGGCTGAGGATAAAGGCGCCGTTCCGGGCGTTGTCGAGATACTCGCCGCTCCGCTTACTGGTGATAACAAGTATGCGGCCTATAACGCGCTTCTGGCCCTCAGCGTTTTCCAAACGGATGCGGCGAACGAGGCATTCCAGGAGTACGCGCTAGCGGTCGTTGGGCACTTTTCAAATGAGCTCGTCTTGACCGAGAGGGAACGGGACGAGCAGAAGCGAATCCGAGAGGCATTCTGCCGAACTCTCACAAAAGGGCTGAAACCGGAGCAACAGGCCGAAGCCCTGGCCGGAAAGATCGACCGGACGCTGTGGGTGTTGGAGCCTCTGATCGAGCTGGGTGCGGCCGCCATCCCGGCTCTAACCAGGATTGTTGAGGATGAGATCAGCTCTCCCTCAACAAGGGTGCATGCGCTTCGCGGCCTCTCGAAACTGAAGAGCCCAACCGTCATCCCGCTGCTGAGAAGGGTGCTGAATGCAAAAGATGATGACCCGCTGTTTTCCAGCTCCAGCCAACTGTTGGGAGAGGCTGCAGCCGCGATGGTGACCGTGAAAGGGAAGGATGGTTTGAAGGAGGTGCAGCAAACGTTTCGAGAGCGCAAAGCATGGCTTGGGCGGCTCTACATGATGAGGTCGATGGGCGAGGTTGCAGAGCAGGATGCGCAGATCTGGCTGCAGGAGATCTTCGCCAATGAGAGCTGGACAAAAGACACCGAGGCAACGCGCCGTCTCGAGAATCGTATCGAAGCCATCCGCAATCATGCCCTCCTCAGCGCCAAGCGAATTCAGGCGACCATTTCGAAAGACAGGACCGCTACTCTTATCCAGTTGCTGGAGCACGAGCATGATTGGGTGCGAGCCTTCGCTGCGGAACAGCTCCTTGGCATCCAGGATAAACGGATCGTCGAGCCCGCCATCGCACACCTGAACGACAAAGACGCACGGGTCCGCCGATACCTGATCGAGGCTTTAGGGCTCCTTGGGGACATGCGAGCTGCGGCACCGCTTATGAAGATATTCACTCAGACGGAGATCGGAGATCAAGTGCCGGCAAAGCGTGCCCTCGAGGGGCTTGGTTACATCGTTGTTTATTCCAATAATCGGTTCCAAACGGTTGACCCGAACGATCCGCTGTTGGTAGCGCTGTTGTCGAATGACAAGGCACAGCGTGAAGCATCGATTAAAGAACTGTTCGAGCGGGGCCGCCGGGGCGGCCTCCTTCTCAGCGCCATGCTGCAGGACAAAGACAGCCTGCGCCGGAACGCCGCGGCAGAAGTCCTGGAGATGGTCAAGGCCGCAGCGCAGGCCGGGAAGCCGGAGCTGGTGAAGCCGGCGATAGATGTCCTGACCGGCCTGGGCGACAGCGCGATCACCGATCTGATAGACATCCTTCGAAAAGTCCAGACGGAAGATCTGCGCGCCCATGTAACCGATGCCCTTGCTCTCTCCGGGCGCGGGTCGGTGATGCACATCACTGCCGCCATTAATCAGGAAGAAAACGTGAAGGCTTTGTGGATGCCGCACCTGTTTGATGCGCTGGCTAAGACTGGCCGCACAGGAAGATTCATTCTGCGCCAGCACGCAAAGGGAAAGGACGAGGCCTTCGCCGAGCATGCAAAGAAGGCGCTAGAGAAGGTAAAGGAAGAGGAAGAACCCTGACTGAATGGGGCCGTGGCCCAGACCGCGGGCCCAATTATTCCTTCTCTTTGCCTGCGTCTTCGTCTGACTCGCCTT
>JASLXP010000221.1 GCA_030740295.1 Planctomycetota bacterium
GATTATCTCTTTCTGGGAACGGGTGAGAGTGCTTCCGGGTTGCTTGTGATCGATGCGGCCGATCCGGCCGACTTGCGGGTGGTCGCCCAGGCGCCGCGGAGGGGGCCCTGGATTCTTGATGTGAAGGCGGCCGGCGATCTCGCGTTCTCGTCTGATGCCGGATACGTCAACATTTATGACGTCCGCGACCCGAAGAAGCCAAAAGTGCTGAAGCATCTTCGTTGCGGTGCAAAATACATGTCCGTCGATGCTGAGCGGAAGGTGCTCTACTACCGTACGGGCGACATGAAACTCCTGCACCAGTTGGATATCAGCGATCCGGCCAACCCAAGGGAACTCACCATCTGGCCGCGAAAGTACAAAGAAGAACGGACCTATTGGGTGGTCCCCCACGAAAAGGTTGCCTACGTCTGGGTCAGCGTGCCGCTCGAGCCGGAAGAGGAAAAGAAGAAAGAGAAGCCGCCAGAGCTCCCATCCGGCGATGTGGAGGAAGAGACTGACCCGGACTTCTCAATAGATGCGATCGGCGAACGAAAGAGAGCGGATGACAAGAAACTCAAAAAGTTGGCGAAGGAGCGCTCCGCGGCAAGCTCGAAGGAAGGCTTCTACCAGGTGACCCGCATCTACGATATCAGTGGTGGTTGGAATGAGCCGAAACTCGTTCGGGAGATGAAGGCCGGCCAGGTGATCGAAATGGCAATTGAACAGGGAGGCAGATGGCACGGCATCGGTCGCAGGCCTGATGGCGGCATCGCCGTTTACGATCTCTCCGATGCATCCGATCCGAAGCTCATGGCAACGCACTCAATGATAGGAGGCGCGTGGAAGATTAAGGACAACTTTCTATACGTGGCTTCCGGCCGGCCGGATGGCAAGCAGGGCGGTCTTTCCATTTTTGAATTCGACGATTTCAGACAGCCGCCCAGGTTGATCGGAAGGCTGAACACTTTCGACCGCCGCTACATGGAGACTCGCTCCCGGTGGCACTCGCTGCTGGTGCGAGGGGAAACGGTCTTTGTGCTGGATTACTTTTTCGGCCTGGTGGCCATCGACGTATCCAACAAGGCGCAGCCTGAAATCGTCGGAGGTCTTCACACCGCGGGCGAAGCGTTCTGCCTCGACGTTTCGGACAGCCGGATCTTCATCGGCGAAAACATGGGCGGCCTCACCATCATGGACAATCGAGTGCCCGAGAAGGCCCGCATCGTTGGTAACTTTGGTATCGGCGGTGGATGGGGCGTGTTCGCCAGAGGGGATATCGCTTTCTGCGCCAACCTGGCCGGGTTGATGATCGTCGACAGCAAAGATCCGAAAGATCCCATCGAGCTCAGCTACGCCGGTGACATCTACAACGCGCTCGCGGTGAAGGTCGTTGGCGATTACGCCTATTGCATGGGGAACGGCGGCTACGGCGATATCTTCGATGTCTCAAATCTGCGGCGTCCAGTGCGGCTTGGCCGTTTTCGCACGAAGCGCTCATTCCGTTTGGATGTCCGTGGCGATCATCTTTACGTGGCCGATCATCATGAAGGACTGGTCATCTTCGATATCTCCGACCGCAAACATCCAAAGCGAGTCTCCGTTTTCAGAAATGGCGGCGGGGCCAGCGATGTGGAGGTGAAAGGCCGCTACGCGTTTGTCAGCGCGGCGCCCGGTCTTCAGATCATTGATGTCTCCGATCCGTATCGCCCGGCGCTCTACGCTTCATCCAAAGCGGGGCGCGGCGGAGCGGTCATCGGAGACTTCATCTACTCGACCTCTTACTTCGGGGGCAACAAGCTGAGCGTCACGGACATCTCCGATCTGAAACGTCCGAGGTTTTTGGAGGGCTTCAATCCCGGCTCTTATTCGTACGCCACTCAATGCAAGGTGCACGGGAAATATCTCTACCTTGCCTCGTTGCCCTACCTCTCTATCTGCAAAGCGCCCATGTCGAGCGAGGCGCCGAAAGGTGTTGTTGCTGTCAAGTGCGCGACGATGCCCGTGAAGGATGGCGAGAGCAGAACGGCGACCAGAATTCTTGAAGCAAGCCTGAAGATCGAGCATCCCATCGTGCCCGGATTCTCCAGTCTGGCACGAGCGTCTTTGAGAAATCGTGGAAAAGAAATGGTCCGACTCACCGGAGTAAAAGTTGCTTCCAGTGACAACCGGGTCCGGATTCAGCCCTTGTCTAAACAGTCGGAGACACAGCTCCCATCAGGTCAGACTGTCCAGACGGAATTCCGGATCAGTCTTTCAGCACAGACCCGGACGGATGAGAGAGTCCCGCTGCTGGCTGAATGGGTCTGCCAAATCGCAGATGAGCAAGAAATCGTTCGCAGGAAATCCTTCATTCGAGCAGAGGGGCTTCTCACTGTTGCGGAGCGGTTCCATCAGTTGGACGTGACCAACCTCGAGCCCGCGTCCATTAGCTGCGCGGTTACGAACAACACGGATAGGACTCAAGAGTTGAGCGCATTTTTTGAACTCCCAGAGGGATGGCTCGCGCCGGCCGGCGCAACCCGGAAGCTCGAACTGAAGGCGAGAGAAACCACAGAGCTGTCTTTTTCCTGCAAGCTGCCAGACAAGAAGGCCAGCCTCGGTGAATTGCAGGCTCGGCTCCGGATTCAGGCAGGCACAAAGACTCTCTATGAAAAAAGCATGGATGCGGTGGCCGCGAGAAGAATGCGCTGGCGAATCATGGGGCCTTTCTCGTACGACGTGACCAGCAGGAAGCGGCCCATCCCCGAGCAGGAAATCCTCTTCAACAAGACCTACCGGTCCGGCAAGCTTACCTGGCGTTCGTATCAATGTGACGAAGGCGCACCGGTCGACCTCTGCCGGCCTGCGCCGGGTATCAGTTCGGGGAGCGTACTGTTCTTTTACGGCGCGACGTATGTCCGAAGCGACCGTGCCAGGAACGTGAAGTTTTCCGTCACCGGCGATCCCGCAATCCTTTCCGGCCCCAAAGAAATCAAAGGCTGGTTGAATGGCCGGCAAGTGATTGGTGAAGAAATCGTTCTGCCTCCTGATACCGCGGGTCAGATTACGGATCTTGAAGCGGATGAAACCCAAGACGACGAAGACCTGCTGCTCAAAGAGACCGAAAGCAAAGCGCCGAAACCCAATGAACTGGAAAAAGGATGGAACTTGCTCCTGATTCGCGTCTGCTGGTTAAACAACTGGCATTTCAAAGGCCACTGGACTCAATCAAAACCGAAATGGCCCTTCCGGATTCTCATTAAAGATGACGAAGGGAAACCTGTCAGGAACGTCAGTTTTGATTCGGAGAAGTGGGGCCGATAAACCGAATCACTACTTCTGGCCGACGGGCGGATTACCCGGCATCACAAGAAACACATCCAGGTCCGGGGCAATGGGGTGGCGTTTGAGTGGAAGAGAAACCGGCATGCCGTCAAACGAGGATTCAAAGACCGGCTTCGCCAGCCCGTGAGCCTCCAAATCCAGGACGTGATAGACGGCGAACTGCTGGCCCTTTTTCAGGAAAGAAGACAACTCGACCTGGGCCTCGGAATTGCCATCCCAGTTGAGGACGGAAACGTGGGCCCGGCCCGGATCATAAAAGTTAGGGCGGACAATAATCTCGGTACCTGTCGGGCGGCCACCCTTTCCGGCGTTGGCTTTTCCCTTTGAGTCATAGCCTGAGAGTCTCTTCCAATCCTCGAAATCGCATGCGGCCCCACTGAAATTGAAAGGCTTGCCCTTCGCCGGCAGGAAATAGGTGTTCCGATCCCAGAGATAGGCGTCCCTGTGCTCGGAAGGGTCTCGCGGTTTGGCGTTCACCAGGGCATGGCGGCCCCAGAAGATATTTTCCAGGCACTCGACGGACTGCCATCTGCCGATCGCCATGGCCTGCGAACTTCCGAAGAACCGGTTACCCCGCAGCACCAGCTCGGTGTCGTAACCCCAGCTATGGAAACGCACGCCCCGGACGAAACTCAAGGGGTGATAGCTGATGTTGTTGAAGAAGTACATCCGGTGGGCCGGTCTCCAGGTCTGGATGAGCCAGTTGTCGGTCACCTGACCTTTCTTCTTCATTCCGGCTGAGAAAGAAACGTTTCCTTCGATGTAGTAGTTGAAAACTTCCCCGCCCTGGGTGTAGGCGTGGAAGTTCCAGCCATACCCGTGAAAAACGATGTTATCGATGATGCGTTTCATGCCGTGGTCATTCTGGGTGTAGAAGCCATGGCCGTGTCCTCGCCCGCCGCCCTGGCTCCAGCCAAAATCATGGATGATGCAACCGTAGATCTCGCTGTCAGGGCTGGAGCTCCAGAAAGCGAAGCCCTGCGCGCCACGATGCACATGGAGGTTGATAAAACGTACTCCGGGAGCCATCGAGGTGACGGATGGTTTGGCGCGCCCGGAATTGGCGCGGCCGTCCGGCTCGGTAATCTCGAAGCCCCAGAACCAGGTGTGCTTGCCCCGAACCATCAGTCCCCCATTCAATACCGCCCTCTCACCGGGAACCTGCCGGACGATGATGGGTTGGCCGGCCGTGCCTTCCAGGGCCGAAATGAACTCGTAATCCAGATAAGGGCGAAGTTCATCGGGAGGATTGAGGATTCTTGCATCCGACTTATTCTGAAGCGGCTTCTCTTCGTCCTTCGGTTCGGCGAGTTCCTTTTGGATTTCTTCTTCTGTGGGCTCGACATCCAGGCCCAGGTTATCCACCTTGGGAAGTTCCCTGGCCGTTGCGGTGTTTCGTGCCAGGTCAATTCTCTCTTTGGCCTGGGTGGTCATCCACGCCGGCGCTTCATATACGCCGCCAGTGAGCCAGACCGTATCTCCGGGCCTGGCGATCTCCCTGCCTCTGGGCGGCTGAAGGACCGTCTGGAGGTCCAGGGGATCTGCCCGGGTACCCTGGCTGCCAGGCTTTCCACGGGGCGCCACGAAAAGGTCCCGCCCCTTGCGGCTTTTCAGCAGCTTTTTAGTTTCCCTTTTCCAGCGCTCTATGACTTGCCTCATCGTCTCGAGCCGTGGCATTCCAGATTCGATGCCTGAGAGCAAAAGTCCCTGGAATCCGCTGAAAGTATCAACGGCCGCCGCGGGTTCTGAATCCGCTTTCTTCGGAAGAATCTCGATTCGGATCGGTACCCTGGCAGCTTGGTGGCTCGGCCTGAGAAAAGCCCGGACATAAATGTGGTACCGCTCTTCTTTCCAGGGAAGGAGGGCCCCCAAATCAATACGAGCGGAAGCTTCACCAGGTTGCAGCAGGTCCGGGACATTGGAGGCCTCGACCGATCTCCATCCGCCCTTTTCGCCCGTGGGAACAGGGAGGTATCCCTTTCTCATCTCGGCCCGGTGATATTTGAAATCCAGAACCTCTTGATCATGGATCAGTGGTTTCCCATCCCGGAACGGGACAGTCTTCTTGAGGACCCCGACCACATAATCTCTTGTTTCGGTGATTGCGCCCTTTTCGTTCCAGAAAGTGAAAGTTCCCTGGGCGTAGTTCTTCTGAAACTGGCCTTCCAGTTTCTTCTGCCCATTGGGATGCCATACGGTGTGCCGGCCATGCCCTTCTCCATCCCGGTAGAAGGTTTCGGATTTCATCTTCCCATCGTCATAACGCGCCACCTGTCGGGTCTCCTTTTCTTTCTCGGCAAACTCTTCGATTTGGACCTCCAAATCGTCTCCGTCTCCACCTCCGTCCTGAAGGTTAAGATCGACGGCAACCTTGGGAAGAGGAGGGGGCGCCTGATATTTGGGCGGCTCGGTGGAGGGGGCAAGCTGTTCCCGAAAATCCCATGGACTGGAGGAACCGGACGCGGGGGAGAAGACTTTCGAAAGATGCCCCAGAACATGAATGATGTGAAAGTTACGGCGCACCTGTTCCGGACGGGTCACACCCAGGCGAAAGACCACCGGACCTGCCTCCTTGTCCAGGCAGGTGATTTGCATGAAAGGCCCGGCCTCTGTGTGTTTTTTGGGTTGAGTGTCTATTGCCTCCCCAACACTCACACCGCCGCGCAAAGAGAAGAACAGGATGGCGAATGAAATAACCATCATTGTTTCCTTCGAGGTAGAGAGAGATGACAAAGTCATGTTAATCTCAACTTCTCAGAAGAAGGAAAGATGAAGATTAAAGGCAGAACCAAAATAGAAGTAAAGACTCCCTTTGATACTTCCGGGCGTTGCGTGTGTATTTTTGTATTTCCAACGGTTGCCATGGCAGTAAAAGGGATTCTGTTCTGAACGTTTCAGTTCATCTGCTGTACTGCTCTGCCATCCGATTTCATGGTCGCGGCCGAAGGTAGCGGCAGGAA
This sequence comes from Planctomycetota bacterium, assembly GCA_030740295.1. The sequence continues at coordinate 6,267 of JASLXP010000221.1, forward strand.
GAGTCCATGCGCGTTGCGCAGAAAACTCTTTGACGAAGTCTCTTTCCCCCTCGACGGTGATGCTGAAAATGAAACCGTCCATTAAATCCATGAAGCCAATGAAAGGAAGATCATATGAGCCTGAGCCATGACGAAGGTTGGAGCATCCCATTTGACCGGCCGTTCTATCCGGCTCTGCCGGCCAACTACCGCAACGTGCGATTTCAATACGTGTTCTTCAGGACGGAGCCCTCGGCGGGGGAGCATCTTCTGCCCGATCCGCTTGAACCGAGTGATGATGGCCTGTGCTTCGCCTGTGGGCTGGTGGTTCCGTTTTGCAGCAGCTACGGTTCGTTCCAGGAAGCCTACGTCCAACAGAGCTGTTCTTTTCGCGGGCAAGACGGTTGGTACTGTTCCCACGTCCTTCATGATGGCCCAGCCGGAATCGCCGCCGGACGCGAGATTTATGGAACACCCAAAATCTTTGCCGAAATGGAAGTGAAGCAGGTCGACCGTGTGATGACCACCACCGGCCGGATGGGCGGCCTGCCCGTCATCACCGTCGCATCCACCGCGGAATCTCCGTGCTCTCCGGAGGAAATGCTCCGGCCTTCGCCGTCATGGCGGCTCAAGATTATCCCCCGGGCAGATGGTCCAGGTCCGGCCATCAAGCAACTCATCGATGGGTCCCCGGCTGCTCAAGACATCCAGGTCCACACATGCTTCAAGGGCACTGGGACGGTCAGATTTGACGCCAACCCGCTTTGCGATCTCTCCGCTCTGAAACCCATCGAATTCCTTGATGCATATTACCTGGAGATGAGTTTTTCTGAGGGATTTGCAGAAATTGCATACGACTATCTAACGACTCAATGAAGAGGAGAATACATCGATGAGAATCACTTTCGTTGAAAGCTTCCGCGTTGAAATCCCCATCACGGATGAACAGCGCCAGAAGGGATACTACAACTCATCAGGCGTTACTCGCGTATCCACTGATGAAGGCATCACCGGATATGGATTCAGCGAAGTGGACGCTGATGCCGTGAGTGAAATCCTTGTGGGGGGTGATCCGTTTCAGATAGAGCGTCACCTGCAGGCCGGACTCGACCAGTGGTATGGAGCGGAGAATGCCCTCTGGGACATTGTGGGCAAAGCCGCCGGATTGCCTTTGCACAGATTGCTCGGAGCCTGCCGCAACGTCATGCCACTCTATCTCACCTGCGTCTGGCCGGGCGCCGCAGACCAGACGGACGTCACTCCCGTCCAACAGGCGGAAGATGTCAAGCGCTATGCCGAACACGGGTACCGAGCGGTAAAGTTTCGTTCCTGGAGACCGGACCCAATGGAAGATGTCGACGCGGTTCGAGAGATCCGCGAGAGGGTTGGCGGTCGTGACAAGATGGAGGTGATGATCGACCGGACCGGCGACTCACCCGGTCACAACTGGGACTACGAGACTGCCCTGAAAGTTGCACGTGCCCTCGAGGAAGTGGATGCCACCTGGCTGGAAGAACCTTTCGTGCGCGGCGACGTTGAAATGCACGCCAGGCTGAGGGCGGAAACAGACATCGCCATCACCGGCGGGGAGCATCAGCCTCCGGAAGTCTATCACCGCTACCTGCAGGGCGAGGCATTCGACATCGTGCAGCCGCACTGTGCCAATGTCTTCTCGACCTTGAAGAAAATAGCAGGGATGGCGGACCTGTTTGGTGTCGAGTGTATCTTCCACGGCTCACACGGGATGAACCTGATTGGCTCGCTTCAGATCGGTGCCACCATCCCCAGTTGCCGGATGCAGGAGTTGGTGTTTACCACGCCGCCCGTGCTGCCCGAAGACGCGTGGTCTCCTTTGAACGCACTGGTCAAGTCCGAGAAACTGTTGAACGTGAAAGACGGCTCCGTTGAGATCCCGCAGGCGCCCGGTCTTGGCATCGAGATAGATGAGGACGCTATCGATCGATTTCGAGTCTGATTCACAAAAACCAGCGAGATCCCGCCCCATCGAAATTATTTGGGTGGGGCGAATGATTGCACCGCTGTAACCGCCCTGCGGGTGACGACAACTATCAACGTTTTCGCACGAATTTCTGAAGGACGTGACACTTCTCAGGGCTGGAGCCTGGTGTGACTTCGCCGACGTATAAGTCGCCGCTGGAATCGGAACAGATGCCATGTGGGCCGTAAAAGTCTCCCGGCGCATCGGGATGATCCCCGTTGCCCCATCGTGCCTGCAGCTCTCCCTCGGGGTTGAATACGCTCACTCGGCCGCCTGGCGGATCGGAACTCGGCGCAGTGTCGCCTGGGAACAATCCGGCTTTATAGCCCAGCTCGGCAGTAAAGACGTTTTCCCGATCGTCAATGTAGACCTGGCAGGGACGCGCCACGTCTTTCCACTCGGTCAGCAGTTCGCCATTGGAGGTGAAAATCTGGACGCGGCTGTTCTCGCGGTCCGCCACATAAACTCTGTCTTGACCGTCAATCGCAATGCCATGAGGAACATTGAATTGTCCGGGGCCTGACCCCGGCTCTCCCCACGACAGGAGCAGATCACCTTCCGGTGAAAACTTGTGAACTCGCGCGTTGCCGTACCCGTCCGACACATAGATCGACCCATCCGAGGCCAGTGCGGCACTTGTCGGGTAATTGAATGGCGGCGCGGCCCGTTGGATGGTCCGGTAGTCCAGGCCTTCGGCACCTGTATCGGACAGCGCCCCGCTGGTGCCCAGCTTCATCAACAGCTCTCCCTCTGGCGAGCATTTCTTGACGGTGTGATCGAAATCGTCTGAACAGTAAAGAGAGTCGTCCGGCCCGATGATGAGCCCGTGGGGCCGCACAAACATCCCCTCTCCCCACGAAGACAGGAATTCGCCGTCGGGTCCGAAGACGATCATCGGATGCTCGCTTCGATTGAAAACGTAGACCCGGTCCCGGGAATCAACGGCCACTCCGGGACATTGTCCAAGGCTCCAACCGTCCGGCAATTGCTCCCACCCGACGAGGGCCTCATAAGTGAACTGGCCTTGCCCTGTTTGCATCAGATACTCCTTTCGTATGATTTCAGCTTCGGCGCCGGCAGTGCCGACCTGAAACCGGTTACTCAGTGACTGCGAAAACGGTCGCCCTCAAAACGCGATTAAGAACCAAGCCATGCTCCGTGTGCCTCTACTGAGTCACTTTCAATACTCCCCATACTCCCTTGCCGTCTCGACCATCGTGAACAGATTTTCTAAAGGCGTCTCGCGACCGCACTGGTCGCCTGTGGAAAGGATGAAGCCTCCTCCTTCGGCGGCATCGTCGATAGCCTTTTTTGAGGCATCACGCACGTCGTCCGGCGTACCTCGCAGCATGACAGTTGTCGTATGAAGATTGCCCATGAGCGAGATTCTGTCGCCGAAGTCGCTCTTGACGCGTGCCAGATCGCAATCGCCCATGGGGGGATGTTCCAGGGGGTTGATGCTGTCGAGGTCTGTCTCCTCTGCGGCGATCTTGACGAGATCGTATTCCGGCCCACAGCAGTGAATCTGGCTTGGGGTGCCGGCCGCCTTGCAGAGGGCGGTGATCTCTTTGAGCGTGGGAAGGCAGAGCTCACGAAAGATCGGCTCCGGGTTGCCGATCATGTGGCCGGATATCCCGACCAGGATCAGGTCGGGACGAAGCCCGAGACACCCCTTCAAACGCGTTATCGTCTGCTCTCTCTGTCGCTCGCAGCGCTCGATGACTTCGGAGTGGTTGTCGTAGTACTCGTATATCGTTTCAGGGATCCAAACCGCGAGTCCCGGAAGGCCAACGGACAGGGCCACAACACCATCATCGCCCATCATGCGATTGGCTTCGTGATATGCCTCGAGTCCGGAGAAGTGGGTACGACGCTGCACGTCTTCCCACTCCGCGGGTGGGCCGACGGGCAGGCCCACCTTGGCGGGCGGCACTCCATAGGTTGGTGAATCAGCGATGTAGTAGACCGTGCAGTTATCTGACCATTTCCGCCTACCATCAATCTCAGCGTGGCGGCGCGTGTAGATGCGTTCGTCAGTTCTGGCAACGATCGCCTCCTGCCAGACTGGGTGCCCCTCGCGTGCCTCACGTTCGTATTCGAGCTCCAGCGGCACGGAGTAGAGCCAGCCATCAAGACCGAAGTGCTTGGCCGCGTTGATGTATGCCTGCCACCAGGGAGGATCGTCGTACAGGTAGATGTCCCAGAACGGTTTCCCTGTGAGCTTGCAAGGCACCATGTTGGAGATGTCCGGGGCCACCGGCACGGAGTCTGGTTGCCCGTTCATCATCGCGGTTAACATGCGTTCTTTTGATGTCATTGTTTCCCTCCGGCACAGTTGACATTTTCAGCTCAACGAAACTCGGGCTCAGATGTGCTCTCGTCGTCAGTTGCATCCTATTGGATTCCGACGTGGCAGGGAATCCCATCTCGAGCGGGAGTGATGGGTGTCTGCGACCGAAAGGCCAGACCAATCTTCTTTCGAATCCGTGGAGGCCTCGGGCTGCGGCTCTGCCGCTTGGGGCATAGTTGGCATTACTCGATGCGCAGTCTCGCAAAGCGGATGTGTGTGATGCATGCCTGGGTGCACCACCAACTGGCAAGTAACGAACCGCCGGGCATCCGAGCAAGATTGGGCTTTCCAAAGGCGATATTGTCGTGGCTGGCGGGATAATCCGGCACGCGCTCGCAGCCGAGATATTCTTGCCCAACCGCGTCCCAGAGCATGACCTCGCTCTTCCGATCCCAGGTCTTCCCCTCATCGTGCGACAGAAGAGCCAGGATGCCTGGCTTCATGTCCTCACGCCGGGTGTAGGCCGCGGCCAGCCGCCCGTCGCCAAGGTCGGCCACCCAACTGGTCTGTCCCGCGATGCCGGTAGGCTGCGGCTCTGACCAGCGTGTTGCCGTCTCATCGGAAACCGTAAAGTGGAGGTCGAAATCCTGCTGACCGCCGATCTGTTGGGTCCACTGGAGCGCACAGACGCGTCCATCAAGCATCCGCGTGTATCGCGAGTGGGAGAACATTCGCTCCCGGTTGTCCGCGCTGGGGAAATCAAGACGTTCTCCCCAGCTCCTGCCTCGGTCGTCCGAGAAGAGCGCGTAGCCTTGTATATGGAGAGGGCGGGGGTCGTCCCAATCCTTCCATTGCTCGCAGGCCAGAAACCAGCGTCCGCTCTCAAGCTCGGTTATCTGGGACGGCGTGTCGGTGGTAGCTTGCTGCTGGAGTTCCATCACTTCGGGCGGGGACCAGGTTTGACCACCGTCGTCGGATCGGAACAACAGATGCTCGGCGCGAATCATGCCGCCAGTTTTCGGATTCGCGACCAGCCGGTCGGGATTATGCGCGTCGTTGCGATAGGCGATAAGCACGAGCGAACCATCGCGCAATTTGGCACCGTGCGGCGCGGTGTAGTTGTAGGGCTGATCGTCGCGTGCGGGTTCCCAAACCAGCCCGTCCTGTTTCCAGGTGAGGCCACCATCAGTCGAGCGGAGTTTGGCCAGCACACCATCGGCGGAGTAGAAGGCCTGACCGCAGCGGTAAAAGCAAATCAGCTCAGTCTCGCTGAGCGGAACCACATTAGCCAGAAAAGCACACTCAGCTTTATAGCCCGGACGGGGGTTGCAGTACAGAACCCCCTCTTTCTCTATCACCAGCCGTTTCATTCAGCCTCCTTCCGGCAAGAATGGCAGCAATGTATGACGCCAACGATTCAGTTTCCAACTCCACGTACGAATTCCTCAGAATGACGGAGAACTTTGCGACGCAACGCGAATGGATGGTTTGCGATTCTTTCCTGGAACCTCGACGGGGCTTTATCTGGTCGTTGAAATCTGAAGCCTGATATCCCGTATCCTGCCGGAGTCTGGTATATTCCGATCGGTGTCCCTGACCGCTGCGGGAGTTTACAGCGTGACAATTGCCTTACGTCTGACTCATTGCGCGCTTCTTATCGCCTCTCTGTGTGTTTGCTCACGGGCTGCGTCAGCCGAAATGCCGCTCGATGAAGACGAACTGCAGAAGCTGGTCGATGAATTCGATGCCCTTGGGCTCGACGTGGAAGACGAGGATGACGCAGAGGCGCTACCCGGGGAGCTTGACCTGCCCATACCGGAAGGTGATGGAGACGATGAACCGGCGAGTAATCGTCTGCTTGCACCTCCCGGCGCGGAAACTGCGGCACGCCAGACAGAGATCGTCGAGACTATGGTCGTCATCCCTGGTCGCGAGCGGAATGGCTGGCTTCTGAAGCTTCTCGGATCGGAGTCAAATATTGCTCCGCATGTGAAGGATCGGATCGTGTCCGAGCTTTCGGTTTCCGCGGATGAATCAGCACTTCCCGCGCTGGGCAAAATGCTGAAGAGCTCCCATGGGCCGGTCGCTTTCTCGGCCGCACGAGTCATCGGTCATGTGGGTGGTAGGGACGCG
>JASLXP010000222.1 GCA_030740295.1 Planctomycetota bacterium
GACAATAACCTTGCCATCAATCAAGAGCGGGGACTCGTGGTAACCGTGCTCCTGGTGGGGTTTCCTGGTCGGCTGGAAGTTGATCCACTGGCGTTTTCCGTCAAAGTCGTAGCAACTCATCACACCCATGGCATTCCAGAAATAGACATATGTCCCGTCAGAAGCTGGCGTACCGTTGGCCATTCCGCCGTCCCCGCGCCAATAGACCTTGTAGCGTTTGGGATCAACCTTGAAAATCAACCTATCGATTGCCAACTGAATCTTCTCTTTCTTGATACCAAGAGCGAAGGCGCCAGTCGGTCCGCAGGTCGCGATCTCTTCGTTCAACGCATCGCGCTGCCTAGTCAGTTCATCCGCTTCTTTCCAGAGGTCGGGTTTCCTCTTTCGATCCTCCCCCGTTGCAGCATCGTAGTGGCTGGAGGTTCTCACCCAGAGGATATTCCCCGTCTTCTTATCCAGGCATAGCAAATCATATTGTTTGGATGCGGTAAAAATCCTATCCCCCACCACGATAGCGGAACTGGCGCTGAAGTTGGGCAACTCCGTCTGCCAGACGACGTTGGTGGTCTTACCGTCTTTCATCCCCCATTTCAGAGGAGGCTTTGCATCAGGAAAAATTCCCGTGCCATCGTTACGCCAGCCGACGGTTTTGCTATCTTCCTCGGCCATCACCGGGAGGTTGGTGGTGGCAAGAAGGAGAAAGGACGCAAGGTGGAACATGAAGTTGGTGGCGGTCAATAAAACAACAGGGGAGTGGGAAAGCTGTTGTTTCTTATTATGAGAGCTTTCAACAATCCTTAGACGGGACATTCGCATTTTTTACCTCGTGGCCAGTCAGATTCAGGAATCTCTCCAGGTCGGCCTTATCGATGACAAGTGTGCTGGTGTTGACGAGAGGATGACACAGAAAGGCCGAGCTTTCCCACAGGTCGGCATCCACCACGATTGAGACCGCGCCTTCTTTATCGTTGAGCGCCGCGAGCAGAGAGACCGCGCCGGGCTCGATGCCCAGGCATCTGTCCAGCCGTTCCGCAGAGCCGAAACTGAGGCCGCTGACTTCCAGCGTCTTCGAAAGGGCCTTCAAGTCGACTGTCTTCTCTGGACTCACAGTGACCAGGAAATGTCTGCGACCTTTCTTATCCCGCAAGAACAGGTTTTTTGTTTTTGTGGCGGGGAGGGATGGGACGTGTTCGTCAGCTTCTTCGCAGGTATACACCGGCGGGTGGTCATGACGCTCAAAGGCAATGCCGTGCTGACTGAGGAATTGGTAGAGGGGGGCAGGATCGAGCATGGATGTCAATAGGCAATAGACAGGCGGGGCGCAGGGCTACTGCGTCTCTTTGCGTTTCATTATTCCGAGACGTTTCTGAAGTTGGGCCTGATGGAGATTGGCGGGTCGGAGGTCTTCAGGGCTGATGCCCTCGTGCCAGACGCCCTGTATGCCGGTCTGAGTGGGGAGTCTGTTTTGCATCCCGACGAAGTTCAGCATTGCTGGTGCGAATCGCTTTGGTGGCAGGCTGATGGGCCGCTTTGAACGAATGTTCCAGAAAGTCTCCCGGGCAGCACAGTGCTTTCCAAGGCTGCCCCCGCCACCACATTTCCATGGACGCGTCCCGGCACCAATGTCAATGTCCGTATACAGATTCTGGTATGGTGCGCGGCGGTGATGATCAAAACACAAGTCCACCCCTTTACCGGACGAGGCCACGTTATGCGAGGAGCGGCTCGTCACTGTCACGTCGTGGATAAAACGTGTTTTGAATTCGAAATTCCTCAGCAGGTTGTCCGTCCCGCCCATTACTATCCCATGGTGCCCCGTCGTATTGCCACGGGCCCCCTTCCGCCTGGAGGTAATCACGATCTCCTGAAGGGTGCAGAACCGGCTTCGCAGAAAGATGCCGCTGTCCGCGTTTTCAATGCGGACGTTTCGTATCCAGCAGTCTGAGACGCCTGACATCGCGATGCCATTATGACCGACCTCCGTGAAGTGCCCTTTGTAGGCTGTGACAGGGAACCGGATGGACAGCTCTTCCAGCCCGGCATCCTGGACAGTTGGTTCGAAGCGTGAAATCTGAGGTCGCCATTCGGGCCGGATATCAAACCGCAGCGCAGGCC
>JASLXP010000223.1 GCA_030740295.1 Planctomycetota bacterium
CAGCCGAAGAGGCAAAAGCAGCCCTGCTGGCTCAGATCACAGAGGAGGCCGAGTCCGAAGAAGCTGAACTTGGTGAAGAGTATGAACTGGACGAAGAGGACGAGTTCGACGAAGAGGACGAGCTTGATGAAGAGGGCGAGTTGGATGAAGAGGATGGAGCCAAAAAGGAAGACGGGAAGAAAGAGGGAGAAAAGAAAGAAGACGATCCAGAAGGTGAAGATGATGAAGCGTTTCATGAGATTGCCCCTGGTATTGGCCTCGAAGGATTCGTTTCCTGGCACTGGACTCGCCTCGGCAATCGCAAGTTTGGCTCGATGAGCTTTGGCAATATGAGTGGCTGCATGTTCAGTTGCGGCCAGCAGATCGTCATTGCCAGCATCAATGACGGCAGGGGCATCCGTGCCTTTGGCCGGGAGCAGGTGAAAACTGTCGTTGATGCGCTCAATCCGAACGATCGGAAGTGGGAACTGAATCTGCCCGGCGGATATCAGACGACGGCCATGGTGGTCTGCCGCGGCTCTGTTGTCGTTGGCGGAGGCGTCTACGGTCCGGGCAGGGGAACCGGTCGGGGCTTCGTCCAGGTACTGTCGGGAGAAAAGGGCGAGAAAGCCGCCGAACGCATGTTCCCCTCCCCCTTGACCTACAACGGCCTTGCCGTCGCAGATGGCAAGGTTTACGCAACGTTCGCCGATGGTTCCGCTGTATGCCTCGGCGAGAAGCCTCCTCCTGAATAATCGTGATTCGCTCCTCGGCTATGCTCATGGTCTGCCTCTGCGGTGTTGCCTTGCTGACCGGAGAAGCGAGGGAGTTTGAGGTCCGCCTGCTGAAAGGGGATGGAAAAAATGGAATTTGGGGAACGAAGGAATTCAGCATGCACGTCAGCGCTCTGGGCGTCATCCGTTACCTGCAGGTCAACGGCAAAGAACTCATCTGGCAGGCCGCCGCCCTCTACACCCGACCCGTTGCGCCCGGTGCAGAGCAAGGTCTGCGGACCGTGCAGGGCGAAGGTTTCGGCAAGAGAGGACTTACCATGGCGGCGCCCCTTCGGAAAACAGAGAGCCAACATGGGAAACGAATATTCGAATTCACGCACCAGATAGCCAAGCCACAGATTCTCGAAGGTCGGACCCTCTGCGAAGTAAAACAGCGTATTGTCATTACCCCTACCGGCGAAATCGATGTCACCTACGACTGCCATTGGCTGGAGACAATCCGCTGGCACGGCTTCGACATCCTGATCATCTTCAACAAGGAATCGGTGAACCGCCGCCGATGTATCGTGTATGCAAAGGACAGTGTGCACGATCACGTGCTCGAGCTCGACCAGGGCTCGGCGATCAAGAATCGCATCCGTGACGAGCTGAAACAATTATGCATCTGGTCTGCCGAAGGCCCGATCCATCTCCTGTGGCAGGAAAGAGCCAGCTCCAGATTCAGTTGGTACAAAGGTGCCGAGACCTACTTCCGTCCTCCAGCCGTGCCCTACCGTGGCATCGTCTACAAAGGCCAGCGAAGCCGAATCGCCTATCGCATATTGCTGCCGGTCTCGCAGCAGTAGAACTGAGAGAACATGAAAATCAGAGACGCGTATTATCATCTGAGCGGCACCGGCAACGTGGCGTTCTTTCCATGACCAGGGATATTGAAAATCTGATGATTTACAGAAAGAGTCTGCATCTAACTTGCCTGCTTCTGTCGATCTCTTTCCTCTTGTCCGCGGAGCAGGCTGTTCTTCAGGAACAGAATGCTGGCGAGGGCAAGAAGTTCATCCTGGAAAATCGTTTCCTTCGGGCCGTCTTCAGCGCTCAAAATGGCGGGAAGTGCAACGAGCTCTTTTTCAAGCCTGCTAAGAAACATCTCGTGGATCGGGACCAGGGGTGGTTGCTGGGGAGCCGTATCTGGAACTATGCGGACGACGATCTCTATTTTCAGTGGCAGAAAGGTGCATGGGAAAGCGAGGTGCAGCGGGCGCAAGGAGAGGTAGCGCTCGTTCTTCGAAGCAAAGGGAAGGTGGGCTTCACGCGCTCCACGACTTTTGAAAAACGCATCGCACTGCGTGATGGCGAATCCATGCTGCATGTAACCCACTCGTTTCACGTTGGGCAGGAACTGATGGTGCCGCAGAAAATCGGGCTCTGGTTTTCACATCGGTGCGGCGCCACAGGCGAGCCGAACCGATACTACTTTCCCCTCGATGACGGTATTGTCTCACTCGATCCTGCGACAGGGCCAAACCAGGTGTTTTTCTACAATCCCTCCCGCGGCTGGGCGGGCTTTGTCGGGAAGAGCAGGACCGGTCTGTGCTTCAATATGGAATTTCGGCGCCTGATGTGCTTCTACCAGTGGTCAGGCACTCCGCCAACTTTTGAATGGGCTTTCAGATCCGCGGACATCAAGAATGGTGACAGCCTTCGGACCGAAGAGAAGATCATCGCGTTCACCGGGCTGCCGCGGATCAACGGATCCGGAAGCGGGGTAGCCGCCGGGTTGGACACTCCTGACAAATGTTCGCTCGACGAAGCGAAGAAGGGCTTCCAGGTTTCAGTGGCGATGGCTTCTGGGAGAAAGACCAACGGCAACGTAGAAGTGTCTGTTCGGCGGCTCCCGGATGGCAAGGCACGCTCGGTCCTGAAGCAGGAAGCTGAGCTGAGTGCGGGAGAGACCAGGTCGCTGCCGTTCAAACTTGCATTCGATGAAGACGGCACGTGGGAAATCCGCGGGACTCTCAATTCCGGGAACGATACGGAACTGATGGAATTTGCCGGCCCTGTGACGGTAGGCAAAGCCACTGCGCCGATCCGGATTCGCCCAAGGGAAGTGCGCATCGGTCGAAAGAGTGAACGATTTGAGGATCGTGTTCCGCCCCGTGGCACGGCGCCGAAGGACCTTACACTTCGCACGGATATCGAGACCCCCCATGTGCCGTGGGCGCGGCCCTATAGTGGCGGCAAACTCCGAGTGCTGGTGCTGACATCATCGCTGACCGGTCGCGAAGCGGTCGAGATGTCACAGCGTCTTGACATGGAGATCATCTGGGTCACGGCCGGGAGCCAGTATGAGCTCAATTCCTTCTCCTACCTTTTCAATCGCAAGACCTTCCTTGTCGCGCATACGAATCACTACATCGAAGAGAAGCTGAAACAGCCGGTGGATGCCATTCTGATCGGCGGCCTGCGCGGCGACCTCTTCACGGACAAAGTCATCGATCTCCTGCGCAAGAGAATTGAGGAGGGAGCCGGCCTGGTCTATGCCGGGCCGAATCGCTGCCCGGACAAACTTCAGGATTTGCTGCCGGTGCGCAAAGAGAAGCATCTCCGCTACCGAAATGGTCAGTGGCAGAAAGCCGGAAAGCACTACATCACATCTGGCGTCCCCTTCGAGGTCTTACCGAAAACGGATTACGTCTTCTTCGAGGCAAAGACCGACCAGATAGCGTCCATCGAGGGCCGGCCATTAGTGGTCGCAAGCGAAGGGCCAGGCAAAGGCCGTGTGGTGGTCCTGGGCTACAACACAAGCTGGCAGGGGGCGGGCTCCTACAAGTGCGGCATCACACCTTGGCTGGAGAAGCCCGCGCAGAGGTTTCCGTACTGGGAATACCATTTCTCGCTGCTGGCCAAATCACTTGTCTGGGCCGCGAAAAAGGAATCTTCATTTGAGCTCCTGAACATCGTTGCAAACCAACAGAAGGGCGAAGCACAACTGTCGCTCGATCTCAACAACCTTGCAGAACCGCTGGAAGCGGATTTTGAGATACGAGCTGGCGATGCCTGGGGAAGGGAACTCCACCGCACGACTCAGAAGAGAAACGTCGCCAAAGGTGCGAATTCATTCGCTTTCAGCCTTTCGAATACGCTTGCCGGCGGGCTCAATCTGATCGATGTCGTTGTGAGAACCGAAGGGAAATCCATGGTCTGGGGTACTGCTCACATTCACATCAAGAGAAGCGCCCGGATACTGGACCTCACCTTTGACAGGAAGATTTACCGGCCGCTCGAACGTGCGAAACTGGAAGTGGGGATCGAGACGGGCGCGGACCCGAAAGACCTCAAACTCACAGCAGACTTCACCGACTCTCTGGGGCGTCATCTGCGGCGAGAGATTCAGGCGGTGAAAGCGGCCTTCAAAGGAATGACTTCCTTCGAATTCCCAATCGGCAGTCCGATCGCAACGGAACTGAAGGCGCGCGTGACTCTCAGCGATGGAGACGAGCTCCTGGCTGTTGCCGAAACCGATGCCATCATGCTGCCGGAGAAATTTGCCAACCGCAAATGGAGTGACTGGGAGAGCGCAGTCTGGGGTGGGGCCGCGGGAGCTTACGAGAGGGAGTACCTGGTTCCCTACCGTGCGAGACTGCTCAAGCAATACGGCATTACAGCGGTGCTCGCCTCGGCCAATTGGACCTACGAACGAGAATACCATGATGCGGTGAGGGCGGGCTTCCAGATCATGCCGATGAGCGTCGCTTACGGCGCCATTAACATCGGACACCGTGCGCCCAAAGGAAAGCTCTCTTTCCAGGAAGCCCGTGCCGAATATCAGAAGACGCACGAACGGAAGTTTCTCGCCCGGCCAATCTGTCTCAACGATCCCAATGACCTCAGACCTTCGGCACAGAAACTCGAAAAACTCGCCAATTTCTGCGGGGAGCTTGCACCCATCGGCTACAACCTCGGCGATGAAATGAGCACCACTCATTACGTCTCGCCGTTCGACTATGATTTCGGAGAAACGTGTCTGGCAGCATTCCGCAAGTGGCTTCAGCCTCGACACAAGAACCTTGACGCGCTGAACGAGGCGTGGGGAACGAAATTCGAGAAGTGGGAAGACGTTGCACCCATGACCGCGTACGAGGTGAAAGGCCGGGGTAATTACGCGCCCTGGGCAGAACACCGTGCGTTCATGGATGAGACCTTTGCACGCTATTTCGAGTGGGTCCGTAAGACACTGCGAAAGGGCGATCCCAATGCAACCGTCGGGCTTTCCGGCAGCCAGGCCGCGGAAGCCTACGGCGGATACAACTGGCCTCGACTGATCCAATCGCTCGACTTCATGCAGAGCTACGATCACCACAATACCGGCGACATGCACCGCTCCTTCCGCGCTCAGATTCCGCGCCTGCCCTGGTATGGCTACATGACGCGCGATCCGCGTTCGCGAGGACGCCTGTGGATGCGGCTGTTCAATGGGAACCAGGGCGGCTCATTCTTCAAAGAGATTTCCATGTTTTTCCCGGACGGGCACCCGCACCCGGCAACCGCGGAAGCCGCAACGGTCACTGCCGAGCTGCAGAATGGAACTGCCGCCCTGATCCGGCGTCTGAAAAGCGTCCACAGCATCGGCATCCACTACAGCCAGGCGAGCATACGTGCTGCATTCATCAGCGGCGAGGCTGCCCGGTTCCGCAATAACCGGATGGGCTGGGTAAAGGCATTCGAAGACATTGGATTCCAGTGCGAGTTTCTGGACCGTGCACGAATCGAGAAAGGCGAGCTTGCCCGGCGCGGGTACAAGGCGTTCGTCCTTCCATACTCGGTTGCCATTTCAGACGGCGAAGCCAGAGCCTTTGCAGATTTCGTCAAGTCGGGCGGGTTGCTGCTGGCGGACGGAAAGACCGGCCTGATGGACGGACTGTGCCGAACTCGAAACACGGCGCCTCTCGACGGGCTTTTTGGAATCGCTCGCGAGAAGATCGATCCCCTCGTCCCGCTTGCCGATGGCGAAGCGCTCTATCTCGAGGACAGCGGCAATTGCACGGTCAAGGGCCTCCGCTTTGATGTCTCGGCGGCAGAGCCACACTTGAGAGCAGCGGCTTCTCTCGGCCGCCTCAGCCAATCTCCGCTTGGCGCGGTTGGATCGTCCGGCAAGGGGAAGGCCGTTCTGGTCAACCACTTCTTCAATTCTTATGGCAGGCGCCAGCAATTGGGCATCGAGAAACCGATGCGAAATCTTGTCCGCAATCTGCTGAAGCTGCGAGACATCGAGCCAGCAGTGAAAATCAAGCCGTCGAAAGATCCTGATGCCCTGTTCTATGTGGCCCAGTTCAAACAGGGCGCGGCCCAATACGTGGGAGTGGTAAATCGGGATACTGATGCAGCCGGGAATCAGGCCGCGGGTTACTCCATCGAGTTCCCGGT
>JASLXP010000224.1 GCA_030740295.1 Planctomycetota bacterium
CTGCATTACAGAAGGCATTCCAGCTTCGGACATGGTTTATGTCATGGATGCGATCGAGGATTCGAGCTCCAGGCTCGTCGGCCCCAACTGCCCGGGCGTCATCACACCGGGCGAATGCAAAATGGGAATCATGCCAGGCTACATCCACAAGCCGGGCAAAGTCGGAGTCGTCTCTCGCAGCGGCACCCTCACCTACGAAGCCGTCTGGCAGCTCACCGAACGCGATATAGGACAGTCCACCTGCATCGGCATCGGAGGCGACCCAATCATCGGCACGCCTTTCATCGAGGCCCTCGAACTCTATGAAGCCGATCCGGACACCGAAGCCGTGGTCATGATCGGCGAAATAGGAGGGACGGCAGAAGAAGAAGCCGCGGACTACATCAAGAACAAGATGACCAAGCCGGTCGCCTGCTTTGTCGCCGGCCAGACCGCGCCTCCAGGCCGCCGCATGGGCCACGCCGGAGCCATCATCTCGGGCGGACAGGGCACCGCCGCGGACAAGATAAAAACGCTCCAGGATGCCGGAGCAGCGATCGTGGAAAGCCCTTCGCAGTTTGGCGAGGTGGTTGAGGAAATGCTGAAAGGCTGACGATCAGAGCGGTCCTTTAGGTTCGAATCGGCGACCAATGATGCTCACTCTGGCCCTTACCATCCTCGCCTCCCTCTCGGCCGAACAGGCGGTTACGTTCAAGACAAACGGTGCGGCCATCATCCAGAATTCGCAGGTCAAGGTCAGGGCCAGCAACCGTCCGGGGTCAGCCCACGGCCTGACGGGGTGGGTCTTCAAGCCGACCGGGGCAGAAATGATCGATGTCCTCTACGGCCAGACCGATTACGTTGAAGGACACGTGCTTGGAGAACGCTGGGATCCTGTCGATTTCAAAGGCTATCGCAAAGGCAGGCCGAACGTGGGGCGCCTTCTGGTGTCGATGGGTTTCGGCGAAGCAAAGAACGGGACGGCCGCCATGTTGGTCCAGGAAAGCCGCGGCGAGTACCGCATGCGGAAGACATACATTCTTCGGCGCGATCACGCGGCACTCGAGCTTCGCTACGAGCTTCAGAATCTCAATGCTGAGCCCAAAGGTTTTTCACTCCGTTTTCACAGCGCCATGAGCCCGGGCGCGAGGGGCAAGTATCAGCGGCCGGACGACATGATCTTCATGGACACTGAATCCGGCATCTGCAAACTCGACCAGACCCTTGCGCAGGACAAGTATCACGCGAAATACGGCAACGATACATTCTTCCTGCCAGCCTGGGCCGATGAACCGGGACGCCACTGGGTGCGCGGCAAATTGGGCACGCCAGCCCTCAAGGCAAACTGGGCCGCACAGGTAAATGCAACATTCGGGGACGGCATGGCCTTCGTCGTCGATCAGCAAACCCTCGTGGGATACTACAACTGTCCCGGCATCACGCTGGAGCCGGTGATGAAAGCGATTGCCCTGGAGGAAGGGGAAATATGGCGTACGAAAGTGTTCCTCTCGTCATTCACCGGAGCGAAAGGAATGCAAGTAGAGGGAGCTAACCCTCTTTTCATTGAACTGAAGAAAGTTCGCCTGGATGATGACCGAATCGTTGGCGAGTTGATTCCGCTGTTTCAAGGGCAGATGAGATTGCTCGACCACACTGGCCATAAGATGCTCGAAATGGAGGCGTCTAATGGGAAGAACATAAAGATTGATCTGCCGGCAGAGCCAAGATGGTCCATACAGGCGTTCGACTCTGTTGGTCACAAGCTTGGAATCGTCGCCTCTGATGGCGGCTTCGAGTTGAGCGAACCGGAGTCTGATTTCCCTCATCCCAAAAAGCCAAAGTCACGCCGCTCTGTCTACCTGGCTAAGAACGACACTGAACGAATCGAGAGCTTCCTGGCCCAACGCGAGTTCACTGTTTATTGCGACTGGTCGGCTTCCGAATATGAAAAGGATTTTGCCCAAAAACTTTCACTGAGAACGGGTGCCGGTTTGAGCTGGACTAATCCGCAGGGCCAGATGATCGTCATCGGTACACCGGACAACAATGAAGTAGTACGACACGCCGGCCTTCTCAAACACTCCATTTCTGCAGGCTGGCCCGGTAAAGAAAAAGGGGCCATTCTTTATTACGAAAACTTTGAGGATACGGAATCACCACTTTTGCTGATCGCGGGAAGCGATGGAAACGGTGTCGCCAAGGCTATCGATTTCTTCTCGAAGAAATTTACTAATTCGGTGAAGGGCCCATCAGGATTTGCTTTCTGGCCGGCCGCGACAAATAAGAAGATTTATCCATACACACGTCCTCCAGCCGAGCTTCCGGAAAAGATCTCTCTCGAAGTTTCCCGCGGTGAAACAGAATCCGCCCAGGCAGTCATAACGGCCTACGAGAAACTGAAGGGGCTCGAGGTAAAGGTTGCCCCACTGGTTGATTCGTCCGGCACAGAAATGTCGAAGCGGCATTACACCCATTACCGCCGCCGGCGTGGACCCCTGCTTCTACGATGGGTCAATTATTATCCAACTAAACGCGATAACGGTTGGTCCGGATATCCGGACCCCCTTCTGGAGCAAGGCGAAAAACGCCTTGAAGCGGGCCGCTCCCAGGCAATCTGGCTCACCGCCTATATCCCTGAGGCCGTCAAAGGTGGGCTCTACACTTCATCCGTCACTGTCTCATCCGGAGAATGGAAAAAGACTATTCCCATTGAAGTGAAGGTCTGGGATTTTGTCATTCCCCGCGAAGGCATCATGGCCGAGCCGTACATGGCGCTCGAGTACATGGCCCCTAATGACCGTCGCGAGCTCCAGAGCCGGCACATTCGCGCGCTGGTAGAAAACTTTGTGGACCACGGCATGCGGGTCTTTCACATACGCCAGCGGGAGTGCTTTCGCTGGCACTTTTCGACCGATGGACAATTCAAGGGCAAAGCCATGGATTGGCTCGTCGTGAGCGAAGACGGCAAGGTTGCCTTAGACACTGGTCACTTTGATTGGATGATTGACGAGATTGATAAATGGGCCAAGCCGTATCCGGTGCGATTCATGATCTATATTCAAACCCTCACTCATAAATATTCTGAATTCAAGAAAGCTCTGCCGAAGAGGTTTGCCGACAAACCTAAAAGGGAAGGCCACTGGTATCAGGGCTATTACGCCGAAGAAATGATCGGCATGCTGAAAAAACACCTGGATGCTAAAGGTCTTTCCGGTCGTGTCATTCTGAAAATTGCCGACGAGCCGCAG
>JASLXP010000225.1 GCA_030740295.1 Planctomycetota bacterium
TTTCAAATCTTTGTACCATTCACCCAGCCCGTTGGGCTGGGCTAGGCAAACAGCCCGGGGCTTCGCCCCTGAAATCCG
The DNA here is from genome assembly GCA_030740295.1 of Planctomycetota bacterium. The sequence goes on from JASLXP010000225.1 coordinate 79, forward strand.
TCAAAACGACTCCGTCTTGGACTGCCGCGGAAATATGCGATTGGCATGATGAGTCAGTACCTGAGAATGCTCCGGACCGGCCGCTGCATGGCCAATCGCCTGGTTCCAGCATGCAGGTACATAACGAGTGGGGAATGAATCCAACGACCGAGGACTGAAAGATGATCAGTTACCAATCTCTCTTTGCTCGCGCTCTCTGCGGAGTGTTCATCTGCATCTTTGCAGCGCTTTCCAGATTGGCGGCAGCGGGGGAGGTGGCTCCTGGGCACGTGATCGAGTTTCCTGCCACTTCTCCAATTGTGCCGGCGACCAAAGAGTGGACTTTCAACGACTACTGGCGCACTCGGCAGATTGGCCCACGCGAGTTCTACGCGGCAGCCCAGGGCCCCTACTTCTGGCTCAAAGATGAGTCCATGGCAAGGCTCAAGCAGGTGGGACTGTTGGATCGGGTCACCCCTGGTCACATCAACTTCAGCTACATCAAGTATTTTCTGCCGGAGGAACGAGAGAAGCTCAAGCCCGACGCTCCGATGCGGCGCATGGTAGAGGCGTTCCTCGAAAACAAGTGGCCCATTCACACCATTTTCTACCACCGGTTCAAAGGCAACCCACCGCCGTCAAAACGGCTTCTCGATATCTTTGGGGACAGGTGGATCGGAGATGGACAGCCCGAAACGGTGTATCGGTTGGAGCCCGTTTTCCACTATGTCAAGACCGGCAAACGCTGGGTCGGCTCCTCTATGGGACACTGGACGCCCGAAGTGGCGATCGAGTTCTTCAAGAACGATTTGCTGCCGAGGCTGGAAAAGGAACTCCCGTTCATTCGCGACCTCGACCACAAGTGGACAAGACCGCAACTGCGACGGCTTTCCGATCTTTATTGCGAAGAGTTCTATCGTCCCATGGGACGCAAGCTCTCCTGGGGCATGTACGTGGGCTCCTACCATATGGCGTCGCTGCCCAACACTAATTCCGTGGCGGAGAAAGGAGCGGATGCTTTCAGCGCGGCACGTCTGCGGGGAATGAGCCGCCAGTTTGGGGGAAATAAGTTCCTCTTCGTCTGGCGCGGTCATGAGCCGACTGAAATGTATGCTTACATCCGGCGGGCCTGGTACACCACGCGTGGCGACGAGTGGGGCCTGCCCCTCCCGCACATCTGGTACTACCTCTATCGCCCGTACCTCATCGGAGCGAACTACTACGTCAATGAAGGTATCCCCGGAAATTGTATCCAGGATGTGGAGGACGACGGCCAGATCGAGCTGTCGACGCTGGGTTATATCTACAAAGACATGCTCGATTTTGTCGACCGGCACCCCGACCGGGGCACCGTTTACACTCCGATAGCTCTCATGCTGGACTACAATCGTGCCTTCGGCAGCCAGGGCACTACCTACACTGGCTACAACCTGCCTAATGACGATGCGGACTTCTTTAACCAGGGCATTTTCCAGCTCGTGTTTCCCGGGCATCGGCACGCGCCCGGGGGGTATTCGCGGACGTCACCGTTCGGCGAAATCTTCGACATCCTGCAGCCGAACGTCCCCGGCAAAGGCGCCGATCCCAAGGCGCTTGCCAACTACAAAGTGCTCTTCGCGCTCGGAGGCATGACGTTCGACGCGGACTTTGCAGGCAAAGTGATCGAACACGTACGGAACGGTGGCACTCTCGTCCTCCACGCGGCTGATGTGACTCCGCATCTGCCTGCCGAGTTCCTCGGACTCGAAGTCACCACGGCGACCGTGCCCGGTGAAAACATCATCTGCACGCTCGACGAGCACATCAGTCGCGAGAATCCTTACGATCTGCACACCGTGAAGCTCAGCACTGCCCAGGCACTTTTCAAGGACGGCAGCGAAAAGCCCGTCGTCACGAGGAACCGCTTTGGTCGCGGGCACGTCATCGTGCTGATGCCGCACTACGCCATCGAAAAGGAAGGGCGCCGCATGGTGCCTGCGGGGGGCTTTCCACACTGGAACAAGAGTCTGGCGCGTTTCGTGCCCCATCTCTTCGAACACCTCTCGGCCGGAGTCTCCCCTTTCGAGGTGCGCTGCCGTCCGGAGGATCGGCCTGACCTTTCCTGGATAATCTCCCGGAAAGGCGAGGGCTGGGTCATCAGCATGTTCAATTACTCTTGCGCCCGTGAATCAATCGTCGTCAAGAGATATGGTACCGCTAAGGTCCACGCCAATTACCCGCTCAAGGAAGTGCCTTTTCAGGTCGTCTGCCGGGCGCCGGTATCGGACGTGGTGGAGTGGCACGGAGACCGCGACGTCAATTGGAAGGCGTCCGCCGGCACAGCGGTCATTTCAGAGACCATGCACGGCGGCGAAATCCGCGTGTATGAGCTTCAGCCGGAGAAGATCGATCTCGGCCTCCGCACCCGTTTCGTAAATCACGCTTTGAACCGCCCGGTGACGGCCTCCTCGTTCAGGAAAGGCTACGAGCCGGAACTGGCGGTCAACGGGAACCTGGGCCGTTTCGATTACTGGTGGTCAGACACAGATCCACGGCGCCACTACGTTTTCGATATGCCGCAGTGGCTTCGAGTCGATCTCGGCGAGGTGCGCACCATCGACCACGCTTTCGTTCTGTTCAACTACTGGGAGCAGGAATCACTCAAGACTCGCCTGCGTGTGATCAAGTACATCGTCGAGGCATCGCTGGACGGAGAGAAGTGGACCACTGTAATGGCCGAAAGCCGCAACGAAGACAACATGCGCCCGGAAGGCACCGAGCGGTGGTTCGATCCCATTAAGGCGCGATACGTCCGTCTCACCGTGCTCCGCAATTCCGCGTTCGGCGGAGCGAGAGTGATCGAGCTGAAGATCATGGGAACAGAAAAGGAGCAATACAAGGCCCGGCGCAAGAGCATCATTCCGGATTGGGAAGTGCAATACCCCGTCTCGGTCCGGGACATTCCAGACTCGAAGGTCGTGCATCTCATCGACATCAAACCTGCGCGGGCCGTACCGGGCTGGCTCCCGGCCGGCAAGAAATGGGCCGACATGAACGGACCGGTCAAGCTGATGACGACCCGTTCCGGGCTGGGCCGGTTCTATCCGAAGTCCATCTACGCCCAGGCACATTCGGAAATCGAATACGCGCTGGACGGACGGTTTACGAATTTCGTCGCGGCCATCGGAATCGGCGCGAGCAAATCCGATTGCTCAGTCGAGTTCCAGGTGTTCATCGACGGACAGAAGAAATTCGCGAGCGGCCTCTACAGGCTTGGACGGCCCGTGCTGCCAGTCGTGGTCGATGTTACTGGTGCCAAGAAGTTGAAGCTGGTCGTGACCGACGGTGGCGACAGCATCCGCAACGATTACGCGTGGTGGGGAGAGGCGAGACTGGTGAAGAGGTGACGCACGGGGCTGGGAAGATCCGTATCCTGGGCGTTCATGTGGCGTAGCTGGACTCGCGGACTCCAGCACGATGGCTCGGCCGTGATAGACTTGGCTTTTCTGGTTACTGCCCAACCTTCCCGTTCGGCACGGAGATGGGGAAGGGCGAGCGGTTGCCAGAAAATTTTCGGTCTGAGGAAAGCCTGAATCTTCAAGGCTGCGTTAGAGTCTCAGCCTATGTCTTCTTCGTGCGGCGCGGAGAACATTGTGGCACGGGCGTCCCGCCCGTGAATCACGGCCGAGACGGCCGTGCCACGATTCGGTTGCGACCGTCACGCAGCCTTAAGAAGAATGGTTGGTGTTTGATTGGCGGGCCTCTGACAAGAATCAGCTATCGAATTCAATTTACCGCCCTGATATATGGTTTATCTGATCGCCCCTTTAGCAATTGGCCTCACCTTCGCCGCGGTTGTTGCCTATAGAGAGCGTTGGCGGGGACTATCTCTTCTTTCCATGCTTATGGCCGGTGGGATGTGCGGCTTGGGGGCACTCTCACGCGACCCGAGCGAGTCATTAGAACTCTTAGTTGGTTCAGCTTCAAAGGCCGTCATTGCCTCGGTGTGCAGTCAAGTATCTCAGGGCCTCACTCTTGAAAACGGCGTTAAAGTTGTATCCGGGGCCGCAAATTTTCTGATTGCAGACGGGCCAGATACCAGAAAATCGCTCAGAGCCTTCAGCCATCTGTTCCCGTACCTTAAACCACATCAAACGAGATCTGTTTATTTCAGTCACCAGGACAACATTGTAGATTACGCTTTGGTCATGAGGTTTTCTGCCGGGGACCACGAAATAGAGCATGTTGTGCAGAAGCTCGGTTTGATTCGTCCAGAGGACAATGCCTTGATTGTGTACCCTTTGTCCAAACTCTCATGGTGGTTCGAGACATCAAATTCAAATGGCTTTCGCATCTACACCAGCGAAGACAGGAACCCAAATCGGTGCCTTTGGTACGACGAAGCATCATCGATTGCTTACTATCACGAGATTACTTTCTGATGACTGAGGATAGGTCCAGGAGAGCTTGGCCCGGCATCAGACCAAGTACCTTTTTTCTTTGCAGCCACACTGCCACGGGCCCACGCTCCCGCACTCCCCTCTCACAGATCTGCAATCTCCTGCCTGCCTTCTGCGTGCTCGCATGGCAAGCGATCGCACTCGCCGCGCCCGAAACCATCCCCCTCAGACTCACCAACGGCGGCAAACCTTCATCGAGCCAATCTTTCGCCAGGGCAGACCTTCGTTCTGATTGGCATGACGCGTCCGGCATCCGATTCGAGATTCGTCGCCGGGAGCCGGTGAAACAGAAGGTGTGGGTCTACGGCTCTCTGGAGGTCCGACCCGGCCTCTGGTTCCAGACCACGCCGCTACGGCTGAAGCGCGACGACCCATGGCAGAAGATGGAGTGGCACTTTAAATACGATCAGACCGACTGGATGGCCGCAGGACACGGGCGCGTGCTCGATGATTATGCGTTGGCAAGAGCGGTCAGCCTTCAGCTCAAATGTTCGGCCGCCAATCCGGAGCTTGAGAGATTCGAGATCAGGAACGTGATGCTCCGTCGTCAGCGCAACGCGAATGCTGAATTCAAGATTTTCGATCTGACCCCGCCCCACGAAGGAATAGCCGTCGGTGACTATGGAGAAATAAAATTTCGAATGAATCGGCCATATCGGAATCCGTTCAGCCCGGCCGAGGCGGATGTCAGGCTCTTGATTAAGGGGCCGGGCGGCAGGGAATTCGAATCGCTCGCGTTCTTCAGTATCGATTGCGATGCCGGGACGATCGCAGGACGGGCTGGCAGCCCTGCCTCCTCTCGGAAGCTGCCAGCCCATCCTGCGATGTCCCTCTCGTTGCGGCAAACCGGTGCGGGATATTGGCGCGCCGGGTTTCGTCCGGCCGTTCCCGGCGGGTATTCGTGCAGGATTCAACTGGCCGGACGATACACCCGTCAATCGGAATCGTTTTCTTTTAATGTTGCTGAAAAACGTGTCTCTGAAAAGACCTCAGAGCCGGCTGCGATTTTTGACTATCGAGCTCTGCTCAGGAATAAACTGGACCGGCACTCGGCAACCGCATTCGTTCGCGAAAATGGTCAGTGGCGGATGTCTGATCTTCCTTGGAAGAAGGGGGATTCAAGATCAGAAGAAGAATCGCCGCGGAGCGTCGATACCACTACAGAATCGCCGCGGAGCGTCGATTCTGCTTTTGCGCACTGGCACGCGCCCCTGGAATGGTCTCCGACGCGCAAAGGGTTTGAGGGGCTCGGTCGTTATCACATCGAGAATGCCTGGTTACTCGAACGTGCCCTGCAACGGGCGGAGGCACGTGGCGAGTCTTTTCCGCTGAGGTTGTTCGCCACCGAGGAGTTTCACCTCACCAGCCGCAACGAGGATTACGCTCTCCGATGGGATGAGAATCCGTATGCCAAGGCCAACGGCGGACCTGTCAATGCGCCCTCCATGTTTTTCAGCGAGACCAGCACGCTGTATTCGGCGCAACGTCTTCTGAGGTACGTCTATGCGCGGTACGGGCACTACTCATCATTGAGCCATGTGGTGCTGGGTTTTGATTTCGCCGTGCCCGTAGGCGCGGCTGACTGGCACAGACGGATCGGAGATTTCTGGGACGCCCTTCCTAAGACCGGAGCGCATCGGCCGACACTCGTATCATTGCACCCGCAGGCCGGGGGCGGAAGCGCGACCCGGGAGGTGACACTACAAACTGAGCCGACGCAGGGAAAGGAGAGCCACCGATTTTCAGGGCCGGCGTTCAGTGACTGGTCCGTTTTCGACGGTATCGCCTTCGACTTGAAACTGCCTGCCGATGCCCCCGAGGGGATGCAGGCGATGATCCAATTGAGGGACGACGGCGGATGGTGGTATCAGCACATCTTCCCAGGCTTCCTCCGATCGGGCGATTTCAATCGGCTTTATCTCAATCTTGGCCAGCACTGCCCGTTGCAGCCGGCAGGCCATTCACGCCCGTGGAATGCATACACCCGCATGGCACTCAGAAAGCCCGAACTTCTTCTTTTCTCGCCAGAGCCGCGGCCAGACGAGATTCCCATCAACCAGCCACCAGCCATCAATGTGCCGCGGGCCATGCTGATTCAGTTGCCCGGTGGAAATCAACCGGGACGGACGTGGCTTCGCTCTCATCGCAGGCGGCAGGCGCTGTTTGGCGAGACGACCGAGATCGTGATGCAGTTGACGCGTGCTTACTCGAATCCATTCGAACCACTGCTGGTAAAACTGGAGGCAAAGGTGATGCTGCCCGATGATCGGTTCGAGACACGACCGGCATTCTTTTACCAGGCATTTGAAGAGCGAGAGATTGAAGGCAAGACCAAACTTGTCCCCACGGGCGCTCCGGAATGGCGCATTCGTATCCCAACTTCAAAACCGGGCCGGTATGCGTATCGGATCTTTCTGAGTGAAGACGGCGAAGAACCCACAGAACTGCTGTCGGACGGCTTTCATGTAGAGGCATCGGAAACCGTGGCGGATGGCAGGTCAGAGCTTTCCGATTCTGCGCGCAGTCTATTGGTGGAGACACCCGACCGATTTTCGCAGACCGTCTCCGCGCTCATCGGCGGTAAGTGGACACCGCCCGCTCTGCCTGAGCCGGACGATGAAAGCGGCCAACTCGCCCCGCAGAAGCTGTGGCTCGCAAACCTGGAGTGGAACCGTGAATGGGGTGAAGGCTATCTCGGCCTGGGCAAGCTCAACCAGCTCCTGGCATATCGCCTCGACCGTGCGATTGCCGAGGCCGAGAGCGCCAGTCTGGCCTATCCGCTTCGAGCGATCGGCAATGAGGAGTTCCACACCATGAGCAGCAACATCAACCACAAATATCGCTGGAAGGATAACCCGCTCAACCAGCGGAACGGGGGCCCGCTGCAGCGCCCTTCCCAGTATTTCAGTCACGTACAGTCCATCCACCGCTTCCGTTCACTCGCCCGCTACCTCAATGCCCGGTACGGCGCGTCAAAGGCGGTCAAAGGCATTGTGCTTGCGAACGACATGCCCGAGCCTGGTGTGTGGGAATGGAACCAGATCGTCGCCCTGAGCCTTTCGGGGCTGCCTCCGTTCCGGAACGGCCACGTCATTACCTGGCATCCTCTGACAGGTTCGAAAAAGCACAAATTGCGATCTGTCCCGGGACCGTTCGAGGAAGTACACCGCAGTGCTGACGCTCCACGGCAGCCTTCCTCACTTGTCGCGGAGCGCCAGGACCACGCAGAGAAGATTTCAAGCGCGAGAGTCTTTACGTGTGAAAACGTCAAGCCTGATTGGAGCCGCCATCACCTCGCTCGCGCTACCTTTGCTCTGCCAACTGATGCCCCGGGCGGCATGCGGGTCATGATGACGCTGAAGGATGAAGACGGCTGGTGGTATCAACTGCTGCATCCATCCTTTTTGCGTCCGGATGACACCACCTTTCTGTTATTCGATCTGCGCCCGGGCGGCGGCCTGAGCCCGGTCGGCCACGAGCGTCCCTGGACCCCCTACAGTCGCTACCGAGTGAGCAACCTGCAATTCCGTGTTTTCTCGTCCGAGCCTTATGAGGAAAAGCTGCAACTCACGCGGCTCGACTTCCTCGAGTTGCCGGCGACCCATTGGCCACTCCGGGCCTTTGCGGTGAAGGGACAGGGCCGGCTTAAGCGGAATGAAATGTTCGAAGCCGCGTTCCGCCTGAACCAGTCCTTCCGCAATCCTTTCGATCCTGCCGAAGCGGACATCTCTGCAACCTTCATCGCCCCCTCTGGAAAAAAGCAGCGGGTAAACGCTTTTTTCACTCAGGATTATGAAATTGATGAAACGTTGATTCCCACGGGCAGACCGCACTGGAAGGTCCGCTACCGGCCGGCGGAGGAAGGCAAGCATTACTACCGCCTGTTCTCCCGCAGCAAGGGCGAAGAAGAACCACTCCACCGGGAAGACAGCTTCACCGTCGAACCGCCCTCTTCAGCCATCAGCCATCAACCATCAGCTACTCCAACGCCTTCGGATTTTCCGTCTCTCCAGACCATCCACGACCTTTCGTACGGCATGCAGGCAGAGTACGTGGATGGCAACTGGAAAGAGCGTTCACGCCTGGCCACTAACGAGATTCCGCTCTGGCAGCCGGTTCTCGAATGGACGAGCCGCTGGGGAAAGTACAAGGACCTCGGCCTCTACAATCTCGAAGAAGGGTGGCAGCTCGACGAGCAATTGAAGGCGGCCGCAGCCAAGGGCCTGGCCATCCCACTCCGCCTGAACGGAAACATGGAGTTCTTCAATCGCCGCAAACACCGCTGGCCCGATAACCCGCTCAATAAAATTAACGGCGGGCCCATCGCTTCACCCAGCCTTTATTACAAAAGCGCGGAAGCGCTTCAGGCTCAGCGGCAGCTCTGGCGCTACCTGATCGCACGTTATGGACACATGCCCGCGGTGAGCGGTTTTGTGCTCGCCGCCGATATGGGGGCAAACGGTGCGGAAGCCTGGCACGCAAGGGCCGGCGGTGAGCTCGGGCCCATGATGCCCGCGGGCAAGAGGCTCTTCTCTCTGCACCCACAGGCGTTGAAGCACGAAAAGAAGACCATCCTCGCCGATTTTGAGGGGCAGAAACGGCCAAGAACTTTCAGGGAAAGAAATGGTCCCCGCACGCAACAGGGCATCGAACGCTTCCGGCAGGAGAGGTCCATCGAAGGCGGCAACGAGACCAGGCTATCCGTCAGCGATGCGTGGGCTTCAAGCGGACGCCACTCCCTCGCCGTCCGACGTAATTTCATGGGCGAAGGCGAAGCCCCGTTCGTCGCGGATATCGATCAGGACTGGTTCGACTACAACCGTCTCGTTTTCGATGTGAAGCTGCCCGAAGAGGCGCCTCACGATATGCGGGTGATGGTCTTTTTGAAGGACGGTGATTTCTGGATGTATCAGAACCTCCTCAACCCGCTTCTGATTCCGGGCGACGTCACCCGCCTCATCGTTGACATCACCTCTGCGGAGAAAGCCTGGTCACCGCCACCGGCTGTAGAGGGAAAGGAAGATCCCTGGCGGCATTCGAAGCCCTGGACCGATACGGCCCGCTCGCGCATTCGGCAGATCGGTTTCCGCATCTTCGCACACGAGGCGTACGGCAAACCGATCTATATCGATAACCTCCAGCTCTGGCGTACCCAGGGCATGGGGCCTGAAGGCGAGCCGCGCATCACGCAGACAGTAGTCAACCGCAAGCAGGTACCGGTGTTCGAGCGTTTCGAGCTGTCGTTCCTGCTCGACCGGGAGTTTCGGAATCCGTTCAACACAGAAGAAATTGATATGCGCGCCATGTTGATCGGACCGGCCGGCATCCTTCGAGTCGTCCCCGCGTTTTATTTTCAGGATTATGAGCGGCGCGAGGTAAAGCAGTTCTGCCGAGAACACCGTGACGAAGAATTGTTCGAAATTCTTGCCCCGAAAGGCACGCCGCATTGGAAAGTTCGATTCACACCGACCGTGCCCGGCACCTATCAGTATCTGATTACCATCAACGGCCGCCGCGCCTGGCCGGCAGAGGGCGAAGCCTCATTCACCGCGGTACGTTCAAAGACTCCAGGCTTCGTGCGCGTGGCAAAGGATCGGGTGCACTTCGAGCACAGTACCGGACAGTTCTATTATCCGATTGGCCACAACCTCCGTTCGCCGACCGACAATCGTAACAATGCCGCCTACAAGGGACGCTTCACGCAGGAGTGGCATCGGGGCACGTTCCTCTTCGATGACTACTTCAAGAAGATGAAGGAGAACGACTGCAACTGGGCCCGCGTGTGGCAGTGCTCCTGGTGGATGGGTTTGGAATGGACCCGCGCATGGCCCGGCTTCCACGGCATCGGCCGGTACAACATGGAGAGCGCGTGGCGGCTCGATTACCTGCTCGAACAGGCTCGCAAAAGCGGGATCTACCTCCAGATCGATACCACTAATCACGGTCAGTACAGCACCAAGATCGATACGGAGTGGCGTCGCAATCCTTACAACGTTAACAACCCCGAGGACCGCGGCCCGCTTCGCCGGCCGAAGGAGTTCTTCACCACCGACACGGCCCGCCAGCTCTATTCCCGGCGCGTTCGCTACACCGCAGGGCGCTGGGGTCACAGCCCGAACGTTTTCTCATGGATACTGATGACCGAGTGCGAATTCACCGACGATTATTTCCACACAGCCTATCGCGAGGCCGAAGCCGGCACCAGCCCGATGCTGGTGCGCTGGCATGAGTTTGCCGCCGGTGAATTCAAAAAGTGGGATCCCAATCACCTGGTATCCACCCATTTTTCGCATCCTTTCCGCGGCTTTGATGTCTTCGATTCGCCGTCCGTGGAATACGTGCACAGCAACACCTACTGGCAGAACTGGAAATTTAAACAGCTCGGAGGCCCGTTGAATGACAGCATCTGGGTTTCGCTGTTTACCTTTCAAGAGTTTACCGGCACTCACGACAAGCCAACGCTCGTCGGCGAATACGGCGGCGACGTCAAAAAGAACAGGCCCTCTCAGCTCGACATCGAGCTTCACATCGGCGGCTGGTCGAAAGTGGTCATCCCCTACGCGGGCTCGACCGGTTACTGGTGGTGGCCCTGGCTGCACTACATGGATCGCTACGGGGAAATGAAGGCCGTGGCCAACTTCATGAAAGGCGAAGACCGCCGCGGCAAGAATCTCCAGCAGGTGACCCCGCGGGTCAACAACGGCCTCCGCTGCATCGCACTTCAGAATGGCACTATGGCCGATCTGTGGGTGTTCAATCGAAGAATTATCTTCCAGCCGATGGAAGAATTGGACGTCGAGGAAAACGCCCGCGTGCAGGTTTCCGATCTACGGGACGGCAATTACCGAATCGAGTTCTGGAACACGTACGAGGGCAAGCGCTATCACCAGATTCGGGCCCGGAGTGGAGATGAAAAACTGGTTTTCAACCTTCCGAAATTCAGAGGGGACCTGGCCATCAAGGTGAGACGGGAATGAAGAATCAGATCTCGGATATCTCTACCTGTGAAATTCTCACCGTTCCCCTGCCCTTCAGGACGATCCAGAATTCGAGGAAGTTGTAGTGAAAGGGCATGCCGGTGTGCTCGATGACGCAGTCAATCGCTTCGGCTGTCTCGCCCTTCAATTGAAAGCTGCCGGTCCCCGTAATGCGTTCGCTTTCGATGGGCGCGACGCCGGGCTGGACTTTTCCTTCGGCATCGACGCGGTCGCTGAAGAACGACCATGCCAGGCAGACGCCTTCGCCCTCGACGTTAGCCAGTTCTGCAACGGCGCTGAATCGATAGCGGCAGCCCGGCTTAACAGCGATGTAATTCGCGCCATGCAGGCCCCATCCGAGGAAAGTCATGAAAGGTGACTGCATGACCAGTTGATTCGACTGCCTGTCCCAGCTCGTCTGGGCGCGATACTGGGCCCCGCTTCGGGGGTATTCGAACGACATTCCACCGTAGCCGGTATGCAGCGGACGCCAGTAATAATCATCGCAGGGCTGGTATGGATCGAGTGCCTCATCGAATCTGTTCAGGCCGGGGATAGTCGCACGGGGCAGGACGAATCTTCGCTCGATCCACGGCACGGGTTCTCTGGTGGTCTCGGCCTGCTCGAGGATTTCTGAAGCCACATTTGGTGCCGTATCAAATAATCGATAGCGCGCATTCAGATCACGTCCGGCGGCAATCCGGCCGATTTCGGAGAGATTCACATGCACGTCGTAGATGGCATGGCAAAGATGCAGGAAGGTCCGCCCCCCGGTGTCGCCCACGAACTGAAGGGTTGGGTTCCCAATCTCCTCGGCCGCCAGCATGAATATGCCATCATCACAGGGGCGCATGTTTTCGGCGGTCGTCCGAGTCAGTCTGTTCAGCGGCACTTTGCAGAACTTCCCCGGAGCCTCTTCGTACACCATCCACTGCCAGAGCTCCGGGCCGTAGTAGCCTTTCAAATGGGGCTCGACGTCGGGCTGCTCCACCGGCCCGCAGGAGGAATGATTGAACGCGCCGCTCGGCCAGAAATTGCAGTATTCGATGCCCTGATACATGCCGGAAGCAGCGCCGAACCAGGGCTTGTCTGCTGCCACCTTGAGCGTCTGATCGAATTCGTAAACGTAGCTTTCAAGAGCTTCCGAGTAACCGGCCTTAAGGTCGGTGCGTGTGCACATGCCGTCTTCATCCACGGCCGCCAGAGAGATCTGTATGTGAGGCGACTGCAGCGACACGATTTTAAAACTCTCGACCTCCACCGGCTTGTAATCGTTACTGCGCCCCCACCAGAGCCGCCAGCCATCAGAACGGCCATGCCCACCAATCAGCACTTCCCCGCCCGGTCTCAGGCGACCATAGCGAATGCAGCATTCGGCAAGATCGATTTGGAGGAAGCATTCGTCGCCATCGCAAAAGACCTCGCGGCCGTTATCCTTTCGATGCGAGAATTCGCGTGGTGACCACTGGACGGTGTTGTCGCGTCGTGATGGATTCGGCATGGGGGAGAGGAGGGAAAAGGGATGAAGCAGGGAAAGAGGAAAGGCTGGAGTTTGGAGGACCGAAGAATTGGAGGAAGGGACGATCCCCCGCAATCCAGAATCCTCTTGAATCCCGATTCCCGCAATCCTCAAAAAACCATTGCCGAAGTCATAGCACATGCTAACTTACCGCCTTCCAATTCGATAGCGAAGGCCGCGGGAAGGCCCAATTCCATCATTCTGACCCTCAGAAGCCTTCGCATCTCACATAGCGCTAAATAATGAGATTCCCTTTACCACTGACGGTCAAGATCGCCAAACACATCATTCGGCACAAGATTAAGAAGACACCGAAGTTCGCTCTTGTGCTGCAGCTTGAGCCACTCCACACCTGTAATCTCACTTGCACCGGCTGCGGCCGCATCCGGGAATACTCGACCAGCCTCAAGGACATCATGTCCCTCGAAGACTGCCTGGAATCGGCTAATGAGTGTGGTGCACCCATGGTCTCCGTCTGCGGTGGTGAGCCATTGATCTATCCCGAAATCGAGGGCCTGGTGAACGGCCTGCTCGATCAGGGGCGCATCGTGTACATCTGCACGAACGGCATAATCATGCGCAAGAAGATGAGGGATTATCTGTCGAGCATTTATGATGAATCACAAGAGCCCGTTCTCAAAAGACTGCTCGATGATGACCTTATTACCGAGAAGGATGTAGCGCAGATTCGTCAAGGCAAGATGAAAGGCAAACCGGTCATCTACCCGGACCAGTGGATGTATTGGAATGTCCATCTCGATGGCCTCGAATACACGCACGACCTCGTCGTCGAGCGGGAGGGCGTCTTCAAGGAATGCGTCCTCGCTATGCGTATGGCCAAAATCCTCGGATTCCAAGTGGCCACCAACACGACCGTTTTCAAAGAGACGGATATGGATGAGATCGAACAGATGTTCGAATTCCTCTCGGCCCTCGATGTAGACGGCCACACCATCTCGCCGGGTTACGACTACGATGCGGCCAAGAAAGACATGGCGGAGCGATTGGGCAAAGACCCGGAAGCGTTTTTCCTCACCCGCGAAATGACCCGGGAGAAGTTTTCCAGGATTGAGGAATGGTCACAGCGTTTCACCATTTTCGGCACGCCCGTTTACCAGGAATTCCTCGCCGGCAAGAGGGAACTCACTTGCGCCGCCTGGTCCATCCCCACCCGCAACATCGCCGGCTGGAGAGCGCCCTGCTACCTCATAACCGATGGCCATTACGATTCGTATCAGCAGATGCTCGACAAGGTCGAATGGGATAAGTACGGCGTCGAAAACGGTGTGGCCAAAGACCCCCGCTGCGAAAATTGCATGGTCCATTGCGGGTACGACCCCAGCGGCGCGCTCGGCACAAACTACCAGCGCGGCGATAACTGGAAGAACATGGTCTACAACTTCGGCCGGAAACCCAAGCCCATCAGGGCAGGCGCTGACATAGCGGCCTTCAACGGCGTCACCGAAGGCCGCGGCCACCTCACCGGCCCGGACGCAAACGGCAACGGCCACACGAACGGCTCATGCGGCAGCCACGAGACCGGCACAAACGGGAACTGTGAGACAAATGGCACTGAGCAGCCCGCGTTGGTGCAGATCTCGAAGGGATAGCTGACATCAGTCATCATCTGAGACCGAAAGGAATTCCACAGATACGACGGAATCCACCGATGTCAGGTCTCTGAAATTCTCAAATCGGTGAAACGTCAGGAAATTCGCGTCGTGTTGATTATGTGCCCCGCCGTCAACATCGTCGTCGGCCGTGCGGATAACCGCGATCATGTCGGCACCATCAAATAGCCAGTCAACGTATTGGTAACCGTGATAAAGCACATCTTCATGGTGGACGAGAACGCAATGAACTTCCCAGGTACGGAGGTCGCTCGAGTTTGCCAGTGCGACGATGTTTCTGGATCGCGCCGGGTTGGCGTCCTCATATCGCTTCGGCACCCAATTAGTTAAAGTCCAGTACTTTCTGGTTTGTGGATCGTACCGGATGCTGAATTTTTTGGCTCCGCCTGGAAAATCAATGAAGCCATCCGACGGATCAAAGGTTGCCGCTTTGCCGTCTTTACTAATCCGGATCACGGCAGCCTTGCCGCCGACATGGTCGTCGACGCGCAGAATATTGACCGCTTCTCCGCCGGGCGTAACAACAGCATTCCCCTCCAGCCAGCCATTAAATCTTCCGTCCAGCCAATCGGGATTCTTCGCAATTGGATTCGTTCTGATCCAATTATCAGCATTGAGCAGATCGGCATCTGCAGGAACGGAGAGCATCCGCGCACGGAAATGAGAAGGCCAGCCGCCTTCGCCCATCGCGTCTTCCATCGTTCTCCATAAACGCCCGTCGTGCTCAACCACGGGCATGGGCGCTGTGTGATATTTTCCATCGTCGTAAAGCAGACCACTCTTTCTATCGGTGGGCTCTGTCCAGGTTGATCCACCGTCATCTGAACGGCGAACAATAACGTGGCCGTACTGGCATGAGACACCCATCAGATAGAGCGCGTCACCGTGCATAAATAGATTTGACCAGAACCCTTCAACCTCGGCCGTCTTTTTCCACGTGTGCCCGCGGTCAGAGGATCGGAACACTAATACCTGGTTGTAGTCTGTGCCCGGCCCGAAGTAATCGTGTGAAGCCACGTAATCGCCGTCAGGCAGAACGGCGATGCTGGGCGAGCCAATGTACTGCTGCAATCTGGCGGGAGTATGATTGATGACTATTCCCGGCGGCACTGTTTCCTCCTACTCTCTAATCGTCATCTCTATCCTTGTCTTCGTCATCTTCGTCATCCTCATCTTCAGCTCGATGGATGGCTTCCAGGCGTCCTTTCCGAGCGTCGTAGACGACTGCCCATGCCCTTCAATATACGCGCAGCAGTTGAAATGCACCCAATACTTAAAGAGATTACTGGCGGCTGATAAAAACAGAATCATGATGCACAACATTCACCATTGAACACAGAGGAGGAGAAGATGCCGATCTACGAATATCAGTGCAGCAAGTGCATGCAGACGCTGGAAATCATCCAGCCCATGAACGCCAAGACAAAGACCACTTGCGGGGAGCATTGTGTAGCGGAAGGGGAGCCCGGTGATGGCGTGATTCAGAAGCTGTTTTCCGCAATGGCTATTCACTCTCAAGCGCCCGGCCGCTCAGGCAGGGGGGAACTGCCAGAACCTCCACCTTGCGGGGGATGCGGGAAGGAGGGCACCTCATGCCCATTCGCTACGTAGCAGAGAATCGGATCGTGATGCATTCCAGTTGTGGGCAGATTTGGAATCTGCCATAAAAGCTCTGGAATCGCAGATTAGAAATCCGGGCCGAAGAGCAGCATCCCAGACAGGCAGTCAGATTCTTTCGTAAAAAGTCTACACGGCCTGAAAGGCCAAAACATAGCAGCCCAGGGCAACGCCCTGGATGAGTTTAGGAAGAGAACGAATTAGCCCTGTAAGGGCGATACAAATAGTTGAGGCTCAGCATCCTGTAACGCCCTTTCAGGGCTTGATAACACTTTCCCATCTGGACCCAGGGCGTTGCCTTGGGCTGCTATGTTTTGGCCCCTTCGGGGCGTGAGATGCTTAGTATCAACTTTTCACGAACGGGTCTGTCATTCGGTTATCCAGTTGTGCATCGGTACAGGCCACGACCGCTGAAACCTGAAACCTGAACACTCATCGAGACACGCGATAGGAGAACCATCATGTCAGAAAGAATCGGGCTCGGTGTGATCGGTATTAACCCCACGAACATGGGATCGACCATGACTCTCCTTGGCGAACAGGGAGACCTCAGATACGACACACGGGCCATGTGCGCGAACCGGGGGGACGTGCTCGAAGCGTTTGCAGCGGAAGTCGGCTGTCCTTTCTGGACGACCGATTACCGGGAACTGGTTAAACGCGACGACGTAGATGTGGTGGCGGTTTACTCTCCGGACCACCTGCACGCGGAAATGTGTCTGGCCGCTCTTGACGCCGGTAAACACGTGATCTGCACGAAACCGATGTGCACGAATATCGCCGACGCGGAGTCTATCGTTAACAAGGTCCGTGAAACGGGCCTCAAATTCCTCGTGGGTCAGACCATGCGGTTCGATCTCGAGTTCACCGCGGCCAGACGCTTCATGGAAGATGGTGACTTGGGAGAAATCGTCGTCGCGGAAGCCCATTACGTGCATGACATCCGTCCTGTCTTCGATTTCACGCCCTGGCGACTCCACGCTCCGCAGGACTTCATGTACGGCGGCGTGGTTCATCCGGCGGATATCGTACGCTGCTTCATGGGCGAGGTAGAGGAAGTCCACGCCTACGGATGCAAAGGGGACCTCACTCCGGAATACCCGCTGATGGACAATTTTTTCGTCAACCTGAAATTCAAGAGCGGCAAGATAGGCCGAATCATGGGCCTCTACGGCACCTGCCACATTCCCATGCCGATGATGCAGGTCGGGCTCTACGGCACCAAAGGCAGCCTTGTGGCCGATTTCACTGACAACAAGGGCGGCACGCTCAAGCTCCACCTCGATAAGACAGGAGTGGAGGAGCCGATGGTCATTCAGTACGCGCCTGAGGTCGACCGAAGCGCGTACGGTCACGGCGCGACGGTTATTCGTTACATGCGTCACTTTCAGGAATGCCTGGACAATGATACCGAACCGAGCCCCAACGCTCTCGACGGCGCGCGCTCGGTGGCCATCGGAGCGGCGGCCTGGGAGTCCATTGAGACTGGCCAGCCGGCAAAGGTGCAGACGGAATTTTGAGAGGGGTCGGGAGTCAGGTCAGGTGTCGGGCGTCAGGTTTCATCTACCGTAAAAACCTCCAACCATGAATGCTGAAAACATCGTATACATTTACGACCGAGGGCTTCAGACCACAGTCAACGAACGAGGCCAGAATTTCTGGTACGTCTACGTCGAGGAAATCTTCGACCAGTTGGGCCTCTGTGCCAAGGCCGTTGAGCCAACCGAACGGGCAATCACGGACACGCTACAGAATGCCGGCTGCCTCGTGATCGGCCCCGTTGGTGACGAAGCGCTGCTGCCTTCAATCGAACCTGCACTGCGAGACTGGGTTGCTGGCGGCGGCATTCTCGTTGGCCTTGGATGCCTCGGACTGGATGAGCTGTTCGGTGTGAGTGGCGGCTCAGTGATCCGGCAGCCGCGCGACGATTTCAGTCTGAACGGCTTCTTTGACCTCAAGAATGTGGCCGTGGCCGCGGGCGTGCACTCGTACCTGCATCCGGCTCAGAAGCTGCTCGTCTTTTCTGACGTGCGATGCGTTGAGACTGTCGATGCGGGCGTCGTTGGACAATACTCCTATGCCAACGGCAGACCGAGTTCTTACTCGGCAATCACGGAACGCAGCATTGGCAGCGGGTGGTCCTTTTACTTCGCGTTCGACGTTCCCAAGACCATCTGGGTGCTGCATCAAGGGAGGCCCGTTGATGCTGATTACGATGGCGACGGCCATTTCCGATCCAGCGATGCCAGGGTGATTGGCCAGAACGAAGAAGAGGTGATGTACGCGGACGAGATTCTGTTTGTGCTGCAGAACATGATCGCTCGTCGGCACCAGCCCTTCATTTGCCCATCGCCTCCCGTGGACGGCGGAGTGCCTGATATGCTTCTGTTCTGGGGAGGGGACGACGAAGCGAAGGCCGGCGCCCAGGTTCAGTCCTCTGATTTTATGGCTGCGAGGAAGTTGCCCTACCATCTGAACATCATGCCTCTGAATGGCGAGTTCAGTTTAAGCCCCGCCGAGGCCGATCACATCCGTTCGAACGGGCATGAACTTTCCCTGCACTACAATTTCATTTCCGGCCTGGACCAGCCTTAC
The DNA here is from genome assembly GCA_030740295.1 of Planctomycetota bacterium. Next base: position 18,836 of record JASLXP010000225.1, read on the forward strand.
GCTTTCACGGAGGCGGACATTGCGGAGCAGGCCGGGGCCTTCGAGCGAGCATTCGGGCGGGCCGCAGAGTGTACGGTGAATCACTGCGTCACCTGGGTGGGCTGGGCCGAGCCAGCGAAATGGATGGCCGCGTGCGGTGGAACGGCCGATAACGGTCGCATCCACAGCGCCACGCCGCCAATGAACCCGGCGAACCAGATCGGCTTCAGTTTCGGGACTGCCTTTCCGTACTACTTCTACGACGATTGGCGGGACGGCAACTCTCGTCTCGATTTCATCGAGGAGCCCTGGGCGGCATACGAGGTCGGCTACCAACAGGGGGAGACGGATTTGCCTTTGGTGCACCGGGCTCTCGACCTTGCAGCCCATTACGGACTGACGATGAACATGTTCTATCACCCGCCCAACGTGGCAAATGTTCCGGCCTGCCGCGCGGCGATCGATGAAGTGCTGTCCTATATCAGGCAGCGGGGGCTCCGGGTGAAGCACATGGGCAACGACGAGCTCGCCCGTTGGTGGAGAAAGAGAAGCGCATCACGAGTGGAATGCATTCGCTCGAAAAACGGCAGCATCCGATTCGTTGCGCAAACCGATCACGCAGATGGTATGGTCGTGAAAATCCCGACTCAGGCCGAAACAGCCAGCATTTGCCGCTGTTCCGGCCGGGAAGCGGCTTTCGAAAACCGCTACGAGTTCGGGCAGAACTGGGTATACGTCGTCACGCCTTCAGGTGGATGCGAGATCGAAGTTCAACTTTGAGTGAGACAGCACCTGACAACCGAAACCTGACACCTCAAGAGGACGGACAATGAAAATTGGCCTTGATGAATGCGTGATACGCCTTGGCAAAGGCGAAAGAATCTCAGAAAACCTGGCCGACCATCTCGAAACTGTGAACATCGCCGGCATCCACGGGTTTACCGTTCCACCGGAGCGGCCAACAGAAATGCACTACCACGATTTCGACGAATACTGGCTGTTCACGGGAGGGGAAACGGTCGTAACCCTCAGACTGGAGGACGGCACGACCAGGGAAGTAGAAGTCGAGCCAGGCATGCTGATCGTCACACCGAGTGGAGTCGAGCACGGGCACCAGCCGCGCACAGAAGTGCAGGGAATTGAATGGACGAGCGTCATTCGTCCGGACGCGCGGCGAGGTCATCTGGTTCGTAATTCGTAATTCGTAATCAGTGCGGGGTCGTATGCCGCGACCGAACAAGGTTTCAGATTCGGGTGTTATTCAGGTTTCAGGAAAGACTACCGGTAGAGAAAACCTTGAAGTTGGAGCTTCCTTTTAGCTTTTAATTTCATTCACCCACTTCTGAATTACGCATTACGAATTACGAATCACGCATCACGAACTACGTATTACATTACGAAGGAGAAAACCATGTCTACAGCAAGCGTCAGATCTTTCGGCAAACAGGAAATCCGAAATCTCACGAAAGTGATCGAGAGCGGTAATTTTGCACATCACAGCGGCGGCTTTATCGACAAATTCGAGAAGGAGTTTGCCGAAGATTTCGGCGCCAAGCATGCCATCGCCGGAGCGACCGCCATGCTTCTGATGCATGCCATACCGGGAGCCATCGGTGCCGGTGCCGGCGATGAAATCATCTGCGATCCGGTCGTGCAGTTTCATGGGATCGCCGGCCTTCATGGAAACGTCGTTCCGGTGTGGGCCGACATTCGGAAGGACAATTTCCTGCTCGATCCCAAAGCAGTCGAAAAGAAGATCACGAAACGGACGAAGGGCATCTGGGTGACGCATCTCTGGGGTTTTCCCGCCGAAGCAGACAAGCTGCGCAGGATCGCTGACAAGCACGGGATCTACCTGATCGAGGATTGCGCCCACGCTATGTTTCTGGACTACAAGGGGAAGTACGTCGGCAATTGGGGCCACATCGGCACGTTCTCTTTCAACATGGGCAAACACCTCGGGACCGGTGAAGGCGGAATGGCTATTACCAACGACGACTCTCTCAACCACGAGCTGCGCAAGCGCATCATTTTCGGCGAAAGCCCGCCTGTCCTTGCCAGCAATTACCGAATGACGGAGTTTTCAGCCGCGGTTGGCGTGGTGCAGCTCAAAAAGGTTCCACGCTATCTTGAAGAATACCGCAAAGGAAAGCTGCACCTGGACAAGGTGGTTGACGAGTGCAGTTGGCTCGGCAAACGGGCCCTGCCCAAAGGCGCCGGCATATCGCCATACCAGTACGCATGCATTTTCCGCGGAGATAAGAAAGGCTACTCCGCCCGCGCCCTGATGAATGCCTTGCAGGCTTGCGGAGGGGAAGGCAACTACCGGTTCGGCCTCGGCTTCACCCAGCGTCCCGCGTATCAATACGATTTCTTCCGGGCACCGCGCGCCTATGGTGACAAGGGATGTCCCTACAATTGCCATCTCTACAAAGGCAAAGTCGACATGAGCGATGGCCTGTGCCCGGTCGCAGAGGATGTCATCCCGCGGCTGGTGACCACGGGCAACATGGTGCGAGCGAGTGTGATGAAAAAGAAGGCGTCGATCCTGAAACGCGCCATCCAGATGGTCGAAGCAGGCAAAGCCCCGCACGACACATACAGCGACGTCCAGCTTGCCGTGCTGGACATCGTGCAATCGCTCCAACCGGTCGGCCCTGCCAGCGTAACAAAAGAGCTGGCAAAGAAGGGGACAGAGCTGTCATCCGCCGCCGTACTGGAGGCCATGGAAGCCCTGCGCAGCGGCTTCCCTCGCAAACTTTCGCACGCCGGCCCGGAGCGATTCGCATACCACGACTTGACGCAGGATTGAGACTGATTAAGTGTTTGCGAGCGTTTCCATATCATGAGTTGAATCGAGTCGACCAAATGTACACAGAAAATTTCGTCTATGGTGAAGTTCTGGGGGCGGGCCTCCTGGCTGATATTGCCGCTCCGGAGGAGGGCGGTCCTTTTCCGGTCATCGTATCGGTACACGGTGGCCGGTGGATCAGGGGTGACAGGCGCGACGTAACGGCCATTGATGTCCGAGAGTGGGCGGGATACGGGTTCTTCGCCATGACCATCGATTATCGGCTTGTCACATGCACACCTGCCCCCGCCTGCTATCAGGACCTCCTCTGTGCTGTCCGCTGGGTCCACGCTCATAAAGACGAGTATGACCTGGATACTGAGCGCCTGTTCCTCATTGGCATGTCCGCGGGCGGGCATATGGTCTCCCTCGCGGCCACGCTGGGCCAAGGGGATTTCGACCGTACTGGAGGGTGGGCGGATCAGCCCCACACATACACCGCGGCGATCAGTGTATCCGGCGCCTATGATCTGGTTCGGCTCAACTGGGGAGGGGGATGGATGCCTCCCGGTGTGCCCTGGGACGCTGCACGCCGCTACGCGTCGCCTGTCCAGCACGTGTCTGCGGACAATCGGCCTCTGCTGATTCTGCATTCGGACAACGACAACTCGATTCCTGTGCAGCAAGCTCTGGATATGGTATCAGCAATGGAGGAAGCAAGTGCTCCCCATGAATTCGTCCATTACCCGGACCGAGGGCACATGCCAATCGACGAAGAGATCGTCAGACAGAGCCGTTCATTCATTGAGAAATTCTGTACAGCTCCGTAAGCCAGCGATCACCATAGTCCACGAGACAAGACGAAGGCATCAGAAAACTTCATCCACTACTCCTGGATTGTTGCCAGGATGGGATCTTGAGTCACCCATAACTGAGGAGAAAGAGTCCATGAAAGCGCCACGCTACGATTTCCACATTCATACGAAGTATCTGGGATGTGCCAATGAGACCATGGAAGTACCCGAGATCGTGAAGGTTTGTGAACGGCTGGGTGTCGCCACACTCGGAATAACCGACCACCTGAATACTCTGGACAAGTTGGAGCTTCACGTTCCTATCCGGGATGACCTTCTGGCCGTAGAAACAGAGGTCGAGGTCTACTTTGGCGTGGAGCTGAACTTCCTCGGCTGCGATGATGAATTTGCCTACAATCCGGAGGTGCAGGAAGAACTTGGGTTCCAGTTTGCCATAGGCGGGATACACGGCACATACCTGAAGGAGTACGACCTGACGAAACTGGTGGAGATTCAACACAGGCATCACCTGAAGACCTGTGAGGATCCTCTGGTCCAAGTGTTGGTGCATCCCTATTGGTTTGGCAAGGGCGAATTCGACAGAAACGGTTGGCCCTGGTTCGACTCGATGAAAGTAGTACCAGAGAGCTGTGTGCGTGAACTCGCCCATGCATCACGAGAGACCGGCACGGCCATCGAGATAAACGGGGGCGCCAATTTGAAAAACTCGGCATACAGCGAGGACTACGTAAAGGAGTACTTCGACTACCTCTCCCTTCTTGCCGAAGAAGGGGCCATGTTCTCCCTCGGCTCAGATGCTCATGACATCAATCGACTGGACGTGATCGAAGATGTCTGGGCCGGAGCAGAGCAACTTGGCCTTTCCCAGGAGCAGATCTGGCGCCCCGAAGGCGAGCCGTTCATCGGTGGAAAAGGATGACTGATCTGCGCAAGCCAGTCTGACGTTGCCTCGGTCTACGATTTGTGGGTGAAGAATGGCGAGACAGACTTTTTACGAACGAATCTGAAAGCCGGTCGTCATTCTGTCGGGTCGAACGACGGCACGTCCATCTGCTCTCCGTTCCGCTTTGCCGATTCGTGGGCCACGATCCCGGGCGCGGTCATTGCTATGGACTCGTAAACGTCCACTGCAGGTTCGCGGTCTTCGAGAATGGCATTGATGAACTCCGCGGCCAGAAATGATGCGCTCCCCCCGTGGCCGCTCTCGTGTCGCATGGCGTCCGGAAGGCGCGTCTGCCAGTACTTCTCCACATCCCATGCCTGCCAGTTTTCCCCTGCCTTCTGCATGGCCTCACGCTGCCCGCCGGAACTGGCCATGTAACAGGACATTTTGTCGCCGAACCATTGGGCCCGTTCGCCGTGGGCAGTACCGCTCCAGAAGACGCCGAACCGGCATATGTTGCCCTGGTCGGTGATGCCCAGCGCCATCTCGTTGTTGAAAGGATTCCTGTAAGGGTTCTCGTCTACCGGGGGAAAGTCATCCCCCACGAGCTGCCCCGCACACGAAACTTTGACTATACGCTCACCGGTGACGCCGACCAGAAACCCAAGGGAGTGCGTGGGATACAGCATCGGCGGGAAGCCCCATCTCCAGGTGCGCTCTTTCTTCCGGAGCGACAGGCCGCTCGCACTTGTGCAGATGCCCGGATGGTAGTACTCGACCTCCGAGTAGAACAATCGGCCGAACTCGCCAGCCTCGTACGCCTCCCGCGCGGCGATGCAGGCCTGCCGATAATAACTCGATTCGTGCATCATGTATTTGAGCCCCGTTTTCTCTTTGGTCTCGATGATTGCACTGCACTCATCGAGGGTCAGGCCGGCGGGGCATGCGCTGACCACGTGCTTCCCCGCTTCCATACAGGCAATCGCGTTTTCCGCATGCCTGGGCGCTCCGCTGAAGATCGCCACGGCATCGAACGCGTCCCGCGCTTTGTCGAGCATTTCTTCAAGCGAACGAAAAGTGTTTTCGCACCCGTACCGCTTCACGAGGGTCCCCAGCCGCTCTTCATCCATTTCCGCTACCGCGGTTACTTCACAATCGGGATGCTCGTGCCAGTGTTGCCCGGCACCAAAGCCTCCCCCAATCACGGCTATGCGGACGTTCTTCTCTGTGTGCATCTGTAAGCTCTCTTTTGTGTATCCGTAACATGGATCATTGAGGATTTGTCAGGAAGTAAGTGCGTCAGCTCGCATGACTGATACTGGATGCTTGATACTCGATGTTGTCATGCCTCTGATCTGAAACCGGGGTCATGAGCGAATCGGAATGGCGAGAATCCAGTATCCAGAATCCAGTATCCAGTATCAGACCGGGCTGATTAGCCCTACTGACACACCTATTTCGTGACAGACCCTTACCAGAATTCAAAGCCTGCCCTGCTCCACGTCTCACCGAAGCAGCACATGTATCAGAATATCCCTGGGGGGGCCGCTGTTCCTCAGGCTCAGCACCCCCGATTCCGGCGCTTCGAATTCCTGCGTGATCAAATCGACAGGTATCTCCGCGCTGTCACCGATCCTGGCGCTCAAGAACGGCTCAGAGACTGATTGAACCAGCCCTTTCGTACTACCCAGATCGATCTGTTTGAAATAGGTCATCTTGACGAACTGTACGGTCTGACCTTTGCGCATTACGATGCCGGTAGTCTGCCATCTGTCGTGGGCCTGCAATTCGACCCAGATTCTCGATTTATTCCTGAGCAGTCTCTGGACCTTTGAGTAATGCAATTCCGGCAAATGCGTTTTGAGCCAGATCCCGCCTGTGAGCTGGCCGTCCGCATTCGCTCTGGCCGTATTGCGAGCCACGTTTCCTTCGCCTTCGAGAAACTCGAAGAGCAACCAGGTGGATGCCCCGGCAATGCTTGGCGGCTTGGGGTTGAATGAACTCTCGTACATGACGGCCTGCGAGATTGTGTAATCGTCGATGAAAGAGAGTGCGCTGGGGTCACCCCCCTTTTCCAGGCCGACAAAATAGTCAGCCTCTTTGAACGTTGCGTGCTCAGGCGGAACCTGCTTTCTAGTGTCGAGCTGCCCGTCGAGAAAGATCTTCACATCGACGCCATCTTTGGTGACGGCCACGTGGTGCCACTGACCTCGCGAAAGGGCATTCTGTGAAACGATGCGATGCTTTTTCTGTCCCTCTGCCAGGTGAAAGGTGATTCTGTTGCTTCCGGAGATGGCGATCCTGTTTCCACCGTTCTTCTGTCCCAGAAGGACGAGCGGGGGGGCGGGGGCGGCATTCATTCGATAGAGGAAGACGTAAGCCTCGATCGACCATTTGGTCAAGGCATGGAAATCTTTTGGCAAAGCGATCGTCGTTCCCGCAGATACAGCCAAAGCCAGGTTCCCGCCGCGGCCGAAACTGGTGAGGGTCCCGGCGACTGATTTCCGATTGGCTACGCGGGCCATCTCGGCTCTGGCCCATTCAGGGGCGGGCAGCCCACTAATCTGAAATCTGTCCAGGACCGCGCGGCCGACTTTCTGCTCGACTCCAATTCGGATGACATACTCGCTTTCGACTTTGCCCTGGACTTCAAACTTTTTGTCGCCCACCAGGGCTTTAATGCCTGTTTCGGTAATTTCCAGCGTGAGCCGCGTTTTTTCTTCTGGCGCGACCGACGGTTTTTTATCGGAAGTCACGAAGTCGTTCTGACCTTTCTTCCATTCCAGATAGCTGCCCTCGGGGCTGGTGGCGTTGAGGGCAATATTTTGCCTGCCACTGAGAACGAGCTTCAGAGTCGTCCCCTTCAGCAAGGTTGCCTCGGCCTCCAGCCGCAGCCCTTTTGCGAGGTAGGCACCACGCGGGCCGATTCCCGAAGGCGTGCAAAAAAGCGGCCCACGTACCTGTCCGCGGTAACCCCAATCCTGCAACTGCTCACTTGAACTGAAATCCCAGGCAAGAGTTGCCATGCCAGCTTCAACCTTCATCGGGGTGTGGTAGACCTCGTGGAGTCCAATGCCTTCCACGGGGGCATACTGTTCTCCAAGCAACGGCGCCCTCCTGGTTGGCGTCGTGTGTTTCTTGCCGGGCGGCTTTCGGATTCTGGTAACTCGCGATTTCTTGGACCTGGAATTCGAGTAGAGAACAATGCCAAGCACAACCATGCCCAGTACCGCAACAATCGCCGCCGGGATAGCCAGCTTGTTCTGCAACCCTCCGGAAGTGATCCCTTTGTCCCGCTCGACTTTTCGTGTGGGCAGTTTCGCCGCGGCCGTGGCCGGCATCTCACCCATCAGGACTTTTTCAACAGCCTCAAGAACTTCGGCCGGATTCTGATAGCGATTCTCTGCTTTCTTCTCTGTTAGCTTCTTGAGGAACGCGCAGAACGGCTCAGTCAGTTCAGCCTTGAACTCCCTCGGATCGGGCAACGGCAAAGTCATGTTGTTGGCCGCGACCACCCCGGCAGTATCTCCAGTGAATGGTTGCCGACCGCACGCGAGATGAAAGAGAGTCGTCCCGAGGGCATAGATATCCGCACGGACGTCGACATCAACCTTACCCTCGAGCTGTTCAGGCGCGGCGTAAGCCGGCGAGCCGAGCACTCCGCCCGCCTGGGTCACGGTCGCGCTGGAATCACTCACGTCCTTTGCCAGGCCCATATCCATCAGGCGGATGCGGCCGTCATTTTCAATCATGATGTTGGCTGGCTTGATATCACGGTGGACGATCGTTTTTTCCCATGCGAAGCGCAGCCCTTCGCCAACGCATTTGGCGACGTAGAGCGACTGTCCTTCATCCAGGGTCTCCCCTCGGCGGAGCTTCACCTCCAAATCTTCGCCGTCGATGAATTCCATCGCGTAAAACTGTAAGCCATCCGCTTCGCCATAATCGAACGCCTTTACCAGGAATGGATGATCGAAGGTCTTTGATGCCTCCGCCTCACGCTGAAATCGTTTAATGAATGATTTGCCGCGGGCCAGTGTGGAATTCATCAGCTTGAGGGCCACCACCTTCCCCGAAGCATCCTTGGCTTTGTAGACCATTCCCATCTTGCCCTCGCCCAGTTTTTCGATCAGTTCATATGTGCCCACCCGTTTCGATTCATTACTGGATGCCGCGCGCTTGATGGCGAACTTTTTGGAGCAATGCGGGCATGTAACCAACGGCCGCCGAGTATCCGGAAGCTGGAACTTCTGCTTGCAGTGTGGGCAGGGGATTTCCTTGCTCATGAAGGAGGGGTGAACTCGTGGAAGAGCGGGTGCACGGCAAGGTAATTCAAGCGGAAAAATAATTCAACGGTCATCGGCCAGACGCCGGATCAGCCATCATTCCCGCCACCAGGCAAGTTCCCGCCAGCAACGCGGCATCGGCCTCAGCCCGGCGTTTCCAGCACAGAGCTGCGTCTGC
>JASLXP010000226.1 GCA_030740295.1 Planctomycetota bacterium
TGCTGCTCGATTTCCCGTATGCCGATTTCGGTAGCAAGCAGGTTGTCGAGCGTGTCCGGAAACTCCACACCCGTGGTGCACTCGCGGAGCGCGATGATGTTGTAGCCACGGCTTGCCATGCTTCGGATTCCGTAGTCGCGCCCGAGCAGGCACCAGTTAGTGGCAAACCCGGCGTAGATCAGGTGTAGCACATGCCGGTCTGCCAGTACGTGGTGTAATTGCGCCCCGGTGGCGATCACATCGTCGCCTTCCTCCACCTGCACCGCCGGGAGTATCGCCAGTTCAGACGCCAACTCTTTCCAATGCACGTTAATCCCGGGGGGCTGGTTGCGCGGTCCGCGGTAGGCATAATAAGGGTTGTCACTTCCGTTGAAGGATGGTTGGTTCCGCTGCCGGAAGGCCTCTGGCGGCCATTCCGGTCCGTCATCTGACCTGGCAGGTTCGATCCCTGGTGGGATGTGCTGGACCTGCGGATATTTCAGGGTGCCGTCGGGATTGAGGATGGCTTCTGGGGAGGGAGCGTGGATGATAGGTAGCTTGGCTTCCCGTGCGGCCTGGACGGCGGGAAGTATGAAATCGTTCACCACCCGCTTCTCCCTCTCCATGTAGCTCTCGATGAAGTGAACGTTCCAGATATCTACGAGCACCATCGCAGTCTGTTCGACGGGCAGGGCCATGTCCATCTCGCGGCGGACGAACGCCGATTCGCGGCAGGGGACGCCTGCCTTCGTGCTGTCCTGGTAGTAGCGAACCTTGAGCCCGAGATCAGTCATGTCTTCTCCTTAGCAGTTGTGCATTCGGGCCCGGACGGGGCCCTCTCTATACCCCCACGCCCACGCGGCTGCGGACCTTGCGCAACTCCTCTGTGCGCTGGAGGGTCGAGGCGGCGATGTACTCGTGCCAGCTTTGCAGTTGGAATCTCGACTTGACCTCGTCGATGGAGAGCTCGTGATCGAGCGTCTCGATTATGCAGGTGCTGTCCTGTGGGCGATTTCTGATCTTGATCCTGTCCCCGTACTCATTGGTCAGCTTGTTCAGCTTGCCAAATGACTCGGTCATCGGGTAGCTGGCAAGGTTGCAGTGGAAGACTTCGCGATCGAAATTGAGATCTTCGAAGATCAAGTTCGCTTGTCCGGTTGTCTGCGGGTAGATGGCGGGAGATTCCGTAATGATCGTTCCGTCCATGTCCACAAACGTGGAACCGTTGGGAGTCGACGAAACGATGTAGAAGCCGTAGCGCACCGCGCGGGCGACCAGCCACCTACCACCCATCCACATGGACGACCAGAACACCAGCTTTGCACCGGAGTCGCGGGCCGCCTGATACACCTCGTCGAAATGGACGTCATAGCATATGGAGAACGCCACTGGGACGCCGGCGAGCTCGATGGCGGCGTTGTCCGAGCCCGGCGGCGCCTCGCCGGGCACGGGGAACATTTTCCGGTAGGGCTTTAGGATCTCGCCCTGAGCGGTGATTGGCACGAGGCTGTTGTAGGCGAGATCGTCGTCGCGCTCCACGATGGGGAGCACTATGTTCACGCCCGCTGCATTCGCCGCCGCCTGCACGGCACGCACGTACGGGTCGTCCAGACCGATGGCTACCTCAGGGTAAGTGGTCTTTGGCGGAGCGGACGGGTTGCAGGGCCTGGCCGGCGCCCAGCGGCGCAAATCCGAGCCAGAATCGCCATCGAACGCGACAAATCCGAAGAGCTCCTGAAACAACAGAATGTCCACGCGGAGCTCTCCAGCCCGGCTGATCGCCTCCAGAATCGCTGCACGCTCGCGTTCTACCCGATTTCTTACCCGAACATCGCCATATTCGAAGTACGTTGTGCCTATTCGGCGGAACTTAGCCATTGTCCTACGTGCTTAGGTTCGCTGAATAAGCACAGGGCTTCTGACCCCTCAACCGAACGCGAGCGCCTCCCGCCCAGCGGGAGGCGCTCAGATATTCGGCCTCGTCCAATGCCGTGATGCCGTCCGGCACGGAAACGGTCTGTCTTACCGGTTCGCGTCTGAAGCGGCAGACTCCATCTTGTCCAGCGTCTCCTGGATCCCTTTGTTACCGGTGACTCCGGCAAGGATCTCCTTGGCTGTCTGTTCCATCATCTTGGTCGAGGTCTCGTTTCGAGGTAGAAACTTCGAGTTCAAGAGAGTCGGGATAGTGGATAGCCAGTGAGAATCCGTGGTCCATGGTTCCTTGTTTTCGTTTCCGATGTGCCACGGCACGTAATTTCCGGCCCCAATAGGCTTCTCGGCGTCGCGGTAGTAGTTGTGCAGGGCATCGAGCAACATCCAGGACACTTCTGCCTTCTCAGGATCCTGAGAAAAG
>JASLXP010000227.1 GCA_030740295.1 Planctomycetota bacterium
TGATGGCCACCTGTGTCGATCTGTCAGGCGCGAAGTATCCGGAAACGTACAAGGGAAATAAGATCATCCCCATGGCGGGAAAGAGCTTGCGGCCCTTGTTCAAGGGCAAAGCGTTCAGCCGCGAGAACCCGATCTATTTCAATTTGAGTAGCCACCGCGCCATGCGGAAAGGCAAATGGAAACTCGTTTCCGCGAGAGGCGGACCGTGGGAACTCTATGATATGCGGACGGATCGAACCGAACTGAACAACCTAGCGGCAGAGCTTCCCGATAAAGTAAAGGAGCTCTCGACTCTGTATGACGCATGGTCGGACCAGTGTTCTGTCACAACGACAAACAGGTAATCCAACAATTGAAAGAAGGATGAGCGTGAAGAGAATAATCACACTATCACTTGCCATGCTAATCTGCTGTCTTGGGGCAGCCTGTGCGACTACGGTTTACGAAGCAGACGTTTGTGTCTATGGCGGCACGGCCAGCGGAGTCACTGCCGGTTTGGCTGCTGCACGGCGCGGTCAAAGCGTGATCATCGTGGAGCCATTCCGACATTTGGGTGGGATGCACGGCGGCGGCATCCGTATCCAGCAGGATTGCCTCTACCTCAAGGACATCGGCGGCATCGCCCGAGAACTTCATGACGCCGACTACGCGCTTCCGGGCGGTGGCGGCGCGAACCAATGGCAGGCTCGTCTGATGATCCGGAAAAAGGTCGAGGATGCCGGGATCCGATTCTTCACTCAGTATCGACTCGACAGCAAGGAAGACGTCGTGAAGGACGGTGTTACGATCGGAATGATCCATCTCAACCACGCGCCGATCATGGAAGAAGGGGTTCCTGCGCCGAAACCGACGAAGCGCAAAGCGTTCTCGGTCAAGGCCAAGGTCTTCATCGACGCCAGCTACGAAGGCGACTTGATGGCCTTTTCCGGATGCGATTACACGATCGGCAGAGAAGCGAAGTCCCAGTACGACGAATCGCTAGGCGGCCAACGGGGCTTGAAATATTTCGACGTCGATCCGTATGTCGCTGAAGGCGATCCATCAAGCGGTCTGCTGCCCATGATCAGCACCGAACCGTACGAACCCGACGCGGCCTCCCGATACTCACTTGCATACAACTTTCGTATGCAGGGCATGCGGGATCGGAAAAGCGGGCAAACGGAGGGAACGCCGCTGAAACCGTTGGCCAGAGAGATCGACCGGGAACGCTATGAACTGGTGATACGCGGATTGAAGAAGGATTCGGGAAAGGACGTAATCGGATGGCCGGCGTGGAATTACCTCCGTAAGACCATGGTTTCCAGTGGCCCGCCCGGACGCCAGGCCGATTATCCGGATGGCGATTGGGATCTGCGCAGCGCAGTGTGGCGAGACTGGATCGACCACGTCAAAACGATGAACATCCTGCGCGGGATCAAAGCTCCCGTGCTGCGCGAAGGCTGGTATCCGGACAACGGCGACTTCCCCGATCAGCTCTACATCCGCATCGGGCGCCGCATGATCGGCGAGTATGTCATGACCCAGCATGACCTGATGCACCAGACGGCAATCCAGGATTCCATCGGGCTGGCATACTATGCCGTCGACATCTATCCACCGAGGCTGATTGCTCATGAAGGCAAGGTTGCCTCGGAAGGCGAAGTATTCATGCGTGTTAGCCCCGGGCCCTACCAGATTCCCTACCGTGCCCTGACTGCGAAGAAGGACCAGTGCGACAACCTGCTGGTCTCCGTCTGCATGTCCGCATCGCACATCGCCATGTCGTCGATTCGCATGGAGTCGTCTTATGTCGTGATGGGCGAAGCCGCGGGCATCGCGGCCAGCCACGCCGTCAAGTCGGACAAGAACGTTCACCAGCTCGATGTCGAGGCCGTTCTCGCCGACATGAGCAAGGCCGGCGTTGTAACCGAGTGGGACGGGACAGGCTATGGCCTGAACAGCAGGAGGACCTGGAGGCCGGATGCCATCTACTGGAAACACAATCCCGAAGACTACAAGAAGATTCCGATTCGTCTCGATCCAAGCTGGCAGAACAGTGAATCCACTGGGGGCGGTTCGGTCCGGACTCGCGTCCAAGCATTCTCTTCCGTTGAAGATTGGAACCGGAAGAAACCAGGCTATGATTGGCTCTTCCCGCACATCGACAAGAATGCCGACGGCAAGATTTCACTCGAAGAGCATCAAGCGTTCCAGGATTACAAGAAGGCCAATCCCGCTTGGCAGAAAACGCTTCGCAAAAAACCGCCCCGGTAGCCGGTTCAGGCGGGTGTCAATGATTCCTTGAATGTCGATCGAAAAAAATTGCACCCCCACCTTCCCCGGGCCTTCAGCCTCTAGGAAACCCGGCCTGAGAAAGCAATTTACTAGCAGTAGGTTGCTCTTCCCGGACGCGCAGGAAGAGTAGACCCAAACCCCGCCCAGATCCGCCTGACTAGCCTCTCCCCGCTTGCCCCCTGCGCTTGGGGGGTGGTAGGAATGGGTGACGGCCGGATGGAAGAGAACGCAGCCTACGGAGCAGTCCTAATTCGAGCCTGTGAGGCGCTCAGGGCGCTCGTAGGGATAGATGGAGAGGATGCCAGCAGTGTGGACATCGAGGAGCTTGGCGCGGCAGTGCGGAGGCGTTCACCGCTGCTGCTGGAGATCGTGAAGGCGGGGAATTTGAGCGAAACCGCGTCACTAGGTTGACGGAGGCGAGTCGATGAACCACACATCGATTAGCCCATTGTCTGGAGGGGCGAGGTAAATAGTGTCAGCCAATACTTCTACTGCTAAAAATATGCACTATGGCGTAAACGGTGATCCCCTGCGCGACGGCAAGCTCGATCTCCCTGAGCTTCTCGAGCAGCCAACTTCCGAGGAATGGGCGTGGGCGCGGGACTTCATTGCCGAGCGCAGTTGGCGCGAAGCCGTCACCTATCGGCAGACGGCCCCGCACGAGTATGTGGTCCGTAAGTGGGAGACCGATGAGCACGGGAACCGGGATTTCGACCGCTTCATCACCCTGATCCGGCGTTTCGGTTACGCCGACTTCTACTACAAGGTGAGGCACATCTACTGGGTGATCGACGAGTTTAAGTACTGGACGATGGGCTGGCCGGTTGGGGAGACAACAGTCATCAACCGGGCTCGCGTGGATGCCCCCGAACCATGGAAGGGGGCTGATCCATGACAACGCCAACGCTGCTCGGTTACCTGGCTAAGTTCGGTTCGTTCAGTACGCAATCCGAAGTGCTTTGCACCCCCACCTGCCCCGGTTCCTGAGCCTCCAGAAAATCAGGGCTGGAAAAGGAAATTCCTAGCAATAATAATACGCCCCCAACAGATGATCGACACATCCTTCAACTTCTGGTCGGACACACCCACAAAAAAGGATCCGGACACCTGGAGCCCGACCTTGGCGGCTTACCACAAACTACTTTGGAGTAAACCATTGCCCAATGGGCACGTATTCACCCTCGAATATAAGAATCCTAAGAAGCCTAAGAAGCCACCATTCTAT
>JASLXP010000228.1 GCA_030740295.1 Planctomycetota bacterium
ATTACGCATTACGGCTTACGGCTTACGGATTTCAAGGATCTGATCTGCTGAAACGTCCTTCAGAGTTTGCTTCTGCCCGTCCGGCCAGGTGATCTCGATGCGTTCCGCAACTTCGTACGAACCCAGGCCGTATTCCAGTTCCAGGCTGTTGTGAGAGAGGTAGGATGTCCCGGCACCGACGAGGCGCGTCTGCCAGACCTTGCCGGTCAGGACCCGAACGAGGGCACCAACGGCAAACCGGTTTGTTTTTGGCTGGCGCAGACGGAGTTTCAACCAGTGGTTGCGATTCCCGCCGTCGTTGCTGAGTAGAATGCCGGCCCCCCCGTGAACGACGACGAAAACATCAACGTCGCCGTCATTGTCGTAGTCTCCAAAAGCGGCCCCGCGCCCCACATACATCTGGCTGAAAAACTCTCCACTGACGGGGCCGACCTCAAAAAAACCAACGCGGCCGCGGTTCCAGAACATGAACTGGCGCATGGGAACCAACTGCCGTGTGTCTTCAGTCATCTCGAAAGTGCTGCCGTTCACGACGAACAGGTCGAGCCGGTTGTCATTATCGTAATCCAGGAAGGCGGTGCCCCAGCCGATTGTGTCGAGGCTGATCTGGCCGAGGCCGCGGGCATCAGCAAAATCCATGAACAGGATCCGGCCATCCGATCGCTCCTTGCCAAAGGAAAAGCGCTGGTTGTCAAGGAGCCCGTTTTCCTGGGCGATCCAGTGAGTGACGAACATGTCGAGATCCCCGTCGTTATCCGGATCACCCACGGCAAGCCCCATGGCACCACGGTAATCGGCGGCCAGGGATGATGCGCCTATGTCCTTGAAGGTGCCGTCGCCCCCATTGAGGTAAACGCCGTTTTTCGAGACGTCGTTGGCGACATAGAGGTCGAGCCAGCCATCGCCATTGAAATCCAGCCAGGAGACGGCCATGCCTCGCCCATCGGAGTCCGCGCAACCGGCGGCGCCGGCGGCATCTGTGAAAGTTCCGTCTCCGTTATTCCGATACAGCAGGTTTTTTTCAGGCGGATAAGACGATGGATTCAGGGTGTACGGCAGTTCCCCCTTCAACTGTTCGGGCAAGCGGTCGCGGTTGGCCTTGGTGTAAGTGAACTGGACGTAATTGGCGAGGTAAAGGTCGAGGTCACCGTCCCGGTCGTAGTCTGCCCAGGCCGCCCCGGCCCCGAAGCGACCGTCGTCCACTCCCGCCGCCCGGGAGACATCTGCAAAGTGGTCGCCATCGTTGCGAAAGAGGTGGTTTGGACCGTTGGCGGTCAGATAAAGGTCCAGATCGCCATCGTCGTCGTAATCTCCCCAGGAGACGCCCATGCCGATGAGACGGACATCCAGCCCGAACTGCGCGGAGACATCTTCGAAGGTGCCGTCGCCCTTATTACGATATAGCGCGCAGCCTGCGGGAGATTGCGCGACTTCGTCCCCTTTCAGCGTGAATGGTCCCGCGATGTTGGCAACGAACAGATCGAGGTCCCCATCGCTATCGAAATCCGCCCACCCGGCCCCCGATCCCATATCCTCGACAAGGAGCGAGGAACGCTGGCCGTGGAAATGTCTGAATCGGATTCCGGACGAATCGGTGACATCTTGAAAGCTGACTTTTGGGTGGTCGGCAGGAATTTTTCGAGCGAGGGAATCGGTCAGCCCCGTGACTTCATCTCCCGGCAGCGGCGTTCGCGAACTGTCCTTTCGGGCCATCGCCGTCAGACCACCGGCGATGACTGTGGCCGCGACCACTGCGGCCGACCAGATCAAGATGCGACGATGGCGACGTGACACGGGATGGTTGGTGGTTAATGGATGCGGATGGCGATGAACGCTACGTTTGGGAGAGGGAGCTGAATGCTCTTCGTCTTTCTCCTCATCCCTCTTTTCATCTTAATCCCTTACTCTCCCGTCGAGAATCAAGATTCTGAGCGAGGAATCAGGACGAGGAGGCAGATGAAGAGAAAGAGGGAGCTTCAGTTCGTAGTCACGGGCTGCTGGGAGATTCATTCGTAATAAATCGACTTCAGTCGATTTCCGGCCTGAAAGGCCACAAACATATCAGCCCAGGGCAACGCCCTGGGAACAGATAGAGAAGATAATATCAGCCCTGAAAGGGCGACACAGCATGATGCCTCTCAGCGATTTGTTCCGCCCTTTCAGGGCTCAAGGCTGACCGTTCCTAATGACCCAGGGCGTTGCCCTGGGCTGATATGTTTGTGCCCCTTCGGGGCGTGATTGACCTTTTACGAGAGAATCTGGCACCTTTGCTGAGGCCCCCAAACTCCCAGACCCAACCATCCGTCCGCCCCACCATCACCTGCTTGCCGTTTCTTTCTTGATGACGTGGATCGGAATCTCCGCCTCCGCTTCGGAAATATCTGTCACAGTGCTGGTAAGACCGGATTCCTCCCCGAAGAGGAGATTCAGCATAAACTGGTCGACCTTTCGATAGCGAAGTACAGCGCGGACCCGGAGCGGACCTTTGGTGCCTTTGGGAACTTCAAGAGTGATTTCACCAGGCGGTGGCCCAGGTTCCTTTTCGGGAGCCTCAGCCAGAACTGCGGGGCATTGAAACTGGTAGTCCGCGGTGTCCGAGAAGCCGGGGAACAACGTGCGTTTAAATCGTGCGCCGACCATTTCCCAGAGGTTGTGGCGGTCGATGAGGTTGCCGTTGCGATCGATGGCTTCCGCTTTGAACATGAATGTGCCCGGCTGAATGAAGTGTTGCTTGTCCACACTTCCCGATCGATAAATGGTGTTTCCCTGGCCGTCGGTGACCTTGAAATCCACCCAGCCCTGGATGATGTCGAGCGGGCCGGTGGGAAAACTGTGGCCCACCTTGTTATTGGTGATCACCGCTTTTACTTTGACGGCCTCTCCTTCGGTCGCGTGTTCGGGAACGATGAGCCGGATGGGCACAGACGGGCCGGCCGACCAGCGGTCAGCGATCTCCGGAATAATCGTTTCGCCGCGTAGCCATTCTTCCGTCAACTGCACCTGCTGGCGATAGCCGGGGAGCTTCAGAGCGGCAGGGATGAACTGGTTGGCAGCGATAAAACGATGTGAGCGATGCTTGTTATCGTCGCTCCGCCGGTAGTAGTCCGAATGGTCACCCGCCGAAGGGTCCATCGAATCCTTCAGGCGCATGTGACACTCCCGGCAGGTCAGGGTCTTCTTGGGATTCCCCTCAGTGTGCCAGCGGCTCTTACGCCAGTTGTCGTATTGATTCTGAAGCTGGACCCAGCCGACGTTGTTGATCTCCTCGTCGATAAACTGTTTGTGGCAGGCGCCGCAGTACTCCGGTGTTTTGTAAAGGTCTTTTGTGAAAGAGCGCTTGTGGTGTTCCGGATAAGCGCGAATGAGGAAATCGCTGACAAACTTGCCGGCTTTGCTGTCTGAAAGCTCGAAGGCGTAATAGTCGGGCTGGGCAAGGGTGTAGTTGGCGTTGCCCTTGAGGTCGGTCTGGACAATGGAGTGACAGACCGTGCATGAAATGCCTTCGTCCGCGCCATGGGAGGACAGGTCTTCGTTGTAGAGATTCTTGCTGCCGGAAAAAAGCGCGATGGGGTCGTGGCATCCGCCACAGTACCGGGTGGATTCCGGGCCAATGTTTTCAGCCATCAGGGCCTGAACCTTCTGAAAGCCGGGGTCCATCGACGCGTAGCGATGCGCGCTGGGCAGCCATTCTTCATAGATTTCGCTATGGCAGCCGGAGGTTCCACAGCGTCTCGATTCGGCAAGGGAGCGCGGCTCATAGGCACCGCCGGAAGCGGTCACTGCCAGGCTCGGAGCAAAGGGGCGGTCCTTTCCAAATTTCCAACTGTAGTTCTCCGGAAACTCGTTCCGGAAGGACTCCTGTGGCAGGAGCAGAGCCGCCAGAAGAGGCAACGCCAGAAGCACGGCCGTCATCCGGCAGGTTCTATTAAGGAAGAGGATCTGGCTCAACCGTATGGGACTGCCTGCTTCGGCTCCTTTCCACCGGTGCGCCAGGACCAGCGCGATATGCGGCACGCCCGCGGCGAGAATAGCAAAGGTGGTCACCAAGTGAACCATGTCCCAGTAGTATTCGATACGGGTACCAAACGCGGCCTGGACCGTGAGAATAAATCCGCTGATGCAGCAGACCGATGTGGCGGCAAAGGTGAGGTAACCGAGCACCTTGATATGGCTCATTGGGTAATCCCGCCAGACCCAGATGTGCCGGGCCTGGTACCATACGTAGGGCGCAAAGCAGATGACACCGGCCGCGGTGTGGGCGATGACAAAGAACTGATTCAGCACGCTGAAAGGCATCAGGAAAATAGCGAGGCCGGACAGCGTTTCGAAAAGTAGAAAAGCGGCAATCGCAGCCAGCATCCGAGTGCCCCACTCGAACGCTGGATCCGGGGCACGAGACTTAGTGGTGGTAGTCATGATCTTATTGGGACTCCTTGCCTTCCGGTGAACAGAATGGGCTGATTCTCAGAAATGTCGGATTGTGGACGGCTCACAGAGTATTCGCAAAATGCAGCAAATCAAGTTCCCGCATCCAGATCGGTAGCGTCCTTCCTATAAGGCGTTTTTTATAAATTGGTTAACCTGATGCCGAGGCACTTTCACACGCGTCTTAAATTGCGACTCACCGCATAAATTTCGTTCTCCTGGAGAAAAAACGGCAAACCCTGCAGGCTGAATGGCATCCAGGCCGAAGGCCAAGCCCAACGGCGAGGCCCATGGCCCGAATTCCTGCGAAATCGGCTTCATAGTCACGAATACAGCCCTGGATGCAGCCGCGCATGCCTTTCCAGGCCATCCATGATGGACAGGCAGTTCTTCTGCCAGCGATCTTCAGGGACATCATCAGTAATGCCTATGAGAAAGCCATCGGGTGTCTCTGCCTGGTCCGCCAGATCCATGGCGACTTGGGCGATTGCCTTCGGTGGCTTGAGGTGAGCGTCGCAGGGGAAGTTGAGCCAGAGCACCTTGTCCGGCCAAGCTTTGCGGGCCTCGGTAACGGTCATATCTGTCGTTGGGGCCGGGGTGAAAGCCTCGATGTAGTCGAGATCGGTCTCTGCGATTGCCTCTGCCAGCAGGCCGCAGTCGTCGTCGAAATGGCAACCGATGAGCTTGCCGTGGCGGTGCATGTATTCCGCGGCTTCGTTGTAGTGAGGCAGGAAGTACTCTCGGAAAACCTCAGGGCCAGTGATCTCCGGTACCACGTTTCCGCCGTAATTCGCATGAAGTGCGGGCGATTCCGCAATCAGCGGATAGAGCTTTCGGCGGTTCTCGACGATGGCTTCGTAGAGCTTGAGAATCTCGTCCCGGTTGTCCATCCATTGGATACAAAACTCCTCCATACCAATCATATTGCCGGAAATGAGTGTCTGTAGAGGCTCGAGGCCGAAGCTCACCCGAAAGATCGCATCCTCGCCGAAGCTCTCCTGTGCTCTGGCGAAGACGTCATAGCAGGGCTCGTGCTGTTCGTCCTTGATGAAGGAAAGGAGAGCCTTGTAGTCCTCCGGCGATTTGAACATCTTCTCGTGATGCCACGAAGTGAAGCCGGCCGGCTCATCGAGGGTGGACAACGTGCCTGCCGGAGTATCGTACGTGGTCCGGGTCAATCTTTTGCCGTTTTCCGTCGAAGTGTGCTGAGAGACCTTGACATTTGGCCGGTGGGTCCGCACGACGGGCGCCCGTCGATTGACGATGCACAGCCCACGATTCCGCATCTCCCGCTCGGCCGTGCACTGCGGGATCATGCCTTCGTAAATGGTAAACGGCACCTGGTCGGTATGGCCGCCGCTCAATGCAGTTTCTACGCGTTGTCGAGGGGTCATTGTTACAGAATCGTTTTGATGTATCTGACAGGCCCTACGGTTTCTCCTCGTCTTAATCCTCGGCTTGATCTAAATTTCAATTCCAATTCCAATTTGCTCCCGGCCAAAGATCAAGACGATGAGAAAGACGAGGAGAAAGATCTTGAAGTTTGTCGTCCTTGGCTACTCTTTTTAGGCCTTCCGCATAGAGTTTAGCAGCGACTTTCTTCGAAGGCCGGTGTTTTGCAAACGTCTTACCATTCCGCCAGGGCGGACAATCCCAGCATGTTTTTCACATGGACGGGCAGGGGCGTGCGCAGATTCTGCGGGAGGACGAGTGCAAGTTCAGCTCTAAAGAGCCTGCGGGACCAGCTTGTAGTAGCGGCGGCGTCTCGCCGCCGAACTTCTGCGGCGGGACGCCGCAGCTACGCAGCAAATGGGACTTCGACTTTTTACGAACGAATCTGCAAGCTGACGGCAGCTATTATGAGGCAAAATCATGACTCCGAAAGAAAGAGTTCAGACCGTCCTCGCAGGCGGGACGCCCGACCGGCCACCATTGTTTGATCTGCTCCGTAACCGCGCCGTCCTGGAGCATTACAGCGGATACAAACTCTATGATGGCCCTGAAAAATGCGTCTATGCCGCGGTCAGGGCCGCGCTGGACAGCACCCGCTCCATACGGCTGCCGGATGAGCCCGGTGAATTCGACCTCGGTGATGGCCGGAGACAGGTCCGACGCGAATGGACCACATGGATTGTGAGGGATCGCCAGCCGGACACCGAGGAAATCATCGAAGACGTGAGAACCCGCGTTTCAGATCTCGAGCAGCGGCTGCAGGCAGAAAGCTCGCAGCTCAGGGAAGAGGCCGCGCGCACCCGTCAGGGCATCGAAAGACACCTCCGCCATCTTGGCCCGGACTTCGCGCTTATTGGGCCAGGCAGTTCGGTTGGGATGATGATGTATACCCAGTGGGGACTGGAGCCATTCTGTTATGCCCTGGCCGAGGAGCCGGAGCTCTTTTCTGACTATTGGGAGCTCAGCACGGAGTGCGCGGTCCGCCGTATTGGATTCATGGAAATCACCGACCTCGTATGCGGTGTCTTTTGCGGTGAAGACATCGCCTACAAGAGTGGAACTCTGTTCTCGCTGGACTTCCTCCGAAAGGAGTACTTCCCCCGCTTCCATCGCATCGCGGACGCTTTCCATGAGAAGGGTCTGCCGGTGATGTTCCACTCAGATGGCAACCTCATGTGGATACTGGATGACCTGGCCGAGTGCGAAATCGATATGCTGAATCCGATTGAGGTACTGGCGGGTATGGTGCCATCGGAGATCCGGCAGCGATTCCCAAACCTGGTTCTGGTCGGCGGCATCGATGTCAGCCAGTTGCTGCCGTTCGGTTCGCCGTCAGAGGTGGCAGCCGCCACCCGGCAACTCATCGTGGATGCAGGCCCCGCCGTGATGATCGGCTCGTCAACAGAGCTCCACGACAAGGTGCCGCTGCAGAACTACCAGGCCATGGCCGAAACCGTGCGAAACTGGCGATACTGAATGCTGCCCGGCCCGAACCGAGGTCAAAGGTCTGTCTCCTGGCCTCTTCGCAGGTTCTTATCTCTGGTGTTCTCTCTGACCTCTTGCCCTGAGACTGCCTTGCGGCCGCAACCTAATCGGCACGGCCGCAGACTCTGATACAGTTGCGTTACCTCGCCAGGGAATTCGGTGTATACTTTTTGCTTATTGATTCGGTGCCAGGACATTACACCACCAAACCATGCCTCTGAATCCGTCATTCATCGGAAAAGCCATTCCAAGTGCAGTCGCTGTGATGGCTGTGGTCAGCCTTTCTCTTTGGCTGGGCAACACTTCCGTCGCCAGTCTGGAGCGTCGAGTGCCCGGAACGGACGAGGTTCCCAAGCCAGACGGTAATGCTGTTTCTGCGATCTCTCATGGCAAACTCGTGGTTGGCTCCGGCGTTCCTGCAAAACTTGCGGGGAGCTGGCCTTCCTTTCGTGGGGCTGACGGGTCGGGAGTTAGCCGTGAGACTGTCCCACTCCGCCGCGCCTGGCCCAACGATGGGCCCCCTTTGCTGTGGGAACTGGAGCTCGGCGAAGGACATGCCGGCGCAGCCGTTAACGATGGCCGGGTCTACATCCTCGATTACGACCGGGAGGCCCAGGCCGATGCCCTCCGCTGCCTGTCGTTCGAGACCGGTAAAGAAATCTGGCGTTTCAGTTATCCCGTTCGCACCAAACGTAATCACGGCATGTCCCGCACGGTCCCCGCGATTGCCGACGGGCTCGTGGTCTCACTCGGGCCGAAGTGTCATGTCGTTTGCCTCGATGCAAATTCCGGCGAGTTCCAGTGGGGCATCGACCTCGTGAAGGACTACGGTACCGAGATTCCGCCCTGGTATGCGGGACAATGCCCATTGATCGAAGACGGCCGCGTCATACTGGCTCCCGGTGGCAAGGCTCTGATCATGGCCGTCGATAGTGCTACCGGAGAAGTGCTCTGGGAAACACCCAATCCCCGCCGCTGGCAGATGACTCATTGCTCCATCGTGCCGATGACCTTTGCCGGAAAACGGATGTTCGTCTACAGCGGCAGCGGAGGGGTGGCAGCAGTATCTGCCGAGGACGGCTCGCCGCTGTGGGAAACGGACGCCTGGAAGATCAGCATTGCTGCGATCGCAACACCGGTTGTGGTCGGAGATGGGCTCATATTCTTTTCCGGTGGTTACAACTCCGGCAGTATGTTGGTCCAACTGAGTGAAAAGAACGGCCAGATAGCCACCAAGCCGGTTTTTCGATTGAAGCCCGAAGTCTTCGGTGCAACGCAGCAGACGCCTGTCTTCTATGAAGGCCACATTTACTGCGTACGCCCGAATGGAGAGTTCGTCTGCCTGGACCTGCAGGGAAAGATAAAGTGGGCCAGCGGCCCGGAGCGACGGTTCGGTCTCGGCCCCTTCCTTATTGCGAATGACCTGGCCTTCGTCATGAACGACCACGGCCACATGACGCTGTTTGAGGCCACGCCGGCCGCCTGCCGCCAGCTCGCGGAAGCTCAGGTTCTAAATGGCCACGATGCCTGGGGCCCCTTCGCCCTGGCCGGCGGCCGCCTGCTCGCTCGCGATCTGACACGAATGGTCTGCCTGGACGTGCGTAATCCGTAACTCGTAACTCGTAACTCGTAATTCGTAATCCGAAACAGAGACCAAAGACCGTAGACGTTCCTTATTACTCATTACTTAAGGCTGCCAGAAGACCGCAGCCAAAACGTGGCATGGCCGTCTCGGCCGTGATTGACGGGCGTCCCGCCCGTACCACAAAAATCTCCGGGCCACGCGGAGAAGTGATAGCCCTAAACTTTATTATTACTCATTACTCATTACGCATGACCAGTGACCCCAACCTCCCATTTCGGAATCGACGAGACCTTCTCCGCTCCGCCATCCGGGGGCTGGTTCTCGCTGCACTGGCCGCCCTCGGCGGAATCCTGGGCATGAGAAGCAGGAGGCTTGGAACTGAGAAATGTATCAATCAGAGCATCTGCCGGGGATGCCCCGTTTACCGATCTTGCGGTCTGCCACTGGCGTCCGCTGAAAAACGAAAGCGAGGACAATCATGAGCACTGACCACAATTCAGAAATGAAACGAAGGAAATTCCTTCAGAACGGCGCCAAAGGCGCCGCCGTGGTAGGCCTCGGCGCGGCCGCGGGATTCGCCGTCAGCCGTCTCCCTGGCCGATCCAGGTCGCCCGAATCACAAGACCGAGAGAAGCTCGGCGACGAATTCACCTACGACATTTCGAAATACCAGAAGACCGACCCTTCGCTGATCGCTTATCGGCAGGCAGGCCGCATCGAGACCGGCTTTAAGCTGCCTCGCGCCATCGCCATCGGCCCGGAAGGCAAACTGTTCGTCGCCGGCGACCGTGGCGTTCGCTCTTTTGACAAAAACGGCAGAAGGCTCACTGAATTCAAGCCGAGCGGGCTACCCCTCTGCCTGAGCATCACATCCGACAGTGTTTATGTAGGTCTGAAATCGCACGTTGAGATTTACGATGCCGAAGGCGTCCTGAAGTCTGCCTGGGATCGCCTTGGCTCGGAAGCGGTTCTTAAGTCCATCGCTGTGGTGGAGGGTGCTGTCTTCGCCGCCGATGCAGGACGCCGCATCGTGGTGCGTTTCGATTCGGACGGAAAAGTCGTGCGTCACATTGGCAAGAAAGACCCGTCAAGAGACATCCCCGGCTTCGTCGTGCCCAGTCCCTACTTCTGTTTGCGGATTGCGCCGGACGGGCGGCTGCGGGTGGCCAATCCCGGCCGCCACCAGATCGAAACCTACACCTTCGATGGAGAGCTAGAGCATGCCTGGGGCAAGCCATCAATGGCCATCGACGGTTTCTGCGGATGCTGTAATCCGGTCAGTTTCGCCATGCAACCCGACGGCCAATACATCACCGCGGAGAAGGGTCTGACACGAGTGAAAACCTGCGATGCCGACGGTGTCTTCCAGAAAGTCGTTGCAGGCCCGGAGCATTTTCCTGACGCCACAAAAACCTGCGCGGCCGATGCCCTTACCGACTGCACTCGGGCCGGACTCGACGTCGCCGTCGCCGAAGATGGCAGAGTGTTTGTCCTGGACATCATCGGCAGAGACATCCGCATCATGGAAAAGAAGGGCTGACATAAGCCCTCACTGTCTCCGTTCGATCCTCCCGATCTCCGTTCCCATGCCCAACGAAAAGAAACCAGATCCAACCCGCCGTGAATTCGTCTCCAGCGGCGCACGCGGCCTCGGCCTGCTTACCCTCGGGAGCATGGGTGGCTACCTCTCCGGACGCAGCCAGGCAGAGGAGACGGTCTGGCAAATCGACGCGGAAAAATGTATCCGCTGCGGCAAATGCGCAACCGAGTGCGTACTGGAAGAATCTGCCGTGAAGTGCGTCCACAATTTCGATATGTGCGGCTACTGCAAGCTCTGTACTGGGTACTTCGAGCCCGAGCCAAACGCCCTCAACACCGGCGCAGAAAACCAGCTTTGCCCCACGGGCGCCATCAAACGGAAGTTCGTCGAGGACCCTTACTTTCAGTACAGCATTGAAGAATCCTTATGCGTCGGCTGCGCGAAATGCATCGAGGGCTGCACCCGATTCGGCAACGGCTCTCTCTTTCTCCAGGTCCGTCACGACCGCTGCGTAAACTGTAATGACTGCTCCATCGCCCGCTCCTGCCCCTCCCAAGCCATCGAGCGCGTCCCCGCAGACCAGCCCTACAAACTGAAGGGCAAGGGGGAAGGATGAAAGGCAGACCGCAGACGACAGATTTCAGATTACAGACCACAGACCACAGGCTACAGACTTCAGACTTCAGACAGACCAGAGACTACAGACCACAGACGCCAGCACTCCACCACTCCAGCACTCCACCACTCCACCACTCCACCACCCCACCCATCAGGACAGCCCACCCATCCGTCCTCCTCCTCCTCTCGGCCCTCTTATTCGCCCCCTACGCCCACGCGGCCGAGCGTTTTCCTCCTCCAGACTTTGAATCCGGTTACTCGCTGCCGGAGACGACCACGCCGCCGCCTCGCATTGCGAATATGGCTGTCGTTGATGTCGTCGTGCTTCTGTTTACCCTCGGTCTGGCCTCTTATCTCGCGCTGAAGAGGCGGCGCCGGAACGAGATCCTTTACCTGTCCATGTTCTCGCTCGTCTATTTCGGGTTCTACCGCGAGGGGTGTGTGTGCGCGATTGGCTCGATTCAAAATGTGTCCCTGGCGATGTTCGATGGCCGGGCTGTTATCCCCCTTGGAGTCCTGGCTTTCTTTATTCTGCCTCTGGCATTCACGCTCTTTTTTGGCCGGACATTCTGCGCAGCCGCCTGCCCGCACGGCGCCCTTCAGGATTTGGTCCTCGTCAAACCCGTGAAGGTGCCCGCATGGCTCGAACAAGGGCTGCGGCTGGTGCCCTACGTGTACCTTGGCGGCGCCGTGCTGCTAGCCGCTACCGGCAGCGCGTTCATCATCTGCCAGTTCGATCCGTTCATTGGGCTTTTCCGCATGACCGGCACTCGCAACATGCTGCTGTTCGGCGGCGGATTTCTGATCGCGGGGATGTTCATCGGCCGGCCCTATTGCCGCTATTTGTGCCCCTACGGTGCCATCCTTGGCCTCCTGTCAAAGGTCTCGAAATGGCACGTCGCCATCACGCCGGATGAGTGCATTCAGTGCCGGCTCTGCGAAGAATCGTGCCCTTTTGCCGCCATTCATCACCCGACCCCATCCGAAAGCGGCGAGGCCCGGCCAGTTGGGCGCGCCAGGCTTGGCCGTCTGCTCCTGCTGCTGCCGGTGTGCGTCATACTGGGTGGGTGGCTGGGCGCCCGGCTCAGCGGCCCCATCTCGCTGCTGCACCCGCAGATCGATCTCGCCGAACAGGTCTTTCTCGCGGAGACAGGTCAGCTCAAGGAGACTGACGACGCGGTCAAAGCCTTCCGCCAGACCGGCCGCCCTTCGCAGGAGCTGTTCGATGAAGCCCTGCCGATGAAAGAAAGATATGTCACCTGGGGATGGTTCTTCGGTGCCTTTGTCGGCCTCGTCGCCGGGCTCAAGCTCATCCAACTCTCCCTCAAGCGGACCCGCACGGATTACGAAACCGACCGCGCCAACTGCGTGGCCTGTGCCCGCTGCTTCGAGTATTGCCCGTACGAGCACGTCCGCCGGGGGGATATTGATTTTGTCCCGGTGGAGGCCCTCACCAAGGCAGCCTCGGAAAAAGAACCGGTCGCATGACGGAGGAGCAAATGCCTGTAGCACTCAACCAACCCACATGAACTTCAGCACTGCAAAACACCTCGCCGTGATCTCGGGAGTCTTCGCGCTCGTCGTGGCCATGCTCCTCCTTGCCAACGACACGGGCAGCGCGGTTCTCGTCGAGAGTGACGAGCTCCGCGCTCTCAAGGCAGAACTGGCCAAGGTGCCCGGCGACGAAGACCTCAAAGAAAAGATCAGAACGCTCGACCTGCAACTCCGGCAGGACTTCTTCGAGCGGCACGCCTTTTCATCGACCGGCGCGTGGCTCCTGCTTGGGGGGGGCGTCGTTCTGTTGGTGGCACTCAGGTCAGCCAGCGCCAGCCGTGAGCAGCCCCCGAAGCCGGGTCCGCGTACCGACGAGGCCGGTGAGATGGCTGAGGTGGCCTCCTGGTCCCGTTGGTCCGTTGCTGCCATCGCCTCGGTGCTTGGAGGCGCGGCCTTTGGCCTCATGTCCCGTCCCGGACCTGCGCTGACCCCGGATGCACTGGCCGCAGCGCGGCAGACCAATTCAGTGGCGGCCGTCGTGCCGACCTGGCCCTCAGCAGAAGAGCTCCAGAAGAACTGGCACCGCTTTCGCGGCCCCGGTGGCCTCGGACGTTCGGCATTTGCCAACGTGCCCAGGCAGTGGAACGGAAAAGCCGGAAAGGGCATTCGGTGGAAGACCGAAGTGCCGCTGCCCGGCCACAGTTCGCCCATCTTCTGGAAAGATCGCGTCTTTCTGACCGGCGCAGATAAGGGCCGGCGAGAAGTCTTCTGCTTTGATGCCGACACCGGTTCCCTGCTCTGGCGGAAGCCCGTAATGACCATCGCCAGCAGCCAGGCCAAGCCGCCGGAAATCATGGAAGACACCGGTTACGCTGCCTCGACTCCCGTGACGGACGGGAAGCGGGTGGCAGCCATTTTTGCTAATGGCGACATCGCTGCCTTCGATCTCGATGGTCAGCGCGTCTGGATCCATAACCTCGGACTTCCTGACAACCCGTACGGCTACTCTTCGTCTCTTGCGCTCTGGCACGACAAGGTCATCGTCCAATACGATCAGAACAAGAAGACCCCTTCGAGACTCCTCGCTCTGGACTTTGCCACAGGAGACACGGCCTGGGAGACGCCGAACGAGTTCGGCGCCACCTGGTCATCTCCAACGGTCATCTCGACCGGCAAAGGGGACCAGATCATCACAACATCAGCTCCCTGGGTTGTCGGCTATGCCGCGGAAACCGGCAAGGAGATCTGGCGAGCCAAATGCCTCGATGGTGACGTTGCTCCATCCCCGGTCTATTCCAACGGCCTGGTTTTTGTCACCAACGCCTACGCTCAGTTGGCTGCCATCCGGCCTGACGGCCAGGGCGACGTGACTGAAACCCACATCGCCTGGACCGCGGACGAGGGCCTGCCCGACACCTGCAGCCCCCTCTGCGCGGGCAAATGGCTCTACCTGCTCGAGCCAGGCCTCCTCTACTGCTTTGACGCGGCAGCCGGCACCAAAGTGTGGGAACAGGACATAACTGGAAACTTCACGGCCTCGCCGTCACTGGCCGGGGACCGCATCTACATGCTCAACAACGAAGGCGAGATGATCCAGATCAAGACCGGTGACAAATACGAAGAAATCGGCCGCGCCAGCCTCGGTGAGGCCTGCCATGCCACCCCGGCCTTTGCCGACGGACGCATCTACATCCGGGGCGTGAAACATCTTTATTGTATTGGAGAGTGAATAAGCCGGGCTGATTCCGCCCTGTTCTCTGTAACCCATGCCAGAGCTTGACCTCACATTTGTCGAACAGACTGTTTCCGAGCGCGGGCCGCGCCCGGAACAGGTGATCCCCATCCTGCAGGATATCCAGCGGCATTACCGATTCCTGCCGGACGAGGCCCTGCAGCGGCTGTGCGAGGTGAGCGAAATCACGCCGGCCGCGGTCGAAGGGGTTTCGACCTTCTATGCACAGTTCCGGCGCCGACCGATAGGGCGCCATCTCATCAAGGTCTGCAACGGTACCGCCTGCCATGTGAAAGGTGCACCAGCGATCAGCGACGCGTTCAGAACCAGGCTCCAGATCCCTGACACGGATGACACCGATCCGGATGGCGAATACACGATCGAAGATGCTTTCTGCCTGGGCTGTTGCACCTTGGCGCCCGCAGTGCAGATCGACGATGTCACTTACGGGCACGTCACCCAGGACCGGGTGTCCAAAGTTTTGCGGAACTTTGCCGAGCATGAGAAGCAACCGGCTTCCGCGGCCCCGGCAAACACCAGCAACGGCAAGTCCGACGGCGAAATCCGCATCTGCCTCGATTCCTGCTGCGTGGCCAGAGGATGCGGCAGCACTCACGAGGCCATCTACCGGTCCATTCTCGAAACCGGGGTCCAGGCAGACATCAAACGCGTCGCGTGCCCGGTCATCTGCGAAGAGACACCCCTGGTGGAAATCGCTCTCCCGGACAGGAAACCGGTCTTGTATCCCGGAGTTCATGAAAGTGACGTGAAAGAGATCGTCCTCGGGCATTTTCGTCCCAGGGGCATCATCAACAGGTTCCGCAGCTTGATGTCCGGCGCCCTCGACCAACTGCTCACCGATGAAGTCTGGGAACCGGTAGCGCGTTACTCCTCCGATGTCCGCGATCCGCCGGTAGCTGCTTTCTTCGGGCCGCAGAAACACATCGCCACCGAGCATTACGGCCGCATCGATCCGCTCTCCCTGGACGATTACATTGAGCACGATGGCTTCAAAGCGCTGGGGAAATGTCTCGACACCCTCTCGCCGGAGGAGGTCGTTTCGATTGTGGAGCAAAGTGGGCTGCGGGGACGCGGCGGGGCCGGCTTTCCGACCGGCAGAAAGTGGAAGATGATGCAAGCGGCCGAGGGCAAACGCCGTTTCGTCATCTGCAACGGGGACGAAGGCGACCCCGGCGCGTTCATGGATCGGATGCTGATGGAATCGTTCCCCTATCGAGTGATCGAGGGCCTGGCCATCGCGGCTTACGCGGCCGGCGCCCACGAAGGGAAGCTCTACATCCGGGCCGAGTACCCTTTTGCCGTCGAGCGTGTCAAGGAAGCCCTGCAGCGATGCGAAGAGCACGGCATCCTCGGCGAGAAGGTCCTCGGCAGAGATTTCTCGCTGGAGCTTGAAGTATTCGAGGGCGCTGGCGCTTTCGTTTGCGGCGAAGAAACCGCCATGCTCGAATCCATCGAAGGCCGGCGCGGCATCCCAAGGCTCCGCCCGCCTTACCCGATCGAGCAGGGGCTCTGGGATTGCCCAACCCTCATCAATAACGTCGAGACCCTGGCAGTCATCCCATGGATTCTGCGCGAGGGGGCCGAAGCATTCTCTTCGCTGGGTACGGAATCAAGCAGGGGCACAAAAGTGTTTGCACTGGCTGGCAAGGTGACCCGCGGCGGTCTCATCGAAGTGCCCATGGGCATCACCATCCAGGAGATCGTGGATGAGATCGGCGGAGGCGTTCCCGATGGCGGGCAGCTCAAAGCCGTACTCATCGGCGGCCCTTCCGGCGGATGCGTGCCCGCGGAACTGGCGCAGACACCCATCGATTACGATTCGCTGCGCCAGGTAGGCGCCATCATGGGATCCGGCGGATTAGTCGTGCTGGACGAAACCGACTGCATGGTCAGCATCGCGCGCTACTTCCTCAGCTTCTGCCAATACGAATCGTGCGGCAAGTGCACCTATTGCCGCATCGGCACGCGGCGTATGCTGGACATTATGGATCGCCTCTGCAATGGCAAGGGACGTAAGGGCGACATCGAAGACCTCGAAAGCCTCGCCGGCCTGGTAAAGGCGGGCAGCCTCTGCGGCCTGGGCAAGACCGCGCCCAACCCGATCGTCACGACTCTGAAATTCTTCCGCGAGGAATACGAAGCGCATCTCGCGGGCCGATGCCCGGCAGGCAAATGTGAAGCACTGGTCACCTATTCCGTCCGAGACAACTGCATCGGATGCACCCTCTGCGCGCAGCATTGCCCGGTGGATGCCATCCCCATGACCCCCTACCAGAAACACGAGATCGATACCGAAACCTGTACCCACTGCGACACCTGCCGCCAAGTATGCACGGAGGACGCGATTCATGTGGAGTAACCATGCCTGACATCACCATCGACCACCAGACGATCACCGCGCGAGACGGTGACACCGTTCTCGAAGCTGCCGCGGGGGCCGGACTGGATATTCCCACCCTCTGCTATTTCGAAGGAAACGAGCCCTGCCCCTCCTGCATGGCCTGCGCGGTCAAGGACGCGGGCAAGGATATCTTCATCCCTTCGTGCGCGGTGAAGGCCGAAGACGGCATGAAATTGGAATGCGAGACGGACGAAGTGCACGAGTTTCGAAAGACCGCCATCGAACTGCTGTTCAGCGATCACCTCGGCGATTGCATCTCGCCCTGCCAGCGCATCTGCCCGGCACACCTCGAAATTCCATTGACTATGAAACTCGTTGGAGCGGGAAAACTGCGCGAGGCCATCGTGGCCGTGAAGCGCAGTGTCGCCCTGCCGGCCGTGCTTGGGCGCACATGCCACCGGCCTTGCGAATCCGGCTGCCGCCGCGGGACCCACGATGACGCGGTTTCCATCTGCTCGCTCATTCGCCACGTGGCCGATGAAGACCTGGCCTCCGGCCACGGCTACCTCCCGCCGTGCGGGCCGCCTAGAAACAAGAGCATCGCCATCGTCGGCGCCGGCCCTGCCGGGCTCTCCGCCGCTTACTACCTGCTGCAGGAAGGCTACGCCTGCACCCTTTACGAGCAGTCCGACAGGCCCGGCGGAACGCTGAAGGAACTCGTGAAAAAAGGCGAGCTTCCGGAAGACGTCGTTGCCTCCGAGATCGGGCTCATTGAGAAACTTGGCGCGAATCTTCGTTTCGGAATTCGGGTGGGCTCTGATGTCTCTCTGGAAACGTTGCAGCAGGAGCACGACGCAGTGCTGCTGTCCATCGGTAAGGTCGAAGATTCTGATATCGAAGCGTTCGGCCTGAAAGTCACTCGCGCCGGCATCCAGGTCGGCCGGGAGAGCTATGAAACAGAGCTCGAAGGCGTCTTCGCCGCCGGGCACGCCGTGCGGAAGACAGGCAAAGTCGTTCACTCCGTAGCGGACGGCAAGACCGTGGCGGCAGCCATCCATCAGCACCTGAGCGGCTTCCCCATCGTTGGCCAGGCCAAATCCTTTACCTGCCAGGTAGGCAAGCTCCAGGAAGGTGAGATGCCCGAATTCATGAAGGAGATCAGCGAGGCAGAACGCACCTCGCCCGCGGCAGGCCAGGAGACCGGCTTCAGTTTCGAGGAGGCCGTTAAGGAAACCGAACGCTGCGTCCAATGCGACTGCCGGGCGATTGATACCTGCAAACTGCGTGGCCTTGCCATCCGATACGGAGCATCGCCAACACGCTTCGATGGGGACCGGCCCGCCTTCCGTAAACAGGTCGAACACCCATTCATTGTTTACGAGCCTGGCAAATGCATCCGCTGTGGCAATTGCGTGCGCATTGCCGAGGCCTCCCGCGAATCCCTCGGCCTGACTTTCGTTGGCCGCGGCTTCGATGTGCAGCTCGGAGTCCCTTTCAACGGCACCTTGCGCGAGGGTTTAAAGAAGGTGGCCGCAGAATGCGTCGCCGCCTGTCCCGTGGGCGCGCTGGCCTTAAAAGACGAGTGAGGATCAGGCATCGATTCGTTCCTTCTCTTCGTCTTTCCCATCGTTTTAATCTTCAGCCTGAAGTGGCGCTGCCGGATATCCCCATCGTAGGATGGCGTCCCGCCCGTCCCCGAGGCCGGCAAGATGCCGGCCGGGACGGCCAACCCACGAGGACGCTGAGCAGGACGATACCGGGGTAAACCTTTCAACCGTAGAAGAACCACACCAATGCCGGAGCAGAACAAACAGACAACCGCGGAACAGATACACGAAGCATCGTTGTCGCTGTTGCAGGAACCCGGAGTCCGCGTCGAGCACGAAGAGATCCTTGGCCTGCTGAAATCCAACGGAGCCAATCCGGGATCGGGCAGCCAGGATGTGCGTCTGCCTCGTGAAATGGTCGAGGAGTTTCTGGGGCAGGCGCCGGAGGAAGTGGTCCTCACCAATCGCTTTGGAGAGGAGACGATCCTGAGCAGCCGGTCAGAGCCGGTATTCTGGTCCGTGCCTGGGATGGGCTTCTGTCACCGTGGGGAGCACCGGGCCTTCGCCTCCGATGACATGGCGGCCATGGCCAGGCTGCTGGATCAATTACCAAACGTGCAGACCGTTTTCGGAATGTCCCTCGACGACATCCCACCTCCGGCTCGGGATGTCGTGGGGCTGCGGATCATGGCGGAGAACACCTCGAAGCACATCCGGGTGCTCTGCTTCGCCCCTCAGAGCATGGAGGTGATGCTCGAAATGAAAAGTGTGATCGGTGAGCACCCGTGGTTCAGTGTTGGTTTCACGGCGCACGGTCCCCTGCGGTGGACGAATCTGGCGCTGGAGGTTTTTCGCCTGACGGCCGGCCGTGGCATCCCAGCCACAGTCAATGGTGAACCCATGGCCGGGACCTCCGCGCCTGTAACCCTTGAAGGGACAGCAGCAGTGGGTAACGCCGAAATCCTGGCGGGCATCGTCATCAACCAGATTCTGGAGCCCGGGCGGCCGTGTATCTACAACTTCGGGCTGGCGCACACGTTCGACATGAAAACCGCCATTGCAGTGACAGGCGGGCCGGAGAACGCTCTCTTCGCCCAAATCTCCGCCATGATGGGACGTTTCTATTGCCTGCCTTCCTGTTCCTGGGTATCGACCGAAGCCATGTGCCCCGATTCGCAGGCCGCGCTGGAAAAGATGTTCGGCTTTCAGACTCATGTCCAGAGCGGCGTGAGCTGCATCTGGGGAGTCGGGCAGTTGGAGTCCGAGTTGACCATTTCCCCGGGCCAGGCGGTCATTGACAACGAAATGATCGAATACGCAAAACGCTATCATCGCGGCATCGAAGTATCGGAAGAGAAGCTTGCCCTCGATGTTACTCGCTCGGTGGGCATCGCGGGTTCTTTTCTCGATCACGAACACACTTTGACACACTTCAGAGACGAACTCTTCGAGCCATCACTGCTGTTCCGTAAACGGCGATCGGACTGGAACGCCGAAGGCATGAAACGCCTCGACGAACGCGCTGAGGAGATCGCCGACGATCTCATGGCCCGTCCAGTCGATAACGGCCTCAGCGATGAACAGCGCATCGAGCTGGGAAGGCTTGCCTCGAAACGTCTCCGAGAGGTAAGCATTCCTAAGATGCTCTGAATTCTTTTACCCCGGACTTTCACGAACAATGACACCTGAAGAAAACTACTACCGTGCCGTCGAGTTTCGCAGCCCCGAAGTCATTCCCTGCCGGGTAAGCCTTTTGCCGGCAACATGGGGAAAACACCGGGAGGCACTGGAGGAGCTCGTTGGCCGGCATCCGGACATCTTCGGCGCACACACACCAAACGAGGAGAGGAATTTCGAAGACTACCGCGGCACCTATGCGGTAGGCGAGCACGTGGACAACTGGGGATGCGTCTGGAAAAACATCAGAGGCGGGATGGATGCCCTTGTCACCGAATTCCCACTCGATGATTGGGCCAGATTCGAGGACTACGAGCCGCCGACCTCCGGGGGAATGCCGCACGGCTTCATGTACATGCGGCTCTATTACCTGCGGGGCTTCGAGAGTTTCATGCGCGACCTGGCCGAAGAACCGCCACAGCTCCAGCAGCTCGTGGACATGGTCCTGGAGTACAACATGAACGAACTTGAAGAACGGTTGTCAGGTGATGCGCGCATCCATTACTTTGGCGACGACCTGGGCATGCAGGATCGGCTTCCCATGAGCCCGGCGCACTGGCGAAAGTATCTGAAGCCCTGCTTCGGCCGAATTTTTGGCAGGTGCCGGGAGAGCGGCGCATACGTCTATCTCCACACAGACGGGCACATCCTGCCGATCATCCCAGACCTCATCGATTGCGGGGTGACGGTCCTCAACCCGCAATTCCGATCCAACACTCTGGAGGGCCTCATCGAAACCTGCAAAGGAAAAGTCGCGGTCGACCTCGACCTCGACCGCCAGATGTTTCCCTTCTGCACTCCCGACGATATCGATGAACATGTACACGAAGCCGTAGCCGGGCTCGGTTCTCCGGAAGGCGGCCTCATGCTGCTGGCCGAGTGCGCGCCAGATGTGCCGCTCGAAATCATCGAGGCCATCTGCCAGGCCTTTGAGAAATACCGGTTCTTCTATTCCGGTTAGACCCTCTCCGCAGCGCGGAGATAATTACCACGGATGGCAAAGCCATCCCACGGATGAAGACAGAATAAGAACTTTTTCATCCGTGGTATTTCTATAGTAGCTGCGGTTGCGGCCGAAGGCAGCCTTAAGTCAGGATTCCCTCGAGTCAGCGAAGTAGGAGTCCATTTCCTTATAAAGACTTTTTCATCCGTGGTATTTCTATCGTAGCTGCGGTTGCGGCCGAAGGCAGGGAAGCAACCCAACTTCATGGCAAAAACCGGCCCGTATCGTCTAATACTGCGCGCAGTGGCGGTAACCACAGGTATTCGAGGCCGGCCCCGGGATCTGGGCTCTGGAGAGTCCAGCAATCAAGAATCTCACAGATCGCAAAACACCATGAAAATAGCCCTTCAATCCCGCTATCTCTGCAGACAAATTCGATTCTCATCCATCCGCATCCTGGCAGTCGTTGCCCTGCTGTTTAGCAGCTCTGGCCTGGCGAATCCCGTGTTGTATCCGGGCGAGAAGCCATCCAAGGGCAAGAAGGTTGTGCTCATCGCGAGCGACCATGAATACCGTTCCGAGGAGACCGTTCCTGCCCTGGCCCGAATCCTTGCCAGGCATCATGGGTTCGACTGCGCCGTTCTATTCGGACTGGATGCCAACGGCGAGATCCAGGCCGGCGCATCCAACATACCGGGCATGGAAGCCCTGAAGGAGGCGGATGGCCTGCTGATCTTTGCGCGTTTTCTGGCGCCGCCGCCCGAGCAGATGAAACATCTGGATGATTATCTGAATCGTGGCGGCCCGGTGGTGGGGCTGCGCACCTCCACCCACGGTTTCAACTACAGGGACCAGAACGATCCGTACTATAAATATCATTTCCGATACAGCGGCAAAGATTACCACATGGGTTTTGGCCATCAGGTGCTCGGGCAAACTTGGGTTGGCCATTACGGCAGGAATCATCGTCAGAGTACACGCATCACTATCATTCCCGAGCAGGCGAAACACCCGATTCTCCAGGGCGTTCAAGAGGTCCATGTCCACGCGGGAGGCTACAACGCCCAGCCTGCAAAGGATTGGACCGTGCTGACCATGGCCCAGCCGCTGATGTCCATGAAGCCGGACGGCGAGCCAGACCCAAATAAGCCTCCGAAAGCAAGCGAATGGACACGCACGTACAAAGGCAAAGATGGGAAGGAGGGCCGCGTGTTCACATCTCTGTATGGGGCGTCAGAAGACATTCTAAATCCGGGCTATCGTCGCTTGATCATCAACGGCGTCTACTGGTCCCTGGGATTAGAGGATCAGATCAAACCCGATTCGAAGATTGATTTCGTCGGACCCTACAAACCGAACACTTTCCGCAATCGCGGTTACGCCAAGGGAATCAAACCAGCAGCTTACAACGGATTCGAGAGCCAGATTCCTGCCAACAACAACACCGGTGCAGCGCCGGCGAAAAAAAAGAAACCCAAAGCAAAGAAGGAGAAGGCAGCAAATGGAAAGGCAGGCAAAAAAGGCAAAGCAGCCCCCAAAGGTAAGGGGCCCGTAAAAGAGCGAAAACCGGCTCGATTTGTCCGAATAGAGCTCCCCGGCAACAAGCGGACCCTCACGCTTAACGAGGTCGAGATTTTCAGCGGCAAGAAGAACATTGCCAAAGGCGGCAAGACCTCCCAGTCCTCTGTCGGTCATGGCGGCGTGCCGAAGCGCGCCATTGATGGAAATAAGAATCCCGATTACCGACGCGGGGGCCAGACCCACACTGTGACAGAAACCAAGCCCTGGTGGGAGATCGATCTTGGCAAAGATGCGCTTATCGATCACATTGAGATTTGGAATCGCGGTGGTCTGGAAAACAGGCTGGACGGATTCATCCTGCAAGTGTTGGATGCGGACCGGAAGCCAGTGTTCGAGGCCAGTGGGCATAAAGGCCCGAAAGGCGCCATCAAATTCAACCTGGCGAATGGGAAAGTTTCCCTCAGAAGCCATTCGGGCAAAACCATGGCCCCGCCGAAACCGAAGGTTGAGGTGCCTGAGGACTATCGCGATCCATCGCCATTCGCGTTTCAAAAGGGAGACATCATCAGCATCATCGGCAACGGCCTTGCCGATCGAATGCAGCATGACGGCTGGATGGAAACCGTACTGCAGAGCGCACTGCCAAACATGGAATTGAGCTTCCGGAACATGAGCCTTACCGGGGATCGCGTGGATCAATTTCCGCGCAGCAAAGGATTCATGAGGATGGAGGATTACCTGAATCATGTAAAAGCCGACGTGATTTTTGCCTTCTTTGGATATAACGAATCCTTCGGCGGTGAATCAAAAGTGGACGACTACGAAATGAAACTTGGTGGCCTCATCCGCATGCTCCGCGGGGCGCAACCGAACGGGAAGGAATTCCCAAGAATCGTCCTCTTCAGTCCCATCGCGCACGAAAATCTCAACAACCCGGCCCTGCCGGATGGGAGAGCGAACAACGGCCGCCTGTCGCTTTATATGCAGGCCACGAGGCGTGCCGCCCTGCAGCACGGGGTCGCTTTCGTGGACCTGTATTCGCCGTCCATTCACTTTTATCACCACTGCGAAGCCCCGCTAACGATCAATGGCGTCCATCTCAATGAAGAAGGCAACCGCCGCCTCGCCGAAGCGATTGCCGCTTCTCTCCTGGGTAAAGAAGTGACAGCCGGCTCTCATCTGGGGTCGATCAGGGAAGCCGTGCTGGACAAGAACTGGTACTGGCACAGCCGCTACCGTGCTACGGACGGTAACGACGTCTGGGGCGGTCGTTCCGGGTTGAAGTTCGTCGACAGCCAGAGCAACGCGGACGTCCTGCGGCACGAGTTGAAGATGATCGACACCATGACGGCCAATCGCGATCGTCGCGTCTGGGCGAGGGCCTCAGGGAAGGTTGCGGAAATAAACGATGACAACGTGACGAAGCCCATTCCTGTGAAAACCAACGTCGGAGGGGGCAGCCGGAGCTCCAGTGCGAAAAAGGAAGGCAACACCAACTATTTGGGCGGAGAGGAGGTCATCAGACACCTGGGGGTGCGGGATGGCTTCGAGATCGGCCTGTTTGCCGATGAGAAGCAGTTCCCCGGCCTGGTCAATCCCGTTCAGATGCAGGTCGATACAAAGGGCCGGCTATGGGCGGCCGCGTGGGTGACGTATCCGAAATGGGAACCGCTCAAGGAAATGAAAGACGCGCTGCTCATCTTTCCGGACGAAAACCGTGATGGAAAGGCGGACCGCGTGATTGAATTCGCGCGCGTACACAACCCACTTGGCTTTGAATTCTGGAATGGCGGCGTCGTTGTCACTTCGATGCCGAATCTCGTGTATCTGAAGGACACCGATGGCGACGATGTAGCGGACGTGCGTTACGCACTGCTCCAGGGGATCGGATCCTCCGATACCCACCATTCAGCGAACAACCTGATCTACGGGCCGGACGGCGCCATTTACTGGCAGAGCGGCATTTTTATGATCCATAACCACGAGCATCCGTGGG
Organism: Planctomycetota bacterium; assembly: GCA_030740295.1. The sequence goes on from JASLXP010000228.1 coordinate 24,378, forward strand.
GGCCGTCGGTGAAGACTGGAAGCTCCGGCATGTACCGCTTTGACCCGCGGCGCTACACCATTGCCTTCCACGCTGGGAACAGCCCCAACCCGCACGGCATATCTTTCGACCACTGGGGGTATCACTACGCGACCGATGGCACGGGGGGACGCGCCTATCAGGTACGGCCCCAGGGCTCGGGCTTCAGGATGCACACACTGCTGAAGAAAGAGGTGCGTCCGGTCCCCGCAAACGAAGTCGTCTCAAGCGCGCACTTCCCCGATGAAATGCAGGGGGACTTCCTGATCATGAACGCCATCGGTTTCCTCGGGATCAAGCAATACCGCCTGAAGCGCGATCCCGAAAACGGCAATGTCTGGGGCGAGCCCTCCGGCGGCGAGTTGACCGTCAAAAAGCTCATGCCCGATGGCACGACGAAAGAGGAAACTTCCAGCGGCCTGATGATGAGCGGCGACAAAAATTTCCGGCCCACCGATGGAGTCTTCGGCGCGGACGGCGCCCTTTACGTCGCCGACTGGCATAACGTGATCATCGGCCATATGCAGCACAACGTTCGTGACCCAAATCGCGACCACAAACACGGCCGAATCTATCGCATCACTGCAAAGGGCCGCCCGCTTCAGAAGGACGTGGCGATTGATGGCCAGCCGATTACCGCGCTGCTCGAAAACCTCAAGCATCCGGTGGACGGAGTGCGTCACCGCACACGGATCGAGCTGAGCGAGCGCGACTCAAAAGAGGTCATCGCGGCGACGAAGAAATGGATGCAGCAGTTCGACCCGGAGGAAGAAGAAGACGCCCATCACCTGCTCGAGGCACTCTGGCTCCATCAACAGCACAGCGTCCGAGACCTCAAGCTGCTGAACTTCCTCCTGAAGTCACCGGAACCGCACGCACGCATTGCGGCCGGGACCGTGCAGCATCACTGGACCAGTGCAGACCCGACAAGGGGCGGAGGGACGGTCATCGAAACGAAAACCGAGGTCGTCAGAAAGTCAGGCATTATTTCGGACACGCCAGAATTGACGGAGATCCACATCGCGACCGTGATGGAAAAGATGATGTACGACGTGAAGGAGCTCACCGTGAAAGCCGGCAAGAAGATCCGGCTGACCTTCGCCAACCCGGATTTTATGCCGCACAACATCGTGCTCGTGAAGCCGGGGAAAGCGGACGCGGTGGCCATGAAGGCAGTCGCGCTGGGCGCTAAGGGCTTCCAGGTCGGTTTCGTGCCGGAGAGTCCCGACATCATCTGGTCAAGCAAGCTGCTCGATCACAGCAAGGAACAGGTCATAGAGTTCACCGCGCCAGCCACCCCAGGCGATTACCCTTACGTCTGTACGTTCCCAGGACATCACCTGCTCATGCGCGGGATTCTGCATGTGAAGTAGGTTCCTGTTACGGATACGGAGGTCCCCACGAGTTTACTCGTGGGTGAATAAAATTGACGGCTAAGGGGAGGCCACCATCACCACCCATATTCCCCCACCGGCAAACTCAAGAACTGCTGATTCTCTGAAACCATTTCAGAAATCCGAATAAAGAATGATGATTGCTGATTTTTGATTTCTGAAGTCAAGCATTCGTTCAAGCAGCACATTTCTGACTTCGAAAATCAAAAATCAAAAATCATCATTCTT
>JASLXP010000229.1 GCA_030740295.1 Planctomycetota bacterium
CCATCCTCGGATTTCTCCTTTATCTTGCTCAGCTTCGCCAGGAGTTTTTCCGTGCACTCGACGCAGACTTCCTTCGGCTCTTTTTTCTCGAGAGCCTTCTCAAGGTCATCGAGTTGGCCGGTCATGCTTTCCCACTCTTTCGCCATGGCGTCGGTAAGGGAGTTCTGTGGCATCTTTTTCAGGTCGTCTGCCGCACACTCGGATACATTGGCCGCACGCTTGTGGAACTCGGCGAGCTGCTCGTATTTCTTCTGATCGGTTTCATCGAGCTTATCCTCATTCTCCTGATTCAGTGCCTCGATAGCTTCCTCGGCCTTCTTCTCGAGCTCGGAGAGTTTTTCGGCCTTCATAGCGCTCTTTTTCAGGGCATCTTTCAGTTCTTCTTTTTCTTTGTCGGCATTCTCGGCCAGGGCCTTCACCAGCGAGGCGATGGTTGCCTCCACCTTTTCAAGGATTTCCTGTTCGGTTGTGACGGCCTTTTCGCGCCGCTTCTCCTGCAGGAAGGTCTGCGCCTGCACAATGTCCGCGGGAATACGCAGCTCGTTCGTTCCTCTGTAGATGGCCAGCGCGGCCTTAGCCAGCTCGGGCGAAATAGATCGCAGGTTGCCGGACAACGTCTTCAGCAGGCCAATCGCTGCAGTGGTCTTCGGATGCAGATGGCTCTCTTCCCTCGCTAGCATCTTGAGGGATTCGCCTTCGACCGCCGTGCGCGCCTTGATCTCATCCTGCGTTTCGCGAATTCGCTGGAACGCCTGCAGGACTTCGTGGACACGCACCGCGTGCTGCTCGTAGGCGAGACGTTCAAGGAGCTCCTCAAGTCGCCAGAGGACCCTCTGTTCGATTTTCGTGGCGTCTGACATCTGTTGAATGCGGTCCCCGGTTTCGGTCGCTCCAGCTGTCTCGAGCATCTGCACGGCCTCGACCATTTCGTTGGCGGCCAGCGGCTTGAGCGTGAGGGGCGCGGCGGGATGGGTGGCACCCAGAAGATTAGCGACCTCGATAGTCTTCTTCTGAATATCCGTCTGATTGTTGAGGACGATATCGAAACGGGCCTTATCGGAACCGGAGAAGTTGCCGTCCGGTTTGAGTCTATCGCGAATGTCTTCTGTCTGTTCCAGGTTATCGTTCTGGCGTTGGACGAGTTTTTCGAGTGCTTCGAGCCCGGTGGCGAATTGCTCTTCTTTCTCATCGGAGATCCCCTTGTCGTCCTTTATCTGCAGTATCACTTCATCGGAAAGAGTGAGGCCGGGGCCCGTCAGGTCATTGAGGTCTGCAGCCTGAATGCGCAGGGCAAGCGTGGTGTCCGGTTTCGGTGACCAGTCCGCGAGCTCGAGAGGGAATTTCAGGCTGACGCTCTCCTGGCCTTCGAAGTTCCATTCGTTCACTGGTTTCCAGTCCGCCTCTTCCCCGGTGAGATTGATCTGCAATACGACCTTGCCGAGACCGAAATCATCGGATGCAACAATTTTCAAAGGCACGGTATCAGTGGGCGATGCCGTTGGACTGGAGAGCTCGGTGGCGAGCTCAGCGTTGGGAGGGCCATCAGGCACTGATACCACCCTGTAGCTCACGGGCGGACCGGCGATTCCGCTGGCAGGCACCATCTCGATGCTGTAGTTGCCTGATTCCTTCAGCACCATGCTCCCCCGCATTGCTCCGTCCTCGACGGCGAGGGGCGTTCGTTCAAGATCTGCCATCACAAGTTCGGCAGACGTCACCGGCCGGCTGGATTTGAGAGTAAGGCTAACCTTTGTGCCGGCGACAGCCTCCACGTGTCCGTCACTTTCCGGCACGTCTTTCGGGAAGACCTTTGTATAGGGGGGGTATTCGTATCGCAGTCGGATGCCGCTGATGCCAATGGACGGATGGACCGTCACCCTGTGGCTCTGCGAAATACCTTTGCCCGCCCGTACACGATAAACAAAGGGCGTACGAACGTTTGCGAACTGATGCCCGAAAGCTTCGGCCGCAGTTGACATCTCGACTGTCTGCCATTCCGCGCTGCCCGTGCGCCAGAGTATCTCCGGCTGGCCCTCAAACTCTCCGTGGACCAGGGCCAGGATACTCAACGATTCGCCAATCGTGAGCGCAGCGTTACCCGGACTGACATCGATATCCGGTGCACCGACCTGCGCGATTTCCTGCGTTGGATGAAGGTACCGGTCGGCCGCATTCATAAACCACGCCGGAAACGCACTGGCATAGATAATTAGGCCGGCAAACATGATCGCGGCAAGCGCGGCTGGCTTCGCCAGTTTCTTCAGCGCACCTGTTTTGGCGAGGTCGACCTTCTTCATATGAAACTTCGCCTCTTCAACCAGAGCTGCCACAAAGGAATTGACCTCACCACCATCCGTTATCTGAACAGCGTTGACCGGCCGCTCACCAAGATCGGGAAACTCTTCTTTCAGAGACAGCGCGGCGCCGGTTCGGGAAACCGGCCGAGCGATCCTTCGAACCACGAGAATCGCCACTAATGCCGTCATAGTGAGAATCCACATCGGCGTGAGTAACGACCGATACGCGACAGACAGGTGAAGAAGGTTATCGAGCACGAAAAGCCCAATCGTGATGGCCAGACATATCGCGGCAGCCATGCAGATTCCTGACGTCACCCGGTTGCGCTGCAAGTCGTGTCGGACGTCTTCGATGGCTTCGTCAAACCATTTGTATGCGGAAGTGTGGAGTTTCATGGTCATCAATCCGTTTTAAGGTACAAAAAGTTGCAGGTTTAGAAGGTCCAAGGTCAGAGGCGCAAGGTCAGATCCCT
>JASLXP010000230.1 GCA_030740295.1 Planctomycetota bacterium
CGCAGACATGTGCTCGTACTTTCTTGGCCTGCCGAACAGCGTGGTCGGTATCCGCTCCATACTCGCCAAGGACTATCCCCTGCCGGACGACAACGCGATGATCCTGATGAAATACGACCACGCGTTCGGCGTGGCGGAGGCGTGTTGGACTCAGGTGGCGGACGTCATCACCGGCAACCCGGTCGCGTACGGAAGCGAAGGCGCGCTGATGGTCAAAGGGGACAAGGTGATTCTGTCGAAGCCAGGACAGTCCCCCAAAGAAATCGATGCAGAGCCATTCCCCGATGGCCGCTCTACCGGGCCTGAGTATCTCTTGACCTGTATCGAGACGGGCGAAGAGGTCGAAGGTATGTGCAGCCCGAAAATCAGCAGAGATGCGCAGGAAATCCTCGAGGCAGGATTGATTTCAAGTGACACCGGCAAGGAGGTAAAGCTGCCACTGGTGGAGTTCGGGTAGCCGTTGGCAGAGCTGTGAGGATGTGACTTCTGTCAGAACATCCAGGGACAGCTTCTCACTCATCCCAGAACCACACGAGATATGCCTCTTGGAAGATCGACGCACACGGTCACTTTCTCTGCCGAGCTCATCCACTGGCCGCTATCCAGATCAAGAGAGCTGTTCACTTCAGTAAGAGCATTCGACGAGGATTCACATTCCGCCGAACCCGGCGCACCAACTGACGCATCCATCTCAAACGTAAAGCCCGGGCACTCGAAGGGAGCGGAGAACTTGATCTCGTTTACGTCCTTTTCAATTCGCGTCAGTTCCTTTGCTGCCCAGTAGCGGGCGATTTCGCTGAGCTTCATCCACTGGATGTGGTCGTAGCGGGCGTGCAGCCTCCTCACCAGTTCTCTGAAGATCCCGAAACCGACTTCTTCACCATTGAAGTAAATGCCCTGCCAATGACAGACGATGCAGGCCGGTTCGCCACGGTCGATGACTTCCACCATGCGGCCGGATGAAAGATCGGGCGTGATGAAACGGTCGACGTCGCCACGGCTGGAACAATCCCACCCGCCCGTCCAGTCGCCCGTGCAGCCAATGATCGAGACAACGCATTCAGGTTCGTCACTTTCGAGCCTGGATGCATATTGCACTCGCGGACGGACGCTTCCATCACCCGTAAAAATGTGACGGAAGTAATGAGTGAGGCGCGCACCATGGATGCCGCGGCATGAATTGAGTGTCGCCTTTGCCAGCTCGGGCAAGACTCGATTGCCGAAGCCACCCGGTGTGGTGATGCCTTCGCATTGGAAGCCCACGTTCTTGAGAATCTGAAGGCCGTACCGCATGTAGTCTTCGATCTCATCTGCAGATCTCCCGTCCGTCCATTCCCAGTTCTCCTGAAACCGGGGGCCTCGGTCCGGATAAGGATGCCCGGTCTTCGTATCGATCACTCTGGTGTGCGTCACCATCTCGGGATGGATATCCCAATTGGGCGTCATCAGGGCATGCACCAGCTCGATGCTGGCGTCGAGCTCGGACGCGGCCCAGTACGGGAGGATGCGGTCGACACGCCCCACACATGCCGGATAGGGAACGATGCTGTATTTGCCTTTGACACCGTTCTCGCCGCACCACTCTCCGAATCTTCGCACGAAATCGTCCGGTATCTCGTGCGGCATTTCTCGCCAGTCCATACGTGCAAAATCACTCCTCGGCACACCGGACGCAATGAACTGCGGGATGGCGAAACGGTTGAGATTCACCAGGCATGTCGAATCGTCGATGATGAGCGAGACCGGCACACGCAGTCGCGGGTTCACAACCTTGACGGCAGGCTCTTGAAAGGGACGTTCACCGCACGGTACGCTCTCAGGTTTCAATGGATGACTCCGAGCAGAGGGATGGATTGCTCCCAGTCTTTCTCATGGTCTTAATCTCAGATTGCATCGGGAGGAAGAAAGTAGAGCTTTAGTATTAACTGAGTCAAAGGCATGGGCAAAAGTAAGAGCCAGGCTGGAAGGGATTTTGAAAGGTATCAATTTTCAGCTCCCCCAACGACCTCGTAGGCCGAGACAAAGGCAATTTTACGGATCCGAATGACAGTTTTCAGGGGCAAAGCCCCGGGGGGGGGGGGGGGGG
>JASLXP010000231.1 GCA_030740295.1 Planctomycetota bacterium
CGGGATCGGATTGTCATTTTGGAGGACCAGGATGGCGACGGCGTTCACGATAAACGGACCATCTTTCACGACAAACTTAACCGCATCAGTGCCATCGCTGTTGGATTCGGCGGTGTATGGGTTGGCGCCACGCCGTATCTCCAGTTCATTCCGGATCGGGATGGCGATGACAAACCCGACGGTGAACCGGAAGCGCTGCTGGATGGTTGGGATTACCTGACTCACCACTTTATCAACTCATTCGTCTGGGGACCCGATGGTTGGCTTTACGGTTTGAAGGGAATCGGCAGGTCGAATGTCGGCAAACCGGGTACGCCCGCGAAAGAGCGTCTGCTTATTCGGAATGGCGTATGGCGATACCATCCGATCAAGCGCAGAGTCGAGGCATGGTGCCGGGGTTCGTATAACCCCTGGGGTATTGATTACGACGACTATGGTGAAATGTTTGAGGTCACCTGTATCACCGAACATCTCTATCATGCCGTGCAGGGCGCGCGTCTGGACAACCGGGACTGGTGCCGGGGTCCGTACGTCTATGATTACATGAGGTGCATCGCCGATCACAGCCATCGCAGAATGGCGGGTGGCCATTCGCATTGTGGGCTGATCGTTTACCTTGGCGACGCCTTTCCCGATCAGTATCGCAACCGACTTCTTATGGGCAACGTGAACGGCCGGCGCGTGAACGTCGATATTCCCGTTGCCAAAGGATCGGGTTTCATCGCAAAGCACGGCAAGGATTTTATGCTGCCAAAGGACAAGTTCTTCCTTCCCGTGCAGCTCAAGTATGGCGCGGACGGCGCCGTCTACGTGTGTGATTTCTACGAAACACGAATCTGCTGGGGCGAGAAAGGGGACCACCTCTACGATGGCAGGATATTCAAGATTCAACACAAGAACACGCAGCCCAAACCTGTTCAGGTAAACATTGGCAAACTCAGCGATGACGAACTGGTTGCGATGCAACTGCACCGTAACGATTGGTTTGTTCGTCGCGCCCGGCTGCAATTGCAGGCGCGGGGTTCCAATCCCAAAGTTCACCAGGCCCTGTTAAAGATCCTGCGCACCCATGAGGAAGTGCCCCGCAAACTGCGAGCACTGTGGGCGCTGCATGCCACGCAGGGGCTGACCGAGGACATTTTCCTTGAATGTCTGAAAAGCCCTCATGCCCACGTTCGTGCATGGGCTGTTCAACTTGCCTGTGAGGATCAGAAACCCACGCAATCCATCCTGGAACGCTTCACGGCCCTGGCCAAAGACGATCCGTCTCCTGTGGCGCGGCGTTACCTTGCCAGCGCACTGCCGCGCCTGCCCGAACAGGATCAGTGGCGGCTGCTCAACGGCCTGACGCTTCATGCGGAAGACAATTCGGATCCCAATATTCCTCTGCTGTTGTGGTACGGACTGGAGCCGCTGATTGCCAAGGACGCCACCCCGGCAATTGCACTGTTGCCGACGATGGGAATGCCCAGATTGCTGCGTTTTTCGGCACGCAGAATCACGGCCCTGAACAACGCATCAGCATTGGACAAACTGGTCGCAGCTCTGGGACAAATCGATAACGACACCAAACGCCTGGACGTCGCGCGCGGCATTGCCGACCAGTATCTCACTGGCCACACTCGATCGAAGCTGCCGGCATCCTGGCCGGAGACGCGCAAACGCCTGCTGGCCAGTCCCAATAAATCGTTACATGCCCTGACCCAGGATCTCTCGCTCTTCTTTGGCGATCCCGCGGGCGTTGCCCCGCTTCGTAATCTCATCTTGGACGCAAACAAAAGTGATGCTCAGCGCGCTAATGCTCTGCACAAATTCGCGCGTCTGAATCTTCCGGATCTGCTCACCGTGCTACAGCAGCTATTCAAACAGCCCGGCCTTGCCAGCAATCGCCGTTTGCTGCAGAGAGCCTTCGATGTGTTTACCCAGAACCGATTCAAGGAAACTGCCGCCACGATCCTGAAGCTTTACCCGTCGCTCAAGCCCGAACAGAAACGCAAGGCGTTATACGTGCTGGTCTCACGACGCGACTACGCACAGTCATTGGCGGCAGCCATCAATGACGCAAGCATCGCTCAGGGAGATTTGACACGAGATCTGGTTCGCCGCGCCAACGCACTGAAGGTCTCTGACCTCGACCAGTCGCTCCTGCGTCATTGGGGCGTTGCCCGGCAAACGCCACGCGATAAGCGCAGATTGATTGGCCAACTGAAGAGGCAGTTACAGAAGACGCTGAAGAGCAAAGAGGTCAATCCAACCCATGGTCGCCAGCTCTTCAGCAAACTGTGTTCAAACTGCCATCGGCTCCATGATGCCGGCGGAGACCTGGGTCCGGACCTCACCGGCTCGAACCGTGCTGATCTGAACTATCTACTCGAGAACATCGTGGATCCCAACGCCGCAGTGGACAAGAGCTACATCCTTCAAACGATCCTCACCACCGACGAGCGCGTCCTTGAGGGCGTGCTTCAAAACAGCGACAAAAACAGTGTCTCTCTCAAAACAGTGACTGGCCCCATACAGGTATCCCGCAACGAAATAATGAAAATGGTCAACACCAAGATGTCAGCCATGCCCGAGGGGCTTTTGCTCGGGCTGAAACCTATCGAGATCCGCGATCTCATCGCGTATCTACAGAGTAAGGAACAAGTGCCTCTCGAAAAGAGACCGGAATAGGAGGAGGAGCTACCTCCCGGAGCGCGCAGGGTTTTCCCGACAGACCCAACTTCATCCTGAAGTAGACATGCATCATAGGAGGTCCATGCGTTGATATTTGCGAGCATTCCCTTTGGTAATCAGTTGATTGCCGCTTTGGTTTTCGGGCTCGTATGCATGTCAGTCTCAGCGGCGGCCACAAGGGTTGAGCTTGTGAAGAAAGGGGTGGCCAATGCAACGATTGTTGTGGCGTCAAAGCCCACTCCTGCGGCAGATCTTGCGGCTGCAGAAGTGCAGTACTTAATCGAGAAGATGACCGGCGCACGGCTTCCTGTCGTGAATGACGGGCAGGCCGTGTCTGGCAACAGGCTCTTAGTGGGCGAGAGCCGTTTCACAAAGAAGTTGGGGCTCGATGTCAGTCAGTACCACTATATGGAATCACTGGTCAGGTTTTATCCGGATACGGTTGTACTTTTGGGTCGGGATGACACCAAAGACGATTGCCGCTCTTTCAAGAATGCTCCAGGGCATATTAGGATTGATACGGCGTCGGTCATCGACTATGCGAAGGCGAACGGGATCAAGGGGCAAACCCAGAAGATTTTCATTCCCGGAATCTTCGACTATCAGGGCAGTTTGAGGGCGACTTACCGTTTTCTGGAAGAATGGTGCGACGTTCGTTTCTTTGGTGCGACGCCTGTCAATACTCACATTCCGAAGCAAGACTCCCTTGTTGTCTCAGGAAGCGAACATCACCACCGCAGTGGTCTGGATACAAAAAGCGGTGCACTCGGTGTCAATGGCCGGCGATCCGGCCGTAGTGAGTATGGTCCGCGACCCACTGCCAGCCAGACGGCTCTCTTCTCGCGGCGAATGCGTTGGGGCGGGGAGCCATGGTATGTCAATCACACCTTTGAACACTTCAACTACAAATCGCGTTTCATGGCGCCTGTCCAGCCCACAGACAAAGAGGCAAAGGACTACCAGCGCCAACTACGGGAATATGAGAAACACAAAAGGGAATTCGAGAAAGTGCTGCCCGGTCTCAAGCCGACCGGCCGCTCCCATCAGTTCTGCTACTCCACCGGGGCTCTGATCGATCAGATTGCACAAGACGCTCGCGATTTCTTCGACGGTAAGCTGGGGGACAACGTGGATATGACCGTCCAAAATCTGCAAGGGCGTGGCAACACCTTCTTCCTGGTTCCCTTTGATGTCGGAGGCTATTGCCAGTGCGAAAAGTGCAAGCCCCTGCAGGACATCGGGCATGGTCGCGCTGCCGGTGATTTCAATACTGGAGAGTCTTCGGATTATGTCTTTACTCTTGTGAATGCAGTGGCCAGGAAGGTTGCCAAGACCCATCCGGATAAATTCATCGGTACTCTTGCCTATGAAGGGTATTACTGGCCGCCGAAGAGCTTTGAAATGGAAAAGAATGTGACGATGTCGCCATGCGTCCACACCAAATTCTGGAGCAACCATCCGGTAACCACCTTCAAGAACGAGTTCAAGCGCTACAAGGAGTGGGTCAAGAAGGCCAAAGCCGGCAAGATGGGCGCCATGGGTATGTGGAACTACGACTTCGATGTGCCGCAGTGCGCAACCTCGTACTATGCACGCCGGCGTGCGGAGTACGTGAAGATGTTCCTCAAGGATGGAGTCCGTCACATCTTCTTCTGCGGTGCTCCCCCCATGCTTGAGATGTATGTCACCAATCGAATCTACGAGAATCCGGCTCTGGATGTGGACGACCTGGTGGACGACTTCTTTGAGAAGTACTTTGGCCCCGCGCGAAAGCCGATGAAAGAGCTTCAGCGATTGATGGAGGACTACACAAGCAACCCGAAATACCGTCCCCTGGAACAGCAGGGAGGCCTTCTGCACGATTGGATCAGTCTGTACGAGTTCTTCCTGACTGATGCTCAGCTCATCGAAGTCAGAAAGGTGATGGACAAGGCAAAAGCGCTGGCGTTAAACGAACCCTATGCCAGCCGGCTGGAAGCCTGGGATCGTACCATGGTCGGCCGCTATGAAGAGGAACTGCCCGCGCACTTCGCAGAAAAAGCAGAGGCGGCCAGGGAATCAATCGTCGCGTATACGGACGTGGCGAAGGGCTACATTTCCGGAGTGACGGCATTTCCGGCGTGGCACTGGTACTCTCAAGTGCCTCCCGAGAGTCTGGTCGATGGTCGTAACATGATCGAACAGCAGGCATCGCATTTCGGAACAAAGGGGGCTCGCCTGAATCACGCAAGGAAATCCTTCAAATGGAATAGCGTGGTCAGAGCCACCGGTGCCTGGATCCTGTTCGACTTAGGGGGAGAATACGAACTCGATGAGCTGCATGTGTGGAACTACAACGACAAAGACGGGAATACGCAGCACGGGATGAGGGCGGTCGAGATTGCCTATGCCAGGAACAAAAAAGAACTGTACGCTCAGAAATGGCGGAAGTTTCCTTCCCAAGTCATCGATCGGGCATCGAAGGATGGAAAGGAAGGAGCGGATTCGGTCATCGACTTCAAAGAGAAGCGGGTGCGTTACGTGTACATTCACACCCTCGGAGCCGAAGGGCAAGGAAATTGGGCCGACCCGAACACAGCGAGTACCTCAAAGGACGGGGTCAAGGAGGGACGAAACCAGATCGATGCCGCGACGGGAATGGGCGGCAGCGCATTTGATCACCGTAAATTCACTATCGGTCTCGGGCAGGTGCGTTTCTATGGCAAACCGCGTCAATTGCCCAAACCTGAACTGGCCATCTCGGAGGGGCGGCTGAAGCTTGCGGTACAGGGGTACGATGATGCCCAGATTCGTTACACACTTGACGGTTCCATTCCCTCAAAGACTTCGCCTCTGTATCGGTCGCCCATTGCGATCAGCTCGGATGTCGTTTTGAGGGCCAGGGCATTTGGTAGCGATTTGCGCACCAGCGAATACGTGCCGGTCAAGGTGCGCGTGGGAGAAGTTGTGATGGATTCGGCCATTAGACGGGATTTAACTGACGGCGACATGGCTGGAGTCCAGGCCGCTGTCCTCAGCGTGGAACTATACGACTCTGATACGGGCCCCTATCTGAAGCATCTCGATATCAACGGGGAGAAGCTTGTCCCCGTGCCGCAGAGCAAGAAGAATCAGTTTGATCTTAACTTCATCCCCCTGCCGCAGGACAAACTGAAAAGCCTCAAGGCCAGGAATCACATCAAGTTTTCTGGCGGTGCCGGAGATGCCTACAAGCTGCGCAACGTGACGA
>JASLXP010000232.1 GCA_030740295.1 Planctomycetota bacterium
CCTTGCCATCCGTGGTATTTCTATCGTAGCTGCGGTTGCGGCCGAAGGCAGCCTTAGGAACCTGCGCCACGTAAAGTGATTTCCAATCAGATCCAACAGAAGGCCTTCCAACTCCGTAGAGCGGCGGAGTTGCACCTGCAACCACTCTCTGCACGCGAAATCGGCAGGCGCATCGGGCTGATGGCCTCGAAGTGGCTGGATCCGGATTGGGAGCACCGCAAGCAGGCGATCCACGAAATCTGCTCCGCAAGCGGTTTCCCGCCCAACATGGTGGCAGAGGGCATTGACAACGCGTTCTGGCAACTGGTGCCGCCTAAACTGGCACAACTGGCAGACGAGGAACTTGGCGACAGCAGGCTGCTGGACGGCCCGCGACCTCATCCCATCACGGGTCGGCTTTCGCGGGCTGTTGGGCCCGGCCTGGTCACACACTTTCTTGCCGGCTCGATAATCACGCCCGGGCTGTGGAGTATCTGCCGGGCACTCCTTCTCAAATCCGCAAGCATCGTCAAGTGCGCCAGCCACGATCGAGTGTTCCCTCTTCGATTTGCTGAATCGTTACGTCAGGAATCTTCGGAGCTGGGTGAATGCATCCATGTTGATTACTGGTCCCGTAGAGATGCAGAAGCCACCGAGGCGGCCATTCTCGCAGCGGACGCGGTCATCGCTTTCGGTGACGATTCCACCATTGAGGCATTGCGCACGATCGCCGCATGGCCTCGCCGGTTCGTAGCACATGGACACCGGGTGAGCCTTGCTGTCGTTGATGAATCTGCATTCGACGAATCTACAGCCCGTGGGATCGCCGAAGACGTTGCGTTTCACGATCAGCAGGGCTGCCTTTCACCCCATGTGGTTTACCTGATTGGATCTAATGACGCCTGCATTCAGTTTGGTGAAACAACAGCGGAAGCATTCTCGGCGATGGAGCGCGAAGTGCCGAGACGAGTGCTCGAAGCTGGGGAGGCGGCGGCCATCCAACGTATGAGGGGAACACACGAGTTACAGGCCGCCATGAACATCGGCGCGCATATCTGGAAAAGCGACCATTCGACCGCCTGGACGCTCCTTTACGATGAGAATCCGCCGTTCGAGTTTTCATGCCTGAACCGAACACTTCGTCTGAAGCGCCTTGACTCACCGGCGCAGCTCAAGTTGGCCCTGAGTGAAGTCAGCAGCCGCCTGCAGGGCGCCGCGATTGCGCCACCCGCGCTCAAAAGCGAGGTTTCCGACATCCTGGCACGCCACGGAGTCTCACGGATCTGTTCGCCTGGAAAACTGCAGAACCCTCCGCTCAACTGGAAGGCCGACGGGAATTATCATTTGCTGCCGCTGGTGAATTGGCTGGAAGTGGAGGAATAATACGTATCACTGTCCCAGTTTTTCGAGTAGCTGCTTGGCTTCAGCGGCGTATTTCGAATCTGGATATTGGTCGATCACCTTTTGAAGGTATTTGGCGGCGGCTTCCTTCTTACCTGCTCCTGCCAGAAGCTTGCCGTTATTGAAAGTGGAACGGGCTTTACGATCGTCCGTGGACGAGAGGGCTTCGCCCTCCGCTGGTTTTCTCTTGGTCGAGGTCTTGACTTTGCCCATGGCGGCTCTGATCTGATAGCCAGCCTTTGTGCCAGCGAACATGGCATCCAGCTTCCTGAGTTCCATTTTCAGTATTGCAGGGTTCTTGACCGCCTCCAGGGTCGATTTGAGTCGCGCCTTGCCATCGCGCTCGATGCCATCGATCATGGATTTCTGTTTGTTGCTGTAATAGCTGTTGCGGGCGGCTTTAGGAGCACGCTTCAGCGCCGAGCAGGCTTTGCCGTAGCGTTCCTGTGCCATCAGTTCCCTGGCACTTTCCATCGCCTGCTCAAATTTCTTACACTTTGCGGGGGAGAGTTCTGAATCCACGACACAGTAGGTTTCGATACATGCCTGCTGTGCCTCTTGAGTCCAATCCAGGCCTGAATCTTCAAAGAACAGCGGTTTGACCGGACAGCCGGCGCCTTTCAACGCATCTACAATCCCTTTGGAGTTTGAGAAGCTCTGCTCATGCAGCATTCCGGCGGTGATGGAGAAAGCCATTCCCATCTTGCCCAGTGTTGGTGGCGGGTAGACAGGGGCGTGTAAGGCGGCACCGCGGACCAGCACGGCATGGAGTGATGCAAATCTGAGTATGAAATCCGCACCGGTCAAGGCCCCGGCCATGAACACCTTTTTCTGTGTCTTGTACTTCGATGTGACCTCTTTGAGGATCTTCATCAGCAACAGATCTTCCCTCCTTTCAATCTTCATATAATCGCCTTCAAAAGTCGGGCACACCAGGATGAACTCGTACTCATCGGCAGCATCTTCAAACGCGACGGCTACATCCGTGCCCTTCCCATCAAAGCCGTGCACTCCAATAAAAAGCGGGAAAGGCTTTTTTGGGGTGTACGATTCTGGAACGTGGATGAAGTAATGATAGATGGTGCCCTTGAGTTCCATCCGTATAGACCTTGGCTCTGCTCTCAACGGGCCTGTCAAGAAAACAAGTGTCAGCAATGGACACAGGGCAAACGGCCGGTGGCCTGTGGGGTGGATGCGATTCATGGCAAAGCCCTCAAGAAATAGATGTCAAAAAAAATCCGCCACCAACGGGGTCATTGATGACGGATATGTTCTGAAGTCTCATCCTGTTACTCGGGAATATGGAACAGGCTCTCGCCTCCGATCAGCACTCGGTCCACCGCTGCCGGTTCCGAAGGCGCAGCAGTATTCTGAGTCCAGTAAAAGTTCATGTAATTCCCACCGAATCCCTCTCGAAACATTGCTTTAAATTTGTAGTGAATTGTCGGATTGATATTAACATAGCTGGCAAGGTAGTGCTGCCGGCAGCAGGAACGGCTCTCACCAATTTCCGCCCCTGCGAAGGTATCATCCTCATTTATGTCGATGGCGATGTATGCCCAGTCATCATTGCGTTCCAGCGCATACCAGGTTCCGCCGCCTGGGAACTGTATTAGGCCGGTAAACACAGCAGTGATCTGATCTACGGCGCTACCTGATGCCCCCCAACCGTTGGCGGTAGGCGGTAGAAAACCGAAGCCTGATTCAGCCAATGCCCGAGCCCATACGGTTTCATACCCAACGGAGACCGATGGATCCTGGTCGTTCTTCAAAGCAGTCCAATCCGCGCCGGACTGGGTGTTGTACCACTTGCTGACTACCCCATGCATGGGAGATCTGCTCCAACCAAGCTCAACGTGGCCGTCTCCGAAACAGTAGAACTTTTTGAATCCGTCTTCTTCCTTCTTGTCAATATGGCGTTTTTCATCTTCGATAATCATGACCAGATCAGTAGCATCGGCTTTGAGGGAGCCGACATGGATACCAAGATAAGCGCCCTGAACGAGATACGAGGATGGATAACCATGATTGTTGGGTGGGGCAGCTGTAACCATTGGGCATTTGAAAGCATCGACCTGTAGAGCTTGGGTGGCGTCGTAGTTGGGTTCCGTACTCAGGGCATACCCATGCTCCTTGACATAATAGCCGGGGTCGCTACTGGTAGTGCCGGCCCAAGTTGCAGCGTATGTCATCACTGCGCTGTGAATGGTCTTGCCCATGATGTTCATACACTTGCGCTTCAGGGCTTCGTACTGAGCTCTTTGTATCATCGGCAAAATCAGAGTAGCCAGGATGGCGATAATCGTCACCACGACCAGCATCTCGATCAGTGTGAATCCTTTCTTCCGAGACTGGGATGATTTCATGGCGATCTCCTGTTAAATGTCGGGAACGGCGAACAGTGGATGGGGTCATCGAACTTTAGAAAGGGCCTCACGGGCGGCGTCTCGAACGAATGGCTCCTTATCACCCATCAGACCGTTAAGAGCGGGAATTGCTGATGAGGCATCTTTACCGATATTTCCAATGGTCTTGGCTGACATCAGACGGATATTTGAATCCTGATCTTTGCAGGCATCTGACAGTGGGCCAACGGCTGGGGCAGCCGCTGCTCCAAGATCATAAAGTGCCTGTAGAGCACTCATCTTCACCTCAGGGTCCGAGTCTTTCAACAATTTGGTGGCGGCTTCTACTAATTCTTTTTCAGCCTTAATCGAGGCCAACGCGCTCATTGCTCGATATTTAACTTTGTTGTCCGCTCCGTCTGTCAGCGCCAGAATCTCAGGTGCACATTCTGCAGCGTCTTCACCGAAGGCCGCCAATGCTGTGGCCGCTGCGATTTTAACCTTGACCTCTTTATCCTTCAGAGCCTTCCGAAGGGCAGGGATGCTATCCTCCTTTTGCTGATGCAATTGGCCCAACGCCATTGCGCCAGCCTCTCGTTCCTCGGGTGAACTGCTTTTCAACTTCTTTATGGCTCGCTCCGCAGGTGTATCTATACCACAGCCACCCAGAAGAAGTATTGGCAGCAACAATGCGCAGTTTCTTTTCATGAATATCCACTCAGATGCGGTATGACGGAATTCAGCGAAATATAGCAAGGTCCGCCAGGAACTCCAAGGAACTTGGCATTATGCAACACATTTTAGCCCTATACTGCTCAAAATGAACATCTTCCTTTCTGTCTTAAATTCCAACAGGGCCAGGTAAGTCGCACCAATTGCCAGGATGCTTACACCCAAAGAGCGGAACAACCGGTTGATCGCTCATATCGCCGTCGTCTTTCTGGTTGCCATCAGCCTGAGGTGCTTGTCACTGAACTCGGACCCTCCGGCTGAGCTCTCCTGGAGCCTCGCGCCCTTCACTGACGGGCCCGCGGTGATTTCGCCGGCGAGGCAGGCCACCCTTGAAGAGCAGGGCTTCATAGCGCGCTCGACTCATCCGAACTCGAATCCATTCGTCGCCGCATTCATCCGGATTGTCCTGTGGGCCACCGGTTTGGGACATTGGCAGGGCCGCCTCCTTTTTGTGATCGCGGGATGTCTGAGCTGTGTTGGCATGATGCTCATTCTCTGCCGCGATCAGCATTCTTTGACAACTTTGTGCGGGGGGATGTTGTTGGCGACGAACTATGTTTTCTTCCAATACAACCGGCTGGCTCTTGAAGAGAACCTGGTAAACCTGTTTGGACTTTTCTCTTTCGTCTGCCTGCGAACGCTCAATCTCCGGCTTTCATTCCTTTCAGGCTTGCTTGCGGGGGTGATGGTCTTCCTGGTCAAACTGCACGGGCTGGTCTACGTCGCTGCCATGGCGCTGGCCCTCTGGTCCTGTTGGTTCAGTCTTCCCCAGGTACGATCTCGCCTGGTGAAGATTGCCTTTGCCTGGCTGGCTGGATTCGCTTTTCTGTTCGTGGTTGGCACTCACTTCAAAATAGAACCTGCCTATGCCCCGCTTGGCCAGTATTTCGTAGACGCAGTTGGCGAGGAGTCAACATCTCCAATCGTGAGCTACATCCTGGGGACACCATCAAGAACCCTGAGTGCGGGCGCCAAGTCGAACCTGTTCGTCCGTATGCCTGTCACCTTTCTGCTGGCATGGGTGTTCTTGCTCTCATTGATCGGACGAGCTGAAACCGGCTGCAAAAAGACTTCAGTTGAGAAAGAGCCGGCCTTCATCTCTTCTGAATTGATTCTGGTCTGCATGCTCGCTGCAACTGTTACCGGGCTCTCCCTTCTCAAGTATCGACCTCTGAGATACGAGACTCTGTTGATACCTTCTCTGACAGGCCTGGCCGCTTTGGTCCTGGGCCGTCTGTTGGTAAGAACCGACAGGCGCGCAGAAACGGAACAGCCGATCACCGACCCCATCGGGTCATGCATGTTGTGCCTCCTCTGCCTCAGGGCCGTGGTACTGTTCTATCTGATCCACCTGGTCCTGACGGAGCTCACAGGTCTGACTTTCATTGGCCCCGACGCTTCACACACCACGCCCGCGCGGCTCACTCTCACATTGCTGTTGTGGCTGACAGTGCTCCAATTCTGGCAGCCCCTTTTCCTGGCAGCCTCGCGCGCCTTTGCGAAACAGAGGGTGGCACGGGCGGTGGCAGTGGTTTCTCTGTTGGCATTGGCAGGCATTCAGGGATGGCAGTCAGTCCATTACTTCAGGAATGCATCGGTCAACACCATCTCATCTTCAAGGAATGTGGCGCCGCTGTTCCCATCCGGTTTCCTGATCACCGGAGAGTTTGCTGATGCCCTTTGCGTGGAAACAGAGTACGCCTCGCATCCCTACTCTTCGCGAAACCCATCCATCCATGAGGCACTGGAACAATCGCCCAACACCGATGGACTGCTGGTCAGGGCCTTGGAACGCGATGGCAAATGGGTATTTCACTTTGGCGGTGTGTCTGAGGGAATTCGGAAGGGCAATTGGATGCCGATTCTTGCTCAGTGCCTGGGCCCGGTATCAGAAGAAACACGTATCGTGCAAGTCTTGATTGCGCGGGCTGCAACAGGGCACTACCCACTGGCCATGTCGTGCCTGCTCACTGGAGACGAACGCTCAGCGCGACATCACCTCAGAAAGTTTCTGGAGATCCATCCGAATCACATCCCGGCCCTTTTGTATGCCGCTGCCCTTGACTCGAAATGGAAAGAGATCCCGCCTTCTGAAACCGAGGCCTTTCTGCAGGCCGAACAGATCTTTCAATCAGGCGTACCGGTGAACGATTGGGATCGCCACCATTTCGAGGCACTACTGAAGGGAACACTCGAAATTTTGAGGCTGACAGAATCGCTTGCGTCTGGTCTAACCCTCGGCCTCGCCGGCTATCTGCGCAGCGACGGCGCGTAACTGATCCACTTGCTGCTTCGCCATACCCGCCGCCTGAAGTCCATTGAGCAGCCCATCGCGATCTGCTGTGGCCTTTAGACCCTCCATCGGCTGAACCTGGCCGGTCTTGACCAGGTTGACCAGAACCGGAGTGATTTTGGCACTGTAACCAAGCTTGTCGATAGCCTTCATATATGCCTCCAATGGGTCGACCAGGCGCCGTTCTACATAACTGACCAGAAGGTCGCTCAGTGGCATGTTGCCCTGTTTCTTCCCGGTCTCCATCGATGAGGGAATGTTGTAGGTCTTTCCTTCACGAATCAGGTTCGCCACAGCGGCGCTGACTATCAGAATTTCCATCGCAGCAATGCGTCCTCCGCCCCGCTTCTTGAGAAGTGTCTGAGCGACCACTGCCTTCAAACTGGTCGATAGCATCGTACGGATCTGGTCCTGCTGGTCGGCCGGAAACTGGTCGATAATTCGGTCGACCGTAGTTGCCGCCGTGGTGGTGTGCAGTGTGCCGAATACGAGGTGGCCTGTTTCCGCGGTTTCAATCGCGATGCTCACCGTCTCCAGGTCACGCATTTCTCCAATCAGAACGATGTCGGGATCTTCGCGCAGAGCCGCCCTGAGTGCTGCATTGAACCCCTGAGTGTGAACGTGAACTTCACGCTGATTGACCAGACATTCCTTGTTCTGGTGAACGAATTCGATTGGATCCTCGATTGTGATGATGTGATCTTTGCGGGTCGTGTTGCACTCATCAACCAACGAGGCGAGAGTGGTTGATTTCCCGCTTCCAGTGGGGCCCGTGACGACGACCAGCCCTTTCGGCAGTTGAGAAAGCTCTCGCACCTTTTCCGGCACACCGAGTGTCTCGCAACTGAGAATCTCAGATGGAATGGTTCGCATGACCAGCCCCGGGCCTTTGCGATCCACAAAAATGTTGACTCGAAAGCGTGCCAGCCCTTCGATTGAGTAAGCGAAATCGGTGTCACTTGTCTTTTCGTATTGCTGACGGTTGTGCTCGGGCATGATTTCATAAATCAAGCCCTTCACCTGCTCGGCATTCAACGATGGCAGATTCATCTTCAGCAGATCGCCATCCACGCGGATGTATGGTGGCGCATCCGAGCTGAGGTGAAGATCAGAGCCCTTCTGCTGCACCATGAACTGAAGAATCTTGTCTATTTGTGCCATATGTTTATTTGCCCGTCACAAATCTGGTATCGCTTATGTCGTCGACCGGAGAAGAGGCAACTGCAAGAAAACATTGATATCGCGCTGCCGAGCGAAACTCAATCGAGTTTCGAATCGTCAGACATCGCAGGCCATGCGACGACCCCATCATGATCGAAAGAAACATCCATGATCATCCCACCTGCTGCTTTGAATTCTTCCATCATGTCGCGCCGTCCTGCCCCTGGATGATAGACGACGATACACCCGCCCCCGCCGGCACCACAGGTCTTCGCACTGGGTGCGCCGCACTTTTTGACGATATCGTAAAACTCCTCAAGCCGGGCCGAATTGCATGAATCGTGAAGGTCCCGATGGTAACGCCAATTCTCATTCATCAGCTCTGCAAATCCATCAAGGTCTGAGCCTTCGAGTGCATCTCGCACCTCGCCTCCGATGCGTTTCAGCTCATGCATGGCCCGGCGGCATGGCGAATCGGGATCGGCATACGCGGCCCTGATATCTGTATGAATGCTCCCGGAAAGATGTGCCGCGCCGGTGTGGCAGAGGACCAGATTCTTCTCCAGTTCCCACACCAGTCTGTCAGGTATCGAAAGGCGGCGTCCCCCAGCCTCGAGGCCATCAAACTCAATCACATTGAAACCACCAATCGCCGCCGCATATTGATCCTGGCTGCCGCCCGGCCAACCGAGAATCTCACGCTCGACTTTCACAGACAATCGGAAGATCTGTAACTGACTCATCTCGAGACCCATCGCCTCCGCCACTACTGCCGCAGTCGCCGCTCCAACTGCGGCAGAGGAGCTCAGCCCGCAACCAGGTGGCAAATCCGCATCCAGGATCAGCTCGAATCCAAAGTCTGGATTCAATTCCTTGACAATCAGTTTTACCAGGTCGAGCCGGCCATCCTCTTCGATTGCATCGACAGAAGGCAGAACGACATCCTCCACCATTTCATGGGAGACGATTCGTATTCCGGTATTAGCCGTATCAGCGCGCAGCTCTGCGTGCACATACCTGCGGATTGCCGCATTCACCACGAGCCCACCAAAATCTGATGAGAATGGAGGCGCATCCGATCCGCCACCGCCGAAATCAATCCGGGCAGGAGCCCGAGAGTAATAGAGGGACATGCTGTTTTTAGTACCTCAATGCCCGGAATGGTGCGAGGGATTTTATTTGACCCAACTCCAGAACAACAACTGGATTGATGTGCCGCCCAGGCTGCAAGGCTACAGGATCGCGGTCACCTGCTTCAGCCGTTTCTGCCTCGGGGCCGATGAAACGCGTCACTGCGGACCAAGCCGGTCACTTATTTCTTATGATCACGACGGAGGTGCCGCACGGCCCTGAGTCCACGCCGTAATATCTGTAAGGCGCGATGCCGGGAAGATATTTGATCTGGGGACTGACGATGATCCGCCCGCCAGGGCCTCCAAGGTGGTAGATCTTCGGCACGACATAACGAGTGCCATAACAGTGGCTCAGCCCTCGGAATGAGTTGTTTAGGCCCCGGTACTGGGTGTAAGCAGGAGCGGTAGCCGGTACCCTGGCAAGCGAAGCTTTGTATTTGGCCAGTGCTCTCGCCACCGCCTTGTCGAGTTCGGCCTGCCTGTCCTCGCCACGGAGAATCAATCTCGGGCTCGAGGTCTTTACATGATTATAGGTTGCGGTAGAAACGGCCCGATTCTTGGCGTTCATCCTGCGCAAGGCTTCAGTTCCTTCTCGACTGAACTGAGCATCCACGCCACTCACGAAAAAGGTGAGGAGTCCAGCAAGTGAAAGGGCGATATTACTTTTCATATTGATCTCCAGTATCGAACATTACTGTCACCTGTAACCTTCCATCATAATCAGGCCCAGCACAAATTGCTTGTGTCGAAATGAGCATTCCGACGGGGCCAGACAAAGACAAGGCAATCAGCGCTACAGGGCGCGCTGCGATGAACAGCCTCACCGCAGAATGGCTCGGTATTCATCCATCATGGCCGAGATGTTCTCTTTCCAGGGCCAATGACGCCGAACGGACGGAACGGCCATGAGCAGGAAGCCTGTCTGACCGAAGATGTCGAACGCTGTGCGAACGGCCGCCCGAGCGTCTTCCGGCGAGCCGAGGCCGATGTGCATCGGAGCGCTGAGCCCGGTCCAGAATGATTTTCTTTCGCCAAGTGCACTGACGATCTCTCTAAGGTCCTGGTCATCCAGGACGGGCTCCGTTTTCTGGAGGCAGTCGAAATCCAGTTCCTTCAGCCCCGGAAGCATGGGCATGGTACCGGTGCACATCAGGTACACAGAGCGTGCCCCGGCCTGATGGACGATGTCCGCCTCTCGCTGAATGAAGGGCGCGGCAAGCTCCGTAAACTGCTTCGGCGACCAGAAATCGGCTGACTCGTACCACCCTCTGCGAATGACGAAATCGGCGCCAGCTTCCAGGCACAATTCGACCCTCCTGTCACTGAAATCGTTGAGGTATTCCAGGAAGGCCAGCGTTTCCTCCGGGTAGTCCATGGCGAGGAGGACCGCTTCTTCAGCTCTTGCGGCCCAGATGAGGTAATCGAGCGCGGTACCGCCGCCGCACCCAACGGCGACCCCCTCCCGGTCGGCGAGCTGCTTCAAGGACTTGCATTCAGCGCGCCACTCCCCGTACGCTCGGTCTGCATGGAGTTGATATGGATCCATGTCGATAAAAGTAAGCAGGTCCTCGCCGCTGGCCAGTAGCGGCTTCACATAGCGGGGCGTATTGAAGTCGTGGAAAAAGTGAACGGTGTCAAAGGGGTAGTCATCGGTCTTCCGCACTTTAGAGGTGAGCGTGCCTTTAGGCGATGTCCATTCGCTGCACAGGATCGGGTAGCGCTCGTCAGGGGAACTCTCCTCCCAGACGCGCTGCTCAATGGCGGAGTCTGTTTTCGCCGCGCCATCTCCCTCCCAGGGAGATGGCAGATAAAGGCACGAGTCAAATCCCCATTCCCGATCCCAGGCGATTCGTTCACGGGGGCTTTCCCAACTGAACATCTGTTCTTCAGGTTCAGCCGTCCAGAAATCCATGACAACAGGAACACGATCCACTTCCTCGCGACACATCGCTGCCAGAATTCGCTCTTTGGATGTCATCTCGCTCATCGTATATGAGTCCTGTTGGTAACAACTACAACGTGAGTCCTGTGCCTGTCAGAGGTCCGCTCCTGCACCAGCCATGGGTGGCAGACACTGGGACTCAATGTTGCTCAAAAGAGCCCTTCGACACAAACTGGTGCCTTTCTGTTTTCACTTTTTTCTGCGACCATCGTGGCGGTGGACCAATGTTAAGCTTGACGCCTGCCATCCTGAAACTCCAAAAGATTAATCTGCGGAACGACATCAGATGCCTGTAACACATCGCCGCGCGGCCATCGCCATCGCGCTTGCCACTTTAGCCTCAACGGCCCGGGCAGAATCCCGCGCCACACTGGCTGGCCGCGATTATCCACGGGCATTCTTCTTTCGAGCGGCCGAGGGCGGCGGGCCGGCTATTCAACGGGGTCGATTTACCTATGAGCAGTGGCACAGGACCTTCTCCCGGCTCAGCGGCATCATGGGCAAGTCCCTTGAGGAAGAGGTGCCGGGACGTTCGGCCAACATCCCAATCTTCACTCGCTTCAAAAAGCAGCACCCCGATAAAGTCGTGCTGCTCCACTACAACGGCAATTCTCGTGACCCGCGCGACGGCATCGGCGGCTTCTTCGCGGGTCATTGGGTCTATTACGTCGGGTGCAAGATCACGAAGGACCTCCCGGCGCAAACAGGCGAGTGCGAGGTACATGTTGAGGACCCTTCTCGATTTCGCGTGAAGATGGGTCGCTACATCGACAAGAACGTCGACATCGGCATCTGTATGCTCGATGAGAACGGCAAGCCCAACTGGCACGTCGCGGAGCAGGTGCAACTACTGTCAAAGGACAACAAGGGCAAAGTTCTCAAGATCAGGCGCGGGGCCTTCGGCACCAAGCCACTGCAGTTCCCTGCGGGCAGAGCATACATTGCGCCGCATGCGACTGAAGGACCCTGGGGTAAACGATCGAACCTGCTCTGGTTCTACAACTACTCCACTCGCTGTCCTCGTGACGCTGAGGGCCGCAACTGCGTGGATGTGCTCGTGGATGATTTTGGTGATCGTTTCCTGCCGGGCGGCGCGCTGGCAGCATTCGACGGCGTCGAGTTCGACGTTCTGCACTGGGAACACGGCGGCCCACGCAGCGGCAACCGCGGTCTCGACATGGACGCAGACGGAGAGGCCGACGCGGGACACTTCGATGGTGTGAACACATACAGTGTCGGGGTGTTCGAGTTCTGCCGACAGCTGCGACAAAAGCTCGGAGAGGATCGTGTGATCCAGGCCGACGGCGGCACCGTGCGTGGCCAACGCGCTTTCGGACAGCTTAACGGCATCGAGAGCGAAGGCTGGCCGTGGCTGGCCGACTGGGAGATAAGCGACTGGTCGGGCGGCATGAACAGGCACAGGTTCTGGGCCGCGTTCGCACGTGAGCCCAGGTTCAGCTACATCAACCACAAGTACACCATGGCCGGCGATACGCCCGGCTCTCGCAAGCGGCCCGACGTACCGTTCTCCAGACACCGGCTCGTGCTCGCGGTCGCCCAATGCTTCGACGCCGCAGTGTGTTACAGCACTCCTCCGCGCCGAGAGGGCAAGAATGAGCTGATTGGGGTGTGGGATGAGCTATGGCAGGGCACGGACGAGAAACTCGGCTGGCTCGGACAGCCCACGGGGCAAGCTGTTTGCCTGGCAAAGCAACAGCCCGACCTGCTGCGTGGCCAGGGTAAGACTATGCCGCCGGCTTTTCTGTCGAAGTGGTCCGGCGACGGAGCCCTTTTCGAGCGCGACGACAACGGGCTGCGCGTGAGCTTCGGCGAGAGCGACCGGGAGGCGCGCAAGTTCCTGCTGGCCGGCGTGCCTGCAGTCGGCCGCGATCTGTTTGTGACCATGCGTATGCGAGCTGCTTCGCTCAAGGGATATCCCTCCGCTGTCCCTCGGCTCACGTGGGTCGGAATCGCTGCCGACCAGGGCATGCTCGTGCGATCCGAGCTGCCGGAGGAAAGGGGCGTCCGGATCCGCGGTAAAGAGGAGATGCCTGACGACAGGACAACCGGTGGAGGTGTGCGCTACTTCCAGAGGCGCATGATCGACGGAGAGGGCCATCCCGCGTACCTTTGCCATCCTCCCTATAAAAGTGGCGTGGGCTACACCTACTGGGAGCGAACGGTTACCGTTCCCGACCAGGGCAAGTTGGCCTTCTATACCGGCCTGTCCAAGAAAGCCGAAACGAGGAGCGACGGTGTAACGTTTCGTGTGCTGCTGAAGCCGGCCGACGGCGAAGTCGCGACCATCTTCGACCGGCACATCAGGGAGTGGCGTTGGAGATCGCACAGTGTCTCGCTCTCACAGTGGGCTGGAAAGCGCGCGTCGCTGAAATTCATCACTGACTGTGGCCCGAAGAACAACAGCACCACCGATCACTCCTCCTGGGGTGACGTCCGCGTGCTGTCCGGCCGGCCCGGAGTCAAGACGACCGAGCCGAAACGCTACATGACGTTCGCCGGTGCGGAGTGGTTCGAATCCACGTTTTACTTCCGTGAGGTCCGGACACCTTCCGTCGATCTCGAGTTTTCTATCGAAGGCAGCGGTGACTTGTGGATCGCTGACATGTCAGTGCACGCACACCCGGAGGCGATGTTTCGCCGCTTCGACAACGGCCTCGTGCTTGTGAACCCCGCACATCACGACTACACATTCGATCTGGCAGAGATCGCCCCCGGCAAACGCTTCCGGCGCATCAAGGCGCATCCGATGCAGGACACTCAGGTGAACAACGGGCAGCCTGTCGGCGAGAAGGTGTCGGTCGGCGAGCGGGATGGTCTCTTCCTGGTTGCCGATGAATAATTGTGCATCAGCATTGTTGCCGCTTCCCGATTCTTCCCGTTCGCATCAATTCATAAAGGCATCGACTTCTTCTTTTGCTATGCGCACCCATTCGGCCAGGCGGTGCGGCTCGCCATTGACGGTGTGGGTGTCTTTCATGATCAGCTCGACAATGCATCCACGAGTCTTCTCGAGGTCGTCGCGAGTCGATTTCCGCACGGCATCCGGATTCCATGCGACCGAGGCCAGGATTGCGGGGTTGGGCTTGCGTGAATAGATGTACTGGTCACCGATTTCTTCCGCTCCCTTGGCCAGATCCACATACGGGCTCATCGAAACACGCCGCAGCCGGGGGATCTTCCTGACTTCGTTCATCTTGAGATGCAGCGGCTCACAGCACCCGTAGCAGTTCAGGCCGAAACGCGACAGAAATTGAATCTCATAGCGAAGCGCGAACTCCTCGTGCATTGCCGGCGATACTTCAGAAAAGATCTGCGCGGTCGCAAAGCCCCACAAGTCTCTGGTGCGCACGTGCGTGCCGTCGAAGTCCGACTGAGGCAACTGATCCGTGTAACCCACGCCGCCCGAACCGACGTAGTCTTTTTTGTTGTTCAGACCGAGCGCGCCTTCGGCTTCGAGCTTATCCAGGTTGGCAAGCGTGCAGTCCGTCAGGAATTGAAGGCAGCGGTGCAGCCACTCCGGCCGGTCAGCCAGGTCGAGGAGCAGTTGCCCGAACCCTCGCCACTGGGAGAAAAGATCGACAACGGCAAAACCTGAGTAAGAGCCGCCTTTCTTTTCCACCGGAAGAATCCCGTCGAACAGCGCGCATGCCTCCTCGTAACGGCGCTCGGACTCCTCCCAGTCGACAGTGACTTCCGGCTTGCGCACTTTCTCAAAGAAATCCTCTTCCGTGGAGATGACCGTATCGTAGCCGGCTGCACCGGTTGGATGCTTCGGCCGCGTAGTATGCGCAGAGACACCGTACCCGGAATTGTGGACAACAATCGGCGTATGGACCGTTCCGGAAATGACGTTGTCGTCCTTCAGATGCTCATGATGGTAGAGCCTTACTCGCAGGTCCCGTTCGTACCCGCGGCATGTGGGATCCGTCGTCTGTAAAACGTCGCCAGGCATAGCCTCCCGCCACGAGCCTTCAGGAAAAATGAGTACCAGCGGCCGTTTCAACTCCAGATTATTGTGCTGCCGCCAGAGCTCAGCCTTCTCTGCCTGTTCAGGAAGCGCTGCGACTTCAGCCACGCGTTTCGCCAGGTCCCGAATGATGGAAACGTCCTTTGAAGGGAAATTCATGATGGTTCTCGTGGTTGGTGTGGTTTTTCATTCGTTACTGCCTCTACGCACTCCCGCACTTTGCGGCCTCAGCGTAAAGGGCGATAACGTTTTCCGGGGGCACGTCTTTATTGACGGAATGATCGGGGCCGACTATGTAGCCGCCGTCTGAGCCCAGGACGCTGATTCGCTCCCGGACTTCGCGGCGCACGTCTTCCTCCGTTCCCCTCGGCAGCGTCTGCTGGGTGTTGATCGCACCGTAGAAGACAACGTCCTTGCCGAAGTCGCGCTTCAGGCGTTCCGGGGACATGCCCGGCAGATGCACCTGGCACGGTTCGAGGATGTCGATGCCCATGTCGATCAGGTCCGGCAGCAGATCGCTCATCGCCCCGCAGCAGTGATACCAGATGAGTTTGTCGTGAGACTTTACCAGCTCCCAGAGCCGGGCCAGCGCGGGTTTGTAAAACCGGCGCCAGTCTTCGAGGGAAAAAAAGAGCGTCGTATCGGTCGCGTAGTCGTCCCATTGATGGAAGCAGTCAATAAGGTCCCCGTTGGCCTCCAACTGCCGACGGGTTGATTCGTAAAGAAAGTCACCGATTTGTGCTGCCGCGGCTTCGACGATTGCCGGGTTCTCTTTCATGTTGATGAGCAGCGGCTCCATCGACATGAGGTCTGCGAGCTTGCACCAGACCGGGTCGCAGCCAAGGTTGACAAAATGGCGGGACAGGTATTCCCGGCGCTCCGGCTCGATGGGCAGTATTTCGAGCCAGTCAGGATCCGGCCATTCGTAAGCTTCGATATCGGCAACGGTCTCCGCGTGGCGCAGAGGGCGCGTGTAGACCTCCTCGGTGTAGGGCGGCCCGCCGCCTCCCCAGAGTTCGCGCTTGTTCCCGTTTTCGTCCAGCCGTTCCGGTACCTTCCACCAGCTCCCACCGATGCCGCGTACATCAATGCCAAGCTCGTCGTAAATTTTCTCCATGTCCTCCATGCCGAAATAGTCTTTAATCGTCTGCTGCGATTCTTCGCCGTAAAAGCCCATGATGTAGAAGGGCAGGCGATCTGCATGTTTCCGTTGCACTGCGGCCAGAACACGTTCTTTGGATGTCATGGTAATAATCCTTTTGCGTCCATTGTGAGATCGCAGGTCCAGAGCCACGTTGGCCCCGGGCAAGTTTCAATATACCACTGCACGTGTCACTTCTCGCACAACCAGATCCGAACACTCGGTGATCATTCGCAGCGTCGCATTCATTGGCTCGTAAAGAATCCTTCGTCCTGGCCTACTGGGTCTGATCGGTGAAAGCTCCTGCTTTCCTCAGTTCCTCGACACCGGAACCCATCATCGAAATCGGGAACGAAATTTTGGCGCAGTCGTTGAGCTGGGATTGATAGATCGCCATGACCACCTCCATCGATCTCCGGCCGATCCGGCCGTCACTGCGGAGCGTGGCCTTGCCTTCCAGGGCATCGAGCAACTCTTCCAGTGCGAGAACATAGGTGGATACCGGCGCAGGATGATCTATCTCCTTTGGATCGAGCGAGGCCCACCTGAAACCGCTGTCCGGCTCGACCATTCGTTCAACGGATTGGAGCAATTCGATCTTCTCCGCCTGGATTCGAATGACGCCTTCCGAGCCGCGGAGCTCGAAATCGAAGCTCTGGAAATCGGTGAGTTCAGCCCCGTGGATAAGCCCCGTGACGCCGCTCTTAAAGCGGATCATGGCAGCACTGAAATCCTCCACCGCCCACGGTCGCATGCGCTGCTCGGCCATGCCGCAGAGCCAGTCGATCTCGCCCGCGAGCATGTCCATCTGATCGAATGCGTGGGTGAAGTCGTGTAGGAGCGGCCCTTCGTTCTCGCTACGCCATGAGGGTGACGGCTTG
>JASLXP010000233.1 GCA_030740295.1 Planctomycetota bacterium
GTACATCCACTGCCCGCATTCTCTTCGACGCCACCACGCTCTACGTCGGATTCGAGTGCCAGGAGCCGAACACGGCTGCGCTCAAAGCCACCGCCAGGCCCGATGGTGAAGTGTGGTCGGACGATTGCGTCGAGTTGTTCATCTCTGCCGATCCGGACATCGGCTACAAGCACATCGGCCTGAATCCCCAGGGGACCACCTTCGATCAGGCGTGCCCCTCCAAAAGTGAGAACGATGTAACCTGGAATGCCCCGCTGAAGTGCAAGACCCACATCGAGAAGAACAAACGCTGGACGGCGACGCTGGCTATTCCTTTGAAAGAGCTCAATGCGTACGTCGGCACCGGCCTCGACTGGCGCATCAACATCACTCGCTGCCGGCCCGCGGCGCTGATCCTTACATGGAATACTCATGGGCCATTCTCCCATCCTCCAAATTTCATCAGCCCGCAGCATTTGGTCGACTTACCGGGGTCACCATCCCCAAAACAGATGGAGGTGTCACCCGCCATCGCAAAGACCCGGTGAAGTCGGATCAGGTCATCGATGCCGGCAGGCAGGCAGGCGACGTCACCGTGTACTACAAATTTAATTTCGACAAAGACAACGGCGGATTCCGATGGTCGGACAACATGGGGCCCGCAGTCGGTAAAGGCATCACCATTGCCAAGACCCTTCGTCTTGCACGAATGAAACCCGGTGGCGGATTCGGCGCATCGCTTCCGGTGAACATCCCTGGAGCAACCGACCTGAAGGTCGGCTACCTCGGCCGAGCATCCGGCATGCCTTACGCCGGGCTCAACGCCAGCGACCGCCTCTCTAAAGACAACACCACCAGCAACGCCTACCGCTGGCTCTCCCAAACCGAGTGGCGCCCCGTCCTGTACTATCTCGACACCTTTCGATATAACTCCCGGCGAATCGGCACGCGCATTCGTCCAGAGACTTTCTACACGGAGATCCGTTTCCATGGCGAACAGCCCGGCTCGAAAGACACCTGGATGGAGATCGATAACTTCGTCCTTTACCGGGGTAACGACCGTACACCACCTTCCCGAGTGCAGGGCGTCCAGGGAAAGGCCGGCTCCGGGGAAGCTCTGCTCTGGTGGAAACCGGCCAGGGACAACTCATCGGTGATGCTTTATGTCATATCGCGATCCAGAGACGGAGGCCCTTTTGAAAAGATCGCAGAGAGTGTCGAGGTGCTCTACAGAGATCGACATCTGTCACCAGGGAATTACCAGTACCGAGTCCTGGCGTGCGATTTTGAAGAAAACCTGGGCGAGTGGTCTGCGCCGGCATCGATACGGGTGAAACAGGGCAGGGGCAATCTGAAACCAGTTCAGAAGATTGAGGAAGAGGAACGAAAAGTGTACCGAAAGCGAGTGCTCGAAATTGCCGCCAGAGGAAAAGGCAATCAGAGCAGGAACCTCGTTTTGTGTTATGGCGATTCCCTCACCGGCGCTACCGGCTATCCGCTCGAAGTCCAGGGCGCGCTGGGCACAAAGAGGGTCGTTGGCTTTGGCTATCCAAGCCAGAGAACGTCCTTTGGCCTGGCGAATGCCACGGCCAATTTCAACAAGGCCGGCACCCCCTCCATCGCGCTCATCCTGTTCGGCACCAATAACAGCAAGAGTGCTCAGGCCATCAAGCAGGCCATGGAAGACCTCGAAGCTATCGCCAACACCGCGGCCGAACGGGGTATCATCCCCATTCTCGGCACCATCCCTCCCCGGGGCTTCAAAGATCCGGAATCCAAACCGGAAGCCGCGTACAACAAAGCCCTCATTGAGACCTGCCGCCGCATGCGTATCCCTTGCGGACACCTGTTCGCAGAATACCAGCGCCACCCGGATCGCCGGAAACTCATCGCCGGCGACGGTGTCCACAACACCCGAGAAGGCATGCGGGCCAGCGCCCGCGCCTGGCGGCGTGTTGGTGACCAGGTGAACTTCGTTTTGAGGGACAGAGAGTAGTTGTATGCGGACCGCCAAGACTGTGTGGGAAACGTTCTGGATCTCGAGGTTGCGGCTTTAGAGAAAGACCACTGTAGAGATTGAGAACCCACCGCCATCACTCCTCTTCTTCGCGCCTTATCCCGAATCGTACCGGGTCACTCAGAATATCTCTGATCGTCCCGTAGTGTTTGTATCGTTGGCCGGGGAACTGCTTCTGACTTCCAGCGTGCAGATCGCAATCAAAACGAACGAGGAAGTCCCAATCTGATTTGCAGTAGCACAGACCCCAAGTGAAGCCGTGCCCATCTTTGGTGTCTATGAATTTATCAGGTATGTAGGCGCCTCCGGCCGGTGGGATGTCTTCGAGCGCGGCGACGACTTCAAAGTTCAGGCCATCTTCCGCGTATTGAATCGTGTTCTTTTCGGGACCGGCCCAGTCGACCATCGCGGCGACGCCCTTGCCGTAAGGCCACACCCAGACCTCGTGACCACTGTTGGTCAGGGGATTCAACGGATGCTTGTGATAAGGGCCCTCGGGATGATCGGCGATGGCAACCCCTATCTTTGATTCGAAGGGATGCCGCCCAATCTGCTGGCCCTTGTAGTAAAGCCAAAACTTGCCGCCACGAACCAGGACCCCAGGGTCGTGAACTTTGTGGCTGTCCCATTCGCCTTCCTCTACGGCTTCAGACCACTCCTGATTCGGATCGTTTTCGTCGCCCTTCCAGATCCCTCTGTTGCCGGTGGTAAGAATCGGATCGGATAACTTTGTCCACGGGCCGGCCGGTGAATCGGCTTTCGCCATACCGATGACATTTTTCGTACGCTGTGTGTACGGCGAACGGACGGCCTGGTACACCAGGTAGTAACAGTCGCCGGCGACGAGGATGTTCGGAGTGAAGACACTGCGATCATCGAACCTGCCTTTCTCACCCGCGGAGATGGCGACGCCCCGTTCTGTCCACTCTCTGCCGTCCGGGCTTGTCGCATACCAGATTTCGGCGAGATCCCATTTGAAGGCGCGTTTGCTTTCGCTGGCCTTCCGCACACCAACGGATCTGTGTCCGGAAATGCGGGTGTACCAAACGCAATAGAAGTCCCCAGCCTTGATGACGTTACTGGGATCGCGACGTCCCACTCCAGGCTCGCAGCCCAGTCCACCGATCGGGGAATAGCGGAACAATGTGTAGAACTCGTTGAGACTGTCATCGGAGCTGAAACGCTCCATTGCTGCACTGATTTGACGATTCTCTTTATTCATGAAACCGCAGACCAGGTCGACTTAAAAACTCAGAACTGAAAAGGAAACATCGCTTGAGACACATATGAACTGTAAACGAATATAGATCTGCGTCACTGCCGGCGGCATTTTTGACAAAACAGTCCTTGTCTCTGCGCCGAGATCAGCCAAACTCTTATTAGCGCCCCCGCCCTAATCAGAGACATCTGCTATGCGATTCTCCTGCGCGACCCAACTTTTTCAAAAGCACGGACTGCAGGCCGCCATCGATATCATCTCCGCGGCCGGCTACAACTCGCTCGATCTCTGGTCGACCCCGGGCCGGGCGCAGCATCTTGATCCCAATCACGGCCGCGAGCAGTTCGGCGCTCTCCGCCAGGAAGTGGAGACACACGGGCTCTCGATCTATTCACTCACCGCCTACCGGGTGCACACTCCTGACGAGGGGCTCTCGCGAATTTTCAAATACCTGCGAGCCGCGCAGGAGGTCGGCGCCAAAGTCCTGATTACCGGAACAGGCGTAAAGAAAGACCAGATGAGCTTTGAGGACTACGTCTCGTACCTGCGCCCGCTGGTTCACAAGGCCACCGACGCCGGCGTTGTCATCGCCCTCGAGAACCATGTGAATGGATTCCTGGAGAGCCCCGATGAGTGCGACGAGCTGCTGGCCAAGTTCGGCTCGGATTATCTGGGCATTGCGTTCGCCGGCCTGCATTTCCACGCCGCAGGTTTCGAGCCGTTCGATGCGCTGGCGGCTCTCGGGCCGAGAGTAAAAGCGTTCCTCGCCTGGGATTTCAAAGCCGGCGTTCCCGCAGGCGAATTGGATACAGGCAGCGCGTCTGACCAGATCCCCGGTAATGGGCAGATGGATTTCTCCAGCGCGCTGAAGTCTCTGGATTCCCAACTGCCGAAAATACAGCCAATCGTTTACTGGGGTGGCACAGAGAGCTGGGCCGTCGAGCGAATTGAAGATGCCATCCGGTCGGCGAGAGCTCATCTGAAATCATGCGTCGAGAACGTTTGACGTCTGTGTCTAATCTCATTACAGATTTGGATTGCCTGCAAGGCCGGCTGCGATCCTTTAGAAAAGACCCCAAGTCTCACACTGCCCTTTATGACCACTGACGAATTCCTCCAGGCATTCAAGCGCGCACCGGTCTATGTCTTTTTCGGCAACGAAGAATTCTTCAAAAGTCAGGGCGTGAACCGTATCAAGAATGACTTCTATCCGGAAGGCGCGGACTCCCTCGGTCTGGCGGATTTCGAACCTGATGAAATAGAAATGGCAACGGTTCTTGACGAGCTCCGTACCCAATCGTTGTTTGGCGGCGACCGGCTGGTCCTGCTGAAGGGAGCGGACAAGTTTTTAGGATTCAGCCGCGGTGGAGATGAAGACACCGGCAAGGGAAGGACGAATCGTGAACTGCTCGAAAGCTATCTTGCACAGCCGGCCTCAGGGTCAGCGTTAGTCATCACGACTAATGGCGCTTGGGGGAACTACAAGAAACTCGTCCAGGCAGTGAAGAAGACAGGCTTCTACGTTGAGTGCAAACGGCCGTGGGACAATCAGATTCCACAATGGGTGATGAGACGCTCGCAGGATTTCTACGGCAAACCAATCGCACCGCGCGCCGCCGCCGAGTTGGCGGAATTTGGCGGAGAATCTCTCCAACAGCTCGACACGCAACTGGAACAACTCGCGACCTTTGTTGGCCGGCGAAATCAAATAGCCGAAGAGGATGTGAATGCGCTCATCGGGCATCACGGGCATCACACTATCTTCAAGCTCACCGAGGCCGCGGCTTCCAAACAGCCGGGCCGTGCTATCAACCTGTTCAAGGAGCAGCTACAAAACGGCACGCATGAGGGACAGGTCCTCGCGCTGCTGGCCTGGCAATTTCGCCGGCTGTGGACTGCGCAGAAACTACTGGCCTCCGGCATCCCGCCGCTCGAAGTTCAGAGCCAGCTCAAGCTGCGCGGGCGCAACGCCACGTTGTTTATGGGACAACTCCGCCAGTTCACCGAACAGGATCTGCGGCGAAACCACCGTCTGCTGCTGGAGGCGGATGTCGCCAGCAAGAGCGGCACAGACCCCGAGATGGCGGTCGAGCAACTGATCGTCAAGCTGTGTAGATGAGGGGACTGAAATGTATGAGACAGATCCAGCACAGGGGGCATGAATGAGATCACTCCCGGCTCTGGCGGCATCTGCCGCTTCGACAAAACTGAATCAAACGAATCTGATCTGATCTACGGAACCCACACTCTCACGCCGGATGTTTCATCAAGAAGACCCCCGTCAAACACCGATCATCGAAGAGACTGACGTTATCGTCTGTGGCGGTGGACCGGCCGGCGTTGCAGCGGCCATCGCATCGGCAAGAGCTGGTGCAAAGACTCGGCTCATCGAAACGCACGGCCAATTGGGCGGGGTCTGGACGACCGGCATGCTGAGCTGGATCCTTGATTCGAAAAACAAACCAGGGCTCACGCGCGAGATCATCCAGCGCGTTGAAGACATGGGTGGGCGCGCGCAGGCATATCCGAAAGACAGTGGCGGAGTGGGGTACGACATCGAGGTGATGAAACTCGTGCTTGAGCAGATGTGCCTAGAGGCCGGCGTGGAGGTGCGACTGTGTACACGGGTCGTTGCCGCAGCGCGGGGTGAAGACAATCGAATCGCATTTGCAGTCACTGAAAGCAAATCCGGTCGCGAGGCATGGTCAGCCAAGTGTTTCATTGACTGCACGGGCGATGGCGATCTGGCCGCGCAGGTCGGGTGTGGGTTTGAATTTGGCAGACCGGCAGAAGGAAT